>NZ_JBQSYU010000006.1:0-170727 GCF_052379645.1 Arthrobacter sp. 179 | reverse complement strand
CGTCGTTCTTGCGTTCGCGCAGGGTCTCCAGCTCGCGGCGCAGCGCCTGGACGTCGACGGTCGGGCCGCGCCGCAGGCTCAGACGCGCCCCGGCCTGGTCGATCAGGTCGATCGCCTTATCGGGCAGGAAACGGTCGGTGAGATAGCGGGAGGAGAGGTCGACGGCGGCCCGCAGGGCACCTTCGGTATAGGTCACCTGGTGGTGTTCGGCGTAGCGGCCGGCCAGACCGGTGAGGATCTTCACGGAATCCTCCTGGGAGGGTTCGCCGACCGTGACGGGCTGGAAGCGGCGCTCCAATGCCGGGTCCTTCTCCACGCTGCGGTACTCGGCCAACGTGGTGGCGCCGATGAGCCGCAGTTCCCCGCGGGCCAGCCGCGGCTTGAGGATGTTCCCGGCGTCCATGCCGCCTTCCCCGGAGCCGCCGGCGCCGACCACGTTGTGCAGCTCGTCGATGAAGACGATGTACTCGCCGTCCCCGGCCGCGATTTCGTCCATGGTCTTGGTCAGGCGTTCCTCGAAGTCCCCGCGGTAGCGGGTGCCGGCGAGCATGCCCGGCAGGTCCAGGGAGATGACGCGTTTGCCCTGCAGCTGGGCGGGGATCGAATCGGCGGTGATGGCCTGGGCCAGGCCCTCGACGACGGCGGTCTTGCCGACGCCGGCTTCGCCGATGAGCACCGGGTTGTTCTTCATGCGACGGGCCAGGATCTCGATGGTCTGCTCGATCTCCTCCTGCCGGCCGATCACGGGGTCCAGTTTCTCCTCGAGGGCCAGTGCGGTCAGATCCGTGCCGTAGGTGTCCAGCATCGGGGTCGGTGAATCGGTCGGGGCCCCGGTCTGCGCGGGGCCGTCCTGGGGGCCGGAGGCTTCCTGCTGGGCGGCGGCCCCGATGTTCTGCAACGTTTCGGGGGTCACCCCGGAGGCGGCGAGGACCTGCCCGGCGGGGGAGTCCTGGTTGACGACGAAGGCGACGAAGAGGTGCTCGGGGTCGATGTAGGTCGAGCCGAAGGCGCGGGCGACCTGGCGGGCGTCGAGCAGGGCCCGTTGGGTCGAAGCCGTCAGTGCCGGGGCCCCGCCGGTGGGGCGGTCGGAGGATTGCGGCAGACGCTGTTCCGCGTTGCGGGCGATGGCCTCCACGTCGATGCCGCCGGCCCGCAACTGGGCGGCCGGCCCGTCCTGGGCCACGAGGACCCGCAGCAGGTGCAGGGCGTCGACCTCGGCATGGCCGTGTTCGGCGGCGAAGGCCGCCGCCTGCCCGAGCAGTTCGTGCGTGCGCCGGCTGAGTAGCCGGGTGATGTCGATGGGGCGGCCTGCGGCTGCGGCTCGCTGGCCCTGCAGGTAGCGGGCCAGGAAGTCATCAAACGAGCCGCTTCCCGATCCGGTGGGTCCGAAGAACGCTGGCATTTTCCCTCCAAGGAACTTGAGTGTCTTACGCTCAAGTATAGACCTGAGTGTATGTCACTCAAGTTAACGTGATGCGGTCGTCATTATTCCCCGCACGGTTTCCACCCGGCGGGCGAGGCCTGTGACCGGTAGGATTTCCAGCGAGAGCAGCCGGTGGCGGCTGGGGCAACAGCGGGAGGACGACGGTGGCCGACGAAGGCGAACGCGGATGGCTGGCACGCAAGGCGCTACCCAGCGGCAACGAACCCGACCCGCGGTTCACCCTGGCCAACGAACGCACGTTCCTGGCTTGGATCCGCACTTCGCTGGCCTTCCTGGCCGGTGGAATCGCCTTGGAGGCCTTCGCCTTCGACGCCTTTCCCACCGACCTGCGCAAGGCCATCTCGATCCTGGTCATCTGCCTGGGTCTGCTGATCAGTGCCGGGGCGGTGTTCCGCTGGCTGCGGATCGAGTCGAGCATGCGCAACCACCGTCCGTTGCCGTTCCCGGCGATCGTGCCGCTGCTGGGCATCGGCGGGGCACTGGCCGCGGCGGTCATCGTCGTCGTCCTCGTCGTCTCCGGATAGGTCCCTCGATGACCATCCCCATCACGCGCGGCCACCAGGACCCGGGACTGCAACCCGAACGCACCGTCATGTCCTGGGGCCGGACCACGTTGTCGCTGTTCGTGGTCAGCGCCGTGTTCATGCGCTGGATGCACCATTACGGCCCCTCGATCCTGATCCTGGTGGCCGTGGGGGGCCTGGGGGCGCTGTCCATCTACGTGACGCAGCGCCGCCGTTACTCCGCCCGCACCCGTGGCATCGCCGAGGGGCGCCTGGAGGCCGATGTGGCCGCCATCTTCTGGACCGCCGGCGCCGTCATGATCCTGGGCGTGCTGGCCCTGATCGTGGTCATCACGACCTGACGGTCACCCAGATCGTCTTGAGCTGGGTGTACTGTTCCAAGGCTTCCAACCCGTTGTCGCGCCCCCCGAAGCCCGAGGCCCGGTAGCCACCGAACGGGGTGGTGATGTTGCCTTCGCTGTAGCCGTTGACGGCCACGGTGCCGGCCCGCACCCCACGGGCCAGCCGGATGGCCCGATCGATGTCGTGGGACCAGATGGTCGCGGCCAACCCGTAGGTGGTGTCGTTGGCCAGGGCCAACGCCTCGGCCTCGTCCTGGAACCCGATCACCGCGACGACGGGGCCGAAGACCTCCTCACGGGCGATCGCCATCCCGGCGGTGACCTCGTCGATGACGGTCGGGCCGAGATACCAGCCGCCGCTGTCTTCGAACAGGGCCCGTCCTCCGGCGGCGATCCGGGCCCCGGCCGTGCGGGCATCTTCGATGAAACGCAGGGCCCTGGCCAGCGCGTCGGCCTCGATCAGCGGACCGAGGATCGTCTCGGGTTCGGCGGGGTCCCCGACGATCCGCTGGCCGGCCTGGCGCACCAGCTCGGCCACGAAGTCGGCCCTGAGCGATTCATGCACCAGGATCCGTGAACCCGCCGAACAGTTCTGCCCAGAAGCCCAGAACGCGGCCTCGGCCAGATCGGCGGCCACCTGGGGCAGGCGGTCGGCGTTATCCGCCAGCACGATCTGCGGCGACTTGCCCCCGCATTCCAAGGTGATGTTCTTCAGGTTGCTCTCGGCGGCGTAACGCAGGAATTCCCGGCCGGTCCAGGTGGAACCGGTGAAGGAGATCATATCGACGTCCATATGCAGGCCCAGGGCCTTCCCGGCAACGGGCCCGAGCCCGGGAACCACGTTGAACACCCCGTCGGGTACGCCTGCCTCGGTGGCCAGTTCTGCGATCCGCAAGGTGGACAGGGAAGCCAACTCGGGGGGTTTGACCACCAACGAATTCCCGGCGGCCAGGGCCGGGGCCATCTTCCAGGCGAGCATGGCGGCCGGGAAGTTCCAGGGCAGGACCGCCCCGACCACACCGATCGGCTCGCGGACGATGAGTCCCAGCGCCCCGGGCCCGGTGGGGGCGACCTTGCCGAAGACCTTGTCGATGGCTTCGGCATACCAGCGGATGGTGCCGATCGTGTCGGGGAGGTCGAACTCGTGGCAGTCGGCCAGCGGACGGCCCGCATCCACCGATTCCAGCCCGGCCAGCTCGGCGGTGGCCGCCTCGATGAGATCGGCCAGGCGCAGCAGCACCTGCTGGCGTTCGATGGGGTCGGCATCGGACCAGACGCCGGAATCGAAGGCGGTGCGGGCGCTGGCCACGGCGGCATCGACGTCCGCGGGCCCGCAGGCGGCCACCCGGGCAATCGGCTGACCGGTGGCGGGGGAGAGCGCCGTGAACGTGGCCCCGCCGGCGGCGGGACGGAACCGGCCGTCGATATAGGCCTCCGTGCGCAGGGAACCGGTGGAGGGATCGGTCATTGCTGCCTCCATCCGGGGGGTCGACGTGGTTTGATCGTAGTCCTGCCCACCCGGTCCCGGCCATGGTTATTCCCGAACGACGGCAGTGCCCCGGGTGAGCGTTCCATCGGTCCGCACGTGGGCGTAGACGCCCATGATGGTGTGCCCGAAGGCGTCGTGGAGCAATTGCAGGACCGGCAGATCACGTTTCGAGCTCACCGGATCCACTTCGGTGGCCGGGCACCTGCCGATCTCCTGGAAGACCTCCAGCCGGGCACCTCCGGCCAGCATCGAACGGCCCGGCAGGTGCCGTTCGGCCCAGGGCGGCAATCCGTCGAGGTAGATGTTGGCGCGGAAACGCAGCGGGTCCACCGGGACGCCGGTGATCCGGGCCAGTTCACGGACGGAGGCCAGGTTGATGATGGACACGGCTTGGGCTTCCTCATCGCCCTTGGAGAGCAGATCAGGGAAACGCCGGCCGGATTCGTGGGCGATGACCGGCGCGGCGTCCCCGGCCAGACCCAGCAGTTCGGCCACCATCGACGCCAACCGGTCGCGGCCGGTGGAGGTGGACAGATCGGCGTGTACCGCCTCTGCGTCATCACCCTGCGGGCGGGTGAGAGAGATCGTCCGTGAGGAGGAGTCGTAGTGGCTGCGCAATCCGGCCAGCGCGAAGTCACGGGCCAGGACGTGGAAGTTTTGTTTGCCCAGGTTCTGCGCCGTGTCCGGGACGTACTTCCCCCCGGCCCGGGCGAGTGCGTAGATCCGGTCGTCGGGGAAGCCGTGCCCGGCGTGGAGCCCGACCTCGGAGAGCGGCTGCGGGGACAGGCCCTTGACTGGATAGTGGTAGAGAGCGGCGATGGAGGCATCGGTACTGCCCGGCGGGGATTTTGGACTCTGCTGCACGGCTCCAGTCTAGTCAGGCTGCCTTGCTAGTCTGGCCGGGTGAGTTTCCTGATCATTGCCGCCCTGTTGGGCCTGCTCTACGTCTGGCTGCGCCGCAAGGACCGGCGCATGCTGCGCAACGGCGTCGTCCTGGTCGCAGCCATCTGGTTCGCACTCACCGGGGCCACGGCCCTGTTGAGCAGCTGGTCCCCGGTCTTCGACTACATCACCCTGGGCATCCTCGCCCTGGTGCCGTTGGCGGTGATCGTCCTGGCCGGATTCCTCATCGCCAACGGGCTGACCATGATGCGCAGCGAGGGCCGCCGGCTGGGGAACCTGCTGACCCTGGTGCTGGGCATCGCGATGCTCGTGCTGCCGGTCCTCGCCCTGCTGCTGGTGCTCACGCTCCAGCCCCTGCTGGTGGGACTGGCGTTCCTGCTCTTCTTCCTCTGCGGCTATCTCGGGGTCGTCTTCGTCATCTTCCTCGCCTACGCCGTGGCCTACGGCCGCATGGAGCACGACATCCACCCCGAAGCCATCACGATCCTGGGCTCGCGGTTGATCGGCGGAAAGGTCCCCCCGCTGTTGGCCAGCCGGCTGGACAAGGCGGTTGAACTCCATCGGCAGGCACCGGATCCGAAACCGGTGCTGATCCCCTCGGGAGGCCAGGGCCACGACGAGTCGCGGACCGAAGGGGAGGGGATGGCCGAATACCTGTACGAGGCAGGAATTCCCGCGGCCGACGTCGTCCCGGAGAACCAGGCGAAGACGACCCGGGAGAATCTGCGCTTCTCCCGCGAGGTCCAGAACGCCGCGGGGCGTCCCGGACCGTTGCTGGTGGTGACCAATAATTATCATGTGCTGCGGGCAGCCTTGTTGGCCCGCAAATACGACGTCGATGCCCAGGTGGTCGGGTCCCCGACCGCCCGCTACTACGTCCCCAGCGCCTTCCTGCGGGAGTTCGTGGCGATCATCAACGAGCATCGGGTCCTCAATGCCGTGTTGTGCCTGCCGTTCTTCGCGATTTCCGGGTTCATCGTCCTGGGCGTGCTGGCGGGGCAGTAGCCACGAGGCCAGAGCGGACCCCAACTACACTGGAGCCTCAGGTCTGCCTGCGAACCCGCCGAAAGGGCATGATGAAAAGACATTTGAGGAACGTGGCCACGGCCGCGTTGATCTGCGCCGCCCTGCCGTTGGCCGCCTGCACGACGCCGGGGGCCGGGACCGCTTCCAGCGGATCCGCCGGTGCTGCTTCGTCCGGTGCCAGTTCGTCCGGGACCGGGTCCCCGGCCGCGACGCAAACCCCGGGCCATGCGGGTTCCACCCCGGCCTCGGCGGATGCGGCCTCGCCCGGGACTCCCGCGGCGGAAACCGCCGCGCAGGAGCGCCTCGACACCCTGAGTCTGGAACAACGCGTGGGGCAGGTCCTCATGATGGGGGTCCCCGCCACGGGAGCCACCGCCTCGGACCTGGGGATCCTGCAGAAGAACCATGTGGGCAACGTCTTCCTCAAGGGCCGCAGCACCGTGGGGCTGAAGGGCACCGCCGCGGCGGTGAAGAAGATCAAGGCGACCGTCTCGAAGAAGACCACCGGTGGGGTCGGGCAGTTCATCTCCACCGACCAGGAGGGCGGCAAGGTCCAGGTCCTGAAGGGCCCCGGCTATTCCACCATCCCCGCCGGACTGACCCAGGGTTCCTGGGATCCGAAGACACTGGAACGCCGGGCCACCGGCTGGGGGAAGGAACTGGCGCAATCGGGCATCAACATCAACCTGGCCCCGGTCGCCGATACCGTTCCTGCCTCCATCGGTGCCGCCAACGCCCCGATCGGCGCGTTCGGGCGGGAATACGGAAAGACCCCGGGCAGCGCCCAGGCCGGGTCCTCGGCCTTTGCCGCGGGAATGGAATCCGCGGGAGTCGCCCCGGTCATGAAGCACTATCCCGGGCTGGGGCGGGTCAGCCGGAACACCGACGTCTCCCACGGGGTCACCGACACCGTCACGACCCGCGAGGACGCGACGCTCGAGCCGTTCCAGGCAGGGATCGACGACGGGGCGGACTTCATCATGCTCTCCAGCGCCTACTACTCCCGGATCGACGCGAAGAACCCGGCGGCCTTCTCCGATACCGTCATCAACAAGATGCTGCGCGACGACCAGGGCTTCGACGGGATCGTCATCTCCGACGACATGTGCGATGCCACCCAGTTCCGTGATTGGAAATACGCGACCCGGGCGAAGAAGTTCTTCGACGCCGGAGGCACCATGATGCTCTGCGTTAATCAGGCCGCCATCGGACCCATCACCGCTGGGCTCGTCGCCGAGGCGAAGGCGGACCCCGACTTCAAGGCCAGGATCGACGAGGCCGCCTTGCGCGTGCTGAAGGTCAAGGACGGGCTGTAGGCCGGGCCTGCGGGCCCCGCCAGTGCATCCGTAGATGCTGCGGGCCGAGTTCGGCGACGGAGGAGACACCCAGCAAGGTGGTGGCCACCCGCAGCTCCTCGGCGAGGATGTCCAACGCCCGCTGCACTCCTTCACGCCCCCCGGCCATCAGCCCATACATGTAGGCCCTGCCGATCAGCGTGAAATCGGCGCCGGCGCAGAGTGCGGCGGCGATGTCCCCTCCAGACATGAGGCCCGAATCGAGGATGAGTTCCACGTCGGGGCCCACGGCCTCGCGGACCTCGCGCAGTGCCTGCAGGCTCGCGGGGGCGCGGTCGAGTTGGCGGCCACCATGGTTGGAGACGATCAGGCCATCGGCACCGGCATCCAGGGCCTTGGACGCGTCCTGCGCGGTGAGGATCCCCTTGACGAAGAGTTGGCCCGGCCACACCGAACGCAGCCAGGACAGGTCCTGCAGCGACAGCGTCGGGTCGAACATCGAGTTGATCAGTTCGGGCAGTGAATGCGAGGTGCCGCTGAGCGAGGCGAACTTCAGCGAATCGGTGGTCAGGAAGTTGAACCACCACTCGGGACGGTAGGAGGCGTCGAGCACCGTCTTGAGGTTCAATTTCGGCGGGATGGTCATGCCGTTGCGCACATCGCGCAGGCGTTGACCGGCAATGGCGGTGTCCACGGTGACCATCAGGGTGTCGTAGCCGGCGGCCGCGGCCCGGTTGACCAGGTCGAGCGAGGCTGCGTGGTCGTTCCAGAGGTAGAGCTGGAACCAACGACGGGCTGCGGGCTGGAAGGCGGCGACCTCCTCGATGGACCGGGTGCCCATCGTCGAGAGCGTATAGGGGATGCCGGTATCCGCAGCGGCCCCGACCCCGGCCTCCTCGCCTTCGGCGTGCATGAAACGGGTGAAGCCCGTCGGGGCGATGCCCACCGGCAGGGAGGACCGTGCCCCGGCGATCGTCGTGGACAGATCGACTGCGGGGTGCCCGCCGAGGATCCCGGGAACCAGCTCCACATCGGAGAAGGCCTGCCGGTTGCGGCGCAGCGTCTCCTCGTTCCCGGCGCCACCATCCACGTAGTCGAAAGCGGGTTTGGGGGTCCGTCGCCGGGCGATCCGGCGCAGGTCCCAGAGGTCGGCCGCCTTCGCCAGTCGGTGGGCCCGGAAGTCCAGGCTCGGGCGTTCGAACTGCATGAGCGGACGCAGCTCGGAGAGCTGGGGGAAATTGCGTTGCATGGGTCCCTTCGGGGCTCGCTAGGGCTTGGCGATGTCGATGACGACCTTCACGTCACCGTCACGATGCTCTAAGGCCCCAGCGTAGTCCGCCATCGGGTGGCGGCGGCTGATCAACCGGGCCAACCACTCGGAGTCCGCCTTCGCCAGGGCATCGGCGCCCTGCTCGTAATGGCGTCGGTTGGCGTTGACGGAACCGAAGACGACGTCGTTCTCCAGCACCGCGGTACGGTTCATCTGCCCGACATCGAGCGGGGTCTTCCCGCCGACACTCGAAACCCCCGTCAGGCAGACGACCGCGTTCTTGCCGTTGTTGGCGATGGCGTCCACGATCACCGGGGCCACCCCGGTGCATTCGATGACGATATCGGGTTCCAGCCCCGATTCCGGCAGTGAGTCGGTATGGAAGTGCGCCCCCAGATCGGCCACCAGACGGGGTTTCGGCCCGTCGGTGACGATGTCGTAGACGTGGACCTCGTATCCGCGCTGCACCCCCAGCAACGCCGCCAGCAAGCCGACCGGTCCCGCGCCGGTGACGGCGACGACCCTCGGGTCGAAGAAGGCACGGGATCCGATGCGTTCGATCTGTTCCCAAGCCTTGGCCACGATCGTCGTGGGTTCCAGCAGGACCCCGACCTCGGCCAGGGCGGCATCGAGCGTGACCAGATGTCCCGGCTCCTCGCGCCACTGTTCGCGGCCGAAGCCGTCCAAGGAGGCGATGCCGTGTTCGGTGTACTTCCCGTTCAAGCACATATCCCATTCACCCGCGGCGCAGGCAGCGCACGGGACGGGATCGGGGCGACGGACGATGCCGACGACCAGGTCACCGGCGGAGAAGCCGGAACCCGCGGGGGCCTCACGGACCCGGCCGAGGTTCTCATGGCCGATGACCAGCACGTCCTTGCCCTCGGGGGCGGTGCCGTACTCGGCGTTGATGATCTCCCGGTCGGTCCCGCATAGCCCGATGGCCAGCGCATCGACCAGGATGCTGCCTTCGGATGGGTCGGGAGGCCCCACCTCCTGCAGGGTCAGCGAATCCTTGCTTCCCGGCGTGACGGTGAGGGCCTTCATGAACACTCCTTGGTAGGTGGCGCGGGTCGATGGGGTCGAGGTCGGCTATCCGCTGAGCGGCATCCGCGGGATGTTCGGTTTGCCGTCGCCCCCCGCGCCATACGCCTTCAGGGCGATCCGGGTGGCCAGTTCCTCGTCGACCCGATATTTGTAGATCGGGGAAACCGGTGTCTGTTCCGCCGTCGCCTTTGCGGCATGTGCAGCGGGCGCAATGACCTTCTCGTGGATCCGGTGCCTTCTGAACAGGCTCATGATGACCTCCTCGTCAACCCGGCAGAAGCTGCTGGTTCCTTCAGGATACGCCGAATATCCCCCGAATCCAGAGGATGAACGGAACCGTTTGGCCGTTGCCGTGGGGGCCTTCATGACGAGTTCACCGGCCGTTGATCCGGCCGTTGTCCGGGGTGGCCAACATGGACGTGGAGCACCCGCACCCCGAACGCCGAAGGAACCGAAACCCATGGCATTTTGCCTCACGCCCTCTCCGAGACCCCGCCGACCGCTGACAGTCCTCATCCTCCTCGTCGCGGTTCTGGTGATCCCGGCCGCGATGGTCCCTGCCGCCGCCGCCCCGGCGCATGCCGTGGCACCGGAGGCCACGAAACTGCGACCTTCGTCGGCGGGTCCGCTATTGATCGGGCACCGTGGAGCCGCCGGGGTGGCACCGGAAAACACGGTGGCCGCCTTCAGGGCGGGCCGGGCTGCCGGCGTCGACTTCATCGAAACCGATGTGCAGCTCAGCGCCGACGGGGTGCCCTTCCTCTTCCATGACAACACTCCGGCACGCACGACCAATGTCGAGGAGGTCTATCCCGGTCGGGAGAAGGATCCGATCACCTCATTCACCTGGAAGGAACTGCGGGCTCTGGAGGTCGGCTCCTCCTTCGGCCGACGGTTCACCGGGGCGCGGATCCCGCATCTGGATGACCTGGCCCGTATCGCGAACCGCCGGACCGGGGTGTACCTGGAGATCAAGTCGCCGAAGAACTCCCCGGGCATCGAAGCGCTCGTGGCACGAAAGCTGTCCGGGCATCCGGCATGGAAACGGCTGGTGGACGCCGGGAAGGTCCACGTGCTGGGTTTCGACGCCTCCTCCAACCGCCGGTTTGCTGCCTTGGCACCACGAATTGACTTGCAACAACTGGTCGGCACCGTGCCGAATGAACAAACCCTGGCCGATTGGTCCGGCTTCGCCGACTCGGTGGGCACCAACTACCGCACCCTGACCCCCGGCGCGGTCGACCGGGTCCACGCGGCAGGCCTGGGTCTGGGGGTCTATACGGCGAACTCACCCGAAGCCATCACCATCGCCGTCGACCTGGGAGTGGACATGGTGACCGGGGACTTCCCGCAACAAAGCGTGCGACTCCAGGCCGGGAGGCCCCCGTTCCCGCGGGCTCGTGGCCTGCAGATCTCCGAGGCGGTGAATGATCCGCCCGGGGACGACGTGGCATTCGACGCGGGGGAGCATGTCGTGATCCGCAACGCCTCCGACCATGCGATCGACGCCTCCGGGGTGCTGCTCCGCGACGCCGCGAACAACACCCTGCGGGTCGGCGCCGGCTACCGGATCCCTCCGGGCGGGGAACTGCGGGTCCATACCGGCCCCGGAACCAACACCGCCACGGCCTACTTCAACGGCGGCTCGGCATCGATCCTGAATAAGGGCGGGGACTCGGTGGCCCTATGGGACAAGTGGGGGCGACTGCAGGACGTCTTCGCCAACTGAACGGTCCGAGGAGGCTCGGGCATCCGGGCCTCTCCCTTGACGCCCGCCGATGGGCGGCAGATGATCGAGCCAGGGACGGCGGAGGACCGAAAGAGATGACGGAGGCAGCATGCGCGAGGTCAAGGTAGGACTGTTCCAATCGGTTGACGGCGTCGTCGAATCGCCCCATCTGTGGCAGTTCGACCGTTTCGACGAGGAACTCGGTGCGGGGATGAACTCCATGATGGAGCAGACGGACACCGTCCTGCTCGGGCGGCACAGCTACCAGGAATGGGCGGGACATTGGCCGAAGGCCGGGCAGGACGACCCGTTTGCGGCCTTCATCAACCCCGTGGAGAAGTTCGTGGCCTCCCGGACGCTGGGCGGTGAGCTCGAATGGCAGAACTCGACGCTGATCCAGGACCCGTTGGAGGACTTCGTCCGCGACCTGCGCCAATCCGACGGCGGGGACGTTTCCGTATGCGGCAGCATCTCGGTCGTCCGCCAGCTCCTCTTCGCCGGCTTGCTGGACTCCTTGCAGTTGATGGTCCACCCGGTCATCGCCGGGGCGGGGAAGCATCTGTTCGAAGCCAGCGACCCGGTCACCCGACTGGTGCTGCAGGATTCCCGCCGGACCAGCAAGGGCAACATGGTCCTCAGCTACGGCCGCCACAGCGAGTGAGGACCCCGCAGAGACCGGCTTCACGGCGACGGCTGGGCGATCTTGAACAGTGCACCGGTCGGATCCGATAAGGCGGCGACCCGGCCGAACGTCGTGTCGACGGGCGGTTCGATCACGCTGGCTCCCAGGCCCAGCGCGCGGGTGATCGTTGCCTCGGTGTCCACGACCTGGAAGTAGACCTGCCAGGCGGAGGGGTGGCCCGTGCGCAGATAGGGGGCCGCATCGATGATTCCGGCGCTGGCCTCCGGCCCCTGGCCCAGCGTCGTGTAGCGGAAGTCGTCGGTGTAGGAGACGACGGTGGTCTGCCAGCTGAAGACCTGCTGGTAGAACTGCACGGTCTTCACGTAGTTGCGGGCGTGGAGTTCATGCCAGTAGGGGGCGCCCGGTTCGCCATGGAGGCGGAATCCGCGGTGCTCGGCGATTTCCCAGAGGCCCACCGAAGCCCCGGAGGGATCCAGCGCCCGGGCCACCCGGCCACGGGGAACGATCTCGGTGGTCTGGGCCATGATCTTTCCGCCCTGGCTGACGGCAACGGCGAGCGTGGCCTCGATGTCCTCCACGCGCAGGTACGTGCTCCAGGTGTCGGGGAGACCGGCTTCGCCGTCGTTGCCCACGATCCCGGCGACGGGGAGGCCGTCCTTGAAAGCGGTGAAGTACCGGCCAGACTGCGCCGGGTCGGCGGTGTCGAAGGTCCAGCCGAACACGGCTGCATAGAAGCCGCGGGCCCGTTCGGGTTGGGAGGACATCAAATCGATCCAGCAGGGGGCACCGGGGCTGGGGACGGGCATGGGCATGACGACCTCCTGGGTGGCGCGGATGGAACCGTGCGGAGAGTCTATGCCCGCGGCATCGGCTGCGCCCATGGGGCAGGACGTGCGGGATTCCCGAACCATCCCGGCTGCGGGGGCCGATCGGTCGCCCCGGTCCCTGATCTGGCCTACGGTGAAGCCATGGCCATCGTCTATCGTGCTGAGCTCACCCCCGGAAAACAAGAAATCGTCACCGCCTGGCTGGCCCGCCAACCCTGGTCGGGAGTCGACGACGGCGACTCCGTCGAAATGATCGGCGCCTACCGGTTCGATGACCCGGACGAAAGGATCGGCATCGAAACCCATCTGGTCCGCCGCTCCGACGGCACCGTCCTGCAGGTGCCGTTGACCTACCGGGGGGCCGAACTGTCCGGGGCCGAAGAACATCTGGCCGGGGAAATGGAACATTCGGTGCTCGGGCATCGCTGGATCTACGACGCCACCGGTGATCCCGTCTACGCCGCGGCACTGGCCCGGACCATCGTCCGGGGCCAGGCGGGGGCCGACCAGTTCCGTGACATCGACGGAACCTTGGTGCTCCAGCCCAGCACCGTCGTCGTCCACGGGTTCGGCGATCACGCGGCGCCGGCGCCGGACATCACGAGGGCTGCCCCGTCCACGAGCGAGGAACCGGGGGCCGGGCACGTCACGACGATCACCACCGACGGTCCGGCGCTCGCCGTCTACCGCACCCCGCACGCGGCGTCCGGGCATGACGGACACGACGGACGTGACGGACAGCTCACCGGCCGCTGGGACGGCCTGGGGGATTCACTGCTGCTGGCCGCCCTGACCTGAACGGGTAGGCCGGGAGGGCCCGGGGCCGCTGCCCGTAGGATATGGCCCATGACGACTCAAAGTGCGATCTTCGTGGATGCCGGGTTCCTGTTGGCCGTCGGCGGGCAGCATACGGCGGGCACTTCGCTGCGTTCGGCCTTCCGGGTGGACTACGAACGACTCGTGGAGGGCATTGCCGGCATTGCCCGGGAAGACAGTGCCCTGCCGATGCTGCGCACGTATTGGTATGACGCCTCCCGGGACGGGCTGTTCACCGATCAGCATAAGCGCATCGGCATGGTCGACGGCGTGAAGGTGCGGCTGGGCCGGATCTCCTACAGCGGTGAGCAGAAGGGCGTGGACCTGCGGCTGGCCCTGGACCTGGTGGGGCTGGCCCGCAGCGGAGCCGTTTCGGTGGTCTACCTCGTCTCCGGGGACGACGACCTGGCCGAGGCCGTGGAGGAGGCCCAGGACATGGGCGTGCAGGTCAAGCTCATTGGACTGCGCAAACCCGAGACCCGGATCGGGCTGGCCTCGGTGGCCGAGCACCTGGCCCTGTGCGTGGATGGCATCACGGAGCTGCCCGCCGAGTTGCTCGAGGCGATGTTCACCCGGTCGGTGACCAAGGGGTCCATGCCCGGTCCCGGGGTCCATGCCACCGCCGATCCGATGCCGGAAGACACCCCGGGTGAAGCATCCGGGCCCGTGCTGGAAACCGACCCGGTCCAGGCGGTGAAGCCCGGGGCCCCTGCGGTGCGCCCGCAGCGACCTGTGCCCGGTCCGTCCCCGGTGCGCATCCCGCCGAACACCGGGCCGCTGCCCCACGTGCCATCGGCAGGACCGCAGCTGGTCCACTCCTCCACGCGAGAGAACGCCGCGGCCACGGCCGGGGCCCCCGAGGCCAGCGATAGCGCCCTTTTGCGGGCCGTCGGTGAAGTCGGGGCCAGCGTCGCGGACAACTGGTACGTCAACACCACCCAGCGCGAACTCACCGAGCTGCAGGCCGACCGTCCGCTGTTGCCACCGGAGATCGATCGGGTGCTGCTGAAGGATTGCGCCCAGCAGATCGGTGAATGGAAGACCGATATCCAGGTGGTCCGCCGGACCTTGCGCGCTTCCTTCTGGGACCGTCTCGATGAGCTGACCTGACCCGCTCGAAGGTTAACCTTCTACTTCCTCGGCAGTAGGGTCGACGGCATGAGTGAACACCCAGCCACCTCGACGTCGGACGTGACGGAACAGGGACCACGGACCGGGGCCTCCTGGATCAGCAGCAACCGGCCGGCAAGCATGTATGCGGCGGTGATGATGGCCATCTCCGGGGGAATCGTCTGGTCCATGGCCGGCGCCCCCGAGGAAGCGGCCAAGAACTGGCTGATCCTGGCGTGGATCCTGCTGACCTCCACCTACACGGCGTTCGCCCTGGCCCCGAGGCCCCTGCCCCGTGTCGTGCACTTCGCGCTGGCCGGCGTCGTGGTGGCCGTCGTCGTGTGGGCGTGGTCGCCCGGTGTGCAGGAAAGTAGCCTGGCCACACCCTTCATCCCCCTGGCCATCGGAGCCGTGGGAATGGCCTTTTCCACGGGCCGGTTCCGGCCCGAAGTCGCGGTGCCCGAAGGGAACCCGCAGCAGCACGATTGAGACGTCTCAGCGCCGCCCGGTGCCGGCATCGCGGACCAGCTCGCGAAGGCCGGCGACAAAATCCTTCCACGCGGAACGATGAGGGACCCGGGGCTCCTCGGCCCCTTGGATGCGGGCGGCCCACAATTCATTGGTGCTGTCCAGTGCCTCCTGCGCCCAACCGCCCATGAGCCCATAGGCCGGCGCACGGACGGGCGCGGGGGAGAGGAAGATGTCGTGGAAGGCGTCCTGGATGCGTCGGATGGTGACATCGCTGCCCAGGGACGACGCGCGTTCGGCCACGACGTCGACGTTCAGGGCGACGTCGGCGGTGGTGGCCTCGACGGACCAGCGCGGCTGCAGGTAGCTCCTGGATGAAAGCAGGACCAGGACCGGGATCTCCAGGTCCAGGCCGTCGGCCACGGTGGCCTGGCCCTCAAAGACGGCATTGAGGAAGGCCCGGGTCAGCGGGAACCCGCGTTCGGGCCGCCATTGAAGGTTGTAGTCCCATTCGCCGTCGAACTGGCTGGAGACGGCCCGGGTGTAGATCCCCGGATCGATGGTCGGCAAAGAGGCCGCCGGGCGCAGCCACGACCCGGCGTGCATCAACGGGGCCATCATGGCCCGGCCGATATCCCGTCCCTGGAACTCCAGCCACGGGGAATTCAGGACCAGGGCGTCGACCTGCTGCGGATGGCGGGCGGCCCACAGCGTGGCCGTCAGGCCACCGGTGGAATGACCCATCAACAACAACGGGGTCGTGGACGCCGAATCGCGACCCATGGCCTCCAGCGCCGCGGTGATCTCCTCGTCGTACTCGTCGAGGCTGGTGATGTACCCCGGGGTGGACCCCTGGCGGAGGCTGCGCCCGTAGTGGCGCAGATCGATGGCGAAGAAGCGGGCCCCGGCCCGATGCCAGAACTCCGCGAGCTCACGTTGGAAGAAGTAGTCGGACCACCCGTGGATGTACAGGACGTCGACCCCGGACAGTTCCGGGACGTTCCAGTCCTGGATGCCCCCGCCATACCTCACCAGGGTGGCCACCTCGCCCGAGGGCAGCTCCAAGGTGAGCTGCTCGAACCCCGGCCCCAACACATCGGGAACCCACGTCGTCATGTCCGCAGCCTACAACGACTGACCGGGGGCCTCCCTCCAGCTGCGGGAACCTACAGTAGGGGTGTGACCTACACCGCACCGGAATCCTTCACCACCCGCCCGACCCTGTACGGCAGCTTCGGCATGAGCGCCTCCACCCACTGGCTGGCCACCGCCTGCGCCCAATCGGTCCTCGAACGCGGGGGCAACGCCTTCGATGCCGCCGTGGCCGCCGGCTTCGTGCTCCACGTCGTCGAACCGCATTTGAACGGCCCCGGCGGCGATATGACCGCGCTCTTCGCCACTGCTGAACGCCCGGGCGAGCCCGTCGTGCTGATGGGCCAGGGGCCGGCACCGGCGGCGGCCACCGTGGAGCATTACCGTGCCGAAGGCCTGGATCTGGTGCCCGGGGCCGGGGCCCTGGCGGCGGCGGTCCCCGGGGCGGTGGACGCCTGGTTGCTGCTGCTGCGTGACCACGGCAGCTGGAACCTGGCCGACGTGCTGGCCTATGCCATCGACCAGGCCCGGGACGGGCACCGGATCCTGCCGCGCGTGTGCGACACCATCGCCACGGTCGCCGACCTGTTCACCGACCATTGGCCCAGCTCGGCCCGGCAGTGGCTCCCGGAGGGGGAGCCGCCGGCCGAAGGGTCGATGCTCTACAACCCGACGTATGCGCAGCTGCTCGGATCCCTGGCACGGACGGCGACAACTACCGCAGCGGACGGCGGCCGGGCCGCTGGAATCGATGCCGCCCGTGGGCTCTGGGCGCATACCGTCGGCACCGAGGCGGAGGCCTTCCTCGCGACACCCCACCGGCATTCCTCCGGGACCGACCATGCCGCGGTGATGACGGCCGCCGACGTCGACGGGTTCCGGGCCGGCTACGAACCGGCGGCCACCGTCGTCTTTCGCGGACACACCATCGCCAAGACCGGACCCTGGGGGCAGGGCCCGGCACTGCTGTTGGCCCTGGCCATCCTCGAGGGGTACGACGACGACTACCTGGACCCGTCCACCGAACTCGGCGCCCACACCATCCTGGAGGCCCTGAAGCTGGCGATGGCCGACCGGGAAGCCTATTTCGGGGACACCGATGTCCCGCTGGAGTACCTGCTGGGTGCCGACTATGCTGCCGAACGCCGCGGCTTGATCACCGAACGGGCCAGCCATGACTTCCGACCGGGAACCGTCCCCGGGCACACGCCGTTTCGGCCCGACCTACGCACCGAGGAACCGTCCCCGGCCCGGGCCGACGGCGCCAAGACCGGTTTCGCCGGCGTCGGGGAACCGACGGTCCGCCCCAGCGGGGAAACCCGAGGGGACACCTGTCATCTGGATGTGGTGGACCGGTGGGGGAACATGGTGTCGGCTACCCCCTCGGGTGGCTGGCTGCAATCCTCGCCGAACGTCCCCGCGCTGGGATTCTGCCTGGGCACCCGGCTGCAAATGACCTGGCTACAGGCAGGCTCTCCGTCCACCCTGTCTCCCGGGAAACGCCCGCGCACCACGTTGACCCCCACCCTGGTCTTCAAGGGCGGTCAGCCGGTGGCGGCAGTGGGCTCGCCGGGAGGGGACCAGCAGGATCAGTGGCAGCTGCTCTACCTATTGCGCACCATCGTCGGTGGGTACACCCCGCAGCAGGCGATCGACGCCCCGGCGCTGCACACCACCTCAATTCCCGGTTCTTTTTGGCCGCGGACCTGGGCTCCGGGTGGGGCCGTGGTGGAGGACCGGCTGGGCGAAGCGGTGATCGCCGGGCTTGAAGCCCGTGGCCATGTGGTGACCCGGGCCGGTGACTGGGCGCTGGGACGGCTGTCCGTCGTCGTCCGGGATCCAGCGACAGGTCAACTCGCGGCGGCAGCGAATCCCCGTGGGGCCCAGGGCTACGCCGCAGGACGCTGATGGGCAGGTGTGGGTGCCGGACCGCGTCCAGCGCGGTTCCCGCCGTGGAGCCGGGTCCCGCGCTGGTTTCGGCGTTATGCCTTCCTCGGATGGGCCACGGCCTCGCTACTGGCCAGGCGGTTTAGCGCCAAGGCGGCCACCAGAAGGCCGAAGTCCCGCAGCCCCACATCGAAGAACCCGGGGAGCAGCAGGAGGTTCACGATGATGCCGGCCAGCCAGGCGACGATGACCAGCGAACCGATGCGTGGCCGCAGTGCGACCAGAATGCCTGCGGCGATCTCCACGATGCCGACCCCGTACATGAAGACCTCCGGGCTGACCGGGACGATGTCGGTGGCGATGGGGGCCAGGTAATGCGTCCAATCGGTGAGCACGTTGGTGAACTTGTCGATACCGAAGATGATCGGCGCGATGGTGAAGATGGTCCGCAGCAGGAGGAAGGCCTGATGCGTGGCACGGCTGTGTTGCCGGGTGCCCTCCGGGGCGAGATGGGTGGTCATGACGGGAACCTTTCTAAAGTAGAGATAACTCACATTAGAACCGTCGGTACTCTAAATCAATACATATTCGTTTTAGAAGTAGACTGACGTCATGAGACCCGTATCGCGCCATCGTTCCCTGCAGGACATCGCCACCGTCGCGGACCCCCTACGCGCTTCGATTTACGAGTTGGTGTCGCGCAGCCGGGAATCAGTGGGGCGCGACGAGGTCGCCCGGGAACTGGGCTTGGCCCGCCATGCTGCGGCCTTCCAATTGGATCGGCTCGCCGAACAGGGGCTGCTCACGGTGGAATTCCGTCGGTTGAATGGGGCCACGGGCCCCGGTTCCGGCAGGCCCTCCAAGGTCTACCGGGCGACCCGGACTGAGGTGTCCGCCAGTGTCCCGCAGCGCGAATATACCGTCGCCGCCGACATCATGGCCGAGGCGATCGACGCCTCCCGTGCCGACGGCCGGTCGTTGGACGAGCACCTGCCCGAAGCCGCGCGCGCGGCGGGGCGCCGCCTGGCGGCCGGCCAAGCGGATGTGCAGGCTTTTCTCGCCGCGAACGGCTACCGGCCAGAGGATCGTCAAGACGGGACCACGGATCTGACCAACTGTCCGTTTCACTCCCTGGCCAACCGGCATACCGACACGGTGTGCGGAATCAACCAGGAGCTGATCTGCGGGGCCTTGGAGACGCTGGAATCGGATCGGCGCACCGAACGGGTGGAACCCAGCGCGCCCTGCGGATGCTGCGTCAGATTGGCTGCGGAGTAGCGCCCGGCAGGTCTACGGGGCGCACGTCAGTTCATCGGGGACATCGATGGCCTTCACGACGTCGCCGCTGGCGGGATCGATGAAGACCACGGAATCCTTCGGCCAGTCGGGGTCCGGCTCCACCCGGTCCGGGTATTCGGCGGCGGACGGGGAGGCATCGGGATCCTGGGCGGCCTCCGAGGTGAGCGGGCCGTCCTGGAGGATCGTCCCGCTGGTGGTCTCCACGACCCGCACGCCCTGATCCACGCCGTCGTAGAATTCCTGCGGGAGATCGCCGGCGGCGAATCGGTCCTGCAACGCCGAACAGTCCTCCGAAACCACGGATGGGGAGGATGCGGCGGCGGATTCCGGGGGCGCCGAACTTCCAGGTGCCGTGGCCCCCGCGCCGCAGCCGGTCAGCAGGGCGCCGACCGCAATGAGCGGCATGATGGTTCTGATCCTGACTGGCACGCGTCCCCCCGATGGTTTTTGTTTTGCCCACCGTATCCCAGGGGAGGTCATCATTGGCCGTTGCCCGGCACACCGTGTAGAGCTGGGATGTGCTTCCTCCTGATCCCCGCGCCGACCCGTCCACCACGCCCACGCACGAGCCCACCGAACACGTCCTGGCGGCCCGGGGCCACGGCGGCTACCGGCAGTACCGGATCCCCGCGCTCGCCGTGAGTACCTCGGGAACGGTACTGGCCGCCTATGACGGCCGACCCAATCTCGATGACCTACCCAACACCATCGACCTGCTCGTGCGCCGCAGCTTCGACCACGGTACGACGTGGGGACCACAACAGCTGATCCGCACCGGGGAAGGCCTGACCGGATACGGTGATCCCAGCCTGCTCGTGGACCGGCAGACCGGACGCATCTTCTGCTTCCATGCCGCCGGCACCCATGCCGGGTTCTTCGAAGCCGTCGAAGGACTCGAACCGGACGACGACGTCCAGCACGTGGATCTGTCCATCTCGGACGACGACGGGGCCACCTGGTCCCACCGGCGGCTGACCGGGGAACTCAAGCGCGAGGGCGTGACCGGGATCTTCGCCGCCGCCGGGAACGGGATCCAACTCGACGCCGGCCCCTATGCCGGCCGACTCATCCAACAGATGGTCCTGCTGTTCAACGGCTTCATCCGCGCCGCCAGCGCCTACTCCGACGACCACGGAGACACCTGGACCCTGGGTGAGCCCGCCCCGGGGGAAGCGAATGAAAACAAGACCCTCTGCCTGCCCGACGGCACCGTGCTGCTGAACTCACGGGCGCCCGGGGCCCGCCGGGGAGCCCTCTCGCACGACGGCGGCCACAGCTACACGGCCCTGGAACCGATCCCCACCCTCCCCGATCCGGGGGACAACGGATCCATCCTGCGCCTGCGCACCACCGCAGACGGAGGGTCCGTCCTGCTGGCGACCAATAACCGGGACACCGCACTGCGGCGTCAGACCGTGCTCAGTGCCTCCTACGACGCCGGGGCCAGCTGGGTGCCGGTGCGCACCCTCTGCTTAGGAAGCTCGGCCTATTCCACGGCCGCCGTGCTGGCCGACGGCTCACTCGGGGTCTTCTACGAACGCTGCGGGTACACCGAGCTGGTGTTCACCCGCATCGACGCCGACCAGTTGGGTGATGAGGCACTCGCCGCCGCGGCGGCGACCTTCACCGAGGACGACGGCGGAGCGCTGACCTGGGTGCTGCGCTCCATCACCCCCGGGCGGCCCACCGAATGGGTCACGGTCGGGGCCACGCATTCGATCCCGGCGGAAGCGGGGCAGTGGGGTGTGCACACCTGGAAGGAAATCGGGCACGGCTACGCGGAGGAGGGGCAGATCCTGGGCACCCGCGAGGCCCAGATCGCCAACTACGGGCCCCCGGCCTCCGGGGTGAAGGTCGGGGACCTCCTCGCCTTCACCGGGCGGTTCAGGAACCTTCGGGATGAAACGGTGACGGCCGAACTCTCCGGGACCTTCGATGGGGAGGTGGCCGGCGACTTCCCGCCGGTTGAACTCGAGCCGGGCGCCGAGACACTGTATTTCACCCCGACCCAGACGGTGAGCGCAGCAGATCTGGCAGCCGGAGCCGTCGTCGTGCACTGTGCGGTCGCCGCCGGAGGGGAGTACTTCGAGCAGACCTTCACCCTGGACACGAAGACCGGAACCGGGGAACCGGTGGGCAGTAACGGTCGGACGACAATATAGACCAGCCGAGTGGACGTCTCTTCGAGTGCTGTAGCGTGGCCGGAAACGCCCGTCGCGAGGTCGCCGGGCCGGACCACTGGCACCGTGGGGAGAGGCACCATGATCGGTCAAAACGCAGTGGGGCCAAGGATCGCGGTCTGCGCCGCGGTGACGCTCCTCGCCGCTGCCGGGCTGAGCGGCTGCACCTCATCGACCGGATCGTCGGCTGCCACCTCCACGGCAGCGGCGGCCCAGCAGGGGCTGGAATACGACGCCGACCTCGGGGCCATGTATGCCGGCGTCCCGGTCCTGTTCAACCCGGCGGAACTCGCCGGCGGGGCGGCCGTGGAGGATCATGAACGACTGGAGTTCGACGCCGGGCAGGAGGTGCCGAAGGGACTGGAGATCGCCACCCCCGGCGTGGCCGAGCTGCCGCGGCTTTGCGAGGAAGCAGAGCCTTGCCGGGACGGCGAAGAACCGAAGTTCGCCCCGGAAGAGGCGGTCGTGGTCAAGGCCTCCGAAGGGTATGACGGGGCACCCTTCACGCTGACCGGGCAGGCGATCGATGCCGACGGAAAATCCACCGACGTCAGCATGGTCGTGACCCCCGAATCGGTCGGCAGGGCCCCCGGGGATACCACGGTGTCCGCAGCCAACCGCATGACCGCGGGATCGGGGGACAGCAAGCTGACCATCGACTTCTCCGAGGCGATGATGGTCAACCATGCGGGCGGCAAAAGCTACGTCACCGGCACCTATGAGGCCGAGTTCCCGGCGATGGCCGTTCCCCCCGGTGGCGTCCTGGACAGCACCCACGCCGGCGACTTCACGGCTGATGAGATCTTCAGCACGGTCGTCGACCAGAAGAAACCGCAGCTCTCCGGCGAACAAGGCGTCCTGGCGGTCCTCATCGACGATACCGCCGGCGGGGTGACCTACTCCCTCGCCGCCGGCGCCGTCCTGTCGTTCCCATACGCCGAGGTCGTGGCTTCGCTGCCCCACACCACAGACGAATAGGCGCCGGCACCTTCTCCTGCGGTTAGTGGTCCGGGGCCTGCGGGTTGAGCATGCTGGCTGCGGCGGCCCGATGCTCCTCCAGCCCGGTGGCCAGTGCGTAGAGCGCATGACTTAGTGGGCTGGCCGCCAACAACGAGGCGCAGCGTTCGGCCAGCCGGGGCTCCTCCCGCCCGGTGAGCTCGGTATAGCGGGCCACGGTCCGCTCGAAGATATCGGCACTGGAGATCATGCAGTGGAACGCGAAATCGACCACCGGATCGCTGACCTTCGCCGTGGTCCAGTCCAGCACCGAAACGATCTGCTCATGCTCATCGAGCAGCAGATGGGCCGGGTAGAGCTCCCCGTGGGTGAACACGGTGGACCGTGGCCATAATCCGTCATCGGCCAGCCAGGCCTCCCAACCGCCGACCAGGTCGTCGGAGACCTCGAACTCGGCCCGCACCCGCTCCAGGTCCGCCCGCCAGCGGGCTCTGACCTGCTCGGGGTCCTCATGCGGAACGCCTGCTGTTTGGGCCCGGTCCGTGTCCAGGGTGTGCAGTTCGGCGATGACCCGGGCCAGGGAATCGGCGTAGGCCTCTGATTCGGTGTCGAAGTTCCACAGCGGCTCACCGGCGCCGTCCAGGGTCAGCCCGGGGAAACCGGGCAACAACGGATAGGCGATGAGTTCGGCGGTGCTGATCCGCCAGTCGGGGACGGCCACCGACAGCCGGGGGCGCACGAAATCAAGGATCGCCCGTTCCTCGCCGAGCGTGGCGGAGACCTCGTCGCGGCGCGGGATCCGTAGCACCCACTGCTGGGCCACCTCGGAGTCCTCGTGGCCGAACGCGACCCGGTAGTCCAGCCCCGATTCGTTGAACGTGATGCCCTCTTCGGCCAGGTCCAGATCGTGGCGGGCGGCCAGGGCGCGGACGGCTTCGGGGGTTTCCGGCAGGTCGGTGCTCATGGATGGCATTGTCTCAGAGGTCGGTGACGATGACGACGTCCAGACGCCGGGGCCCGTGAACCCCTTCCACCCGTTCGAGCTCGATATCGCTGGTGGCGCTGGGGCCGGAGATCCAGGTCAACGGCCGGGTGATCTCCAGCCGCGACATGGCCTCGGGCAGGATCTGGACGATGGACGACGCCGGGACGATGCACACATGCTGATCCGGTACCAGGCTGATCGCCCGCCGCCCCTGGTCGGGAGAGCCGTCCAATACGATCGTGGCCGATTCGGCGATGGAGACCGTCGAGGAGGTGACCACGGAGGAGAGCGCGTCGAGTTCGGGCACGCTCAACCGGTGGCCCGGGGCATCGGTGATCCGCCGGTCATCGACGCGCAGATCGTCAACGTCGAACCAGGCCTCGGGCAGCCCGTGGGGGACCACGTACCCGGAGGCCTCCTTCAGCAGGGTGGCGATGGTCCCCGGGAGTCCTGCCGCAGTCACGACGTCGACGTGGGCCTTATAGTCCTCGAGACGTTCGACCAGCATCTCCTCGATGTCCTGTTCCGATAGATCGGCGGACCGGCGGTAGGTGCGCGGGACCTCGGGGATCGCGGGTTCGTCGGCCAGGGCCGAGGTGATGCGTTCGAGGATCTCTTCGCGGGCGCCCATCATTTTCCGTCCTTCGTGGTGCCGGTGTCCCCGGCGTCGTGCTCGGAGGCCCACCAGTCGCGGAAGGACTTCTTCGGTGGCGCCGGGATGTCACGGGAGGCGGTCCACCCGCCGGCCAGGCGGCCGGGAAGACGTTTGATCTTCTTATCCCGTCCGGCAGCCAACCGGCCCAAGGGCAGGGCCTTCTCCAACAGGTTCAGGTGCGTCCCGGAGGAGAACGCCCATTGGGCGCCCTTCATCATCAGGTCCATTTCCGAGGGCATCCGGGGTTTTCCGCGCCGGGAGTCGACGTCCTCGCCGCGCAGGTGCACCAGGATCTCGGGGATGTTGATCTTCACCGGGCAGGCGTCGAAGCAGGCCCCGCACAGGCTGGAGGCATAGGGCAGGGAATTATTCTCCTCCGCCTTGATGCCGGTCATCAGCGGGGAGAGGATCGCCCCGATCGGTCCCGGGTAGGTCGAGCCGTAGGCGTGGCCGCCGGTGCGTTCGTAGACCGGGCAGACGTTCATGCAGGCCGAGCACCGGATGCAGTGCAACGCCGAACGTCCGTACCGATCCGACAGGGCGGCGGTGCGCCCGTTGTCCACCATCACCAGGTGCACGTTCTGTGGTCCGTCGTCCTCGGTGACCCCGGTCCAGAAGGAGGTGTACGGGTTCATCCGTTCCCCGGTGGAGGAGCGGGGGAGCAGCTGCATGAAGACCTCGAGGTCGTCGGCCTGGGGCAGCAGCTTCTCGATGCCCATCACGGTGATCAGCGTTTGTGGCAGCGTCAGGCACATCCGGCCATTGCCTTCGGATTCGACGACGCCCAGGGTGCCGGTATCGGCCAGCGCGAAGTTGGCCCCGGAGATGGCGACCTTGGCCGAGAGGAACTTGCGCCGCAGGTGGGCCCGGGCGGCCATGGCCAGCTGGCGCGGGTCATCGGTCAGCTCCGGGTCGACATCGGGCATTTCGCGCAGGAAGATCTCGCGGACCTCGGAGCGGTTCTTGTGGATGGCCGGGACCAGGATGTGGCTGGGCTTGTCGTGGCCGAGCTGGACGATCAGTTCGGCCAGATCGGTTTCGAAGGCCTCGATCCCCTCGGCCGCGAGGTGGTCGTTCAGACCGATCTCCTCGGTGGCCATCGACTTGACCTTCACGACCTCCTCGGTGTCCTGCTCACGGACGAGGGAGGCGACGATCCGGTTGGCCTCCTCGGCGTCCCGGGCCCAGTGGATGATCCCGCCGCGGGCGGTGAAGTTCGCCTCGAACTGTTCCAGCAGGGCCGGAAGGTCGGCCATGGCCGCTTCCTTCGTCGCCGATCCGGCGGAGCGCAGGTCCTCCCAGTCGGGCAGCTCCCCGACGACCTTCAGCCGCTTATCGCGGATGGAGTGGGTGGCATGGCGCAGGTTGGTGCGCATTTGGTCGTTGGCCAGCTCGTGGTGGGCTGCGTCGGGGAAGGACTCGGTGGCATGCAGGTTCCCGATCCCGTAGGCGGGCAGGGACGGCATGCCGACGAAGACGGCGCTCATCGGGCCACCTTCGCCTTCGCGCCGTGCCCGGTCCCGGCGTCATACGGGTTCTCCCGGGTGCTGGCGAGGATCTCGGCGAAGTGCAGGGTGCCCGCCGCGGCGCCGGAGCGGGAGAGCCCACCGCCGATATGCAGCAGGCAGGAGGCGTCGCCCCCGGTGCACAGCGAGGCGCCGGTGGAGGTGATGTTCTCCGCCTTGTCCTCGAGCATGGCCGAGGAGACCTCGGCGTTCTTCATCGAGAACGTCCCGCCGAAGCCGCAGCACTGGTCGGCCTCGGGCAGATCGGCCACCGTGATGCCCTCGACGGTGCGCAGCAGATCCAGTTGGCGGTCCTGCAGGCGCAACAGCCGCATCCCGTGGCAGGAGGGATGGTAGGTCACCGAGGTCGGGAACCAGCTGCCCAGTTCTGCGGCGGCGTCGGTGATGCCCAGGACGTCGGTGAGCAGTTGGGAGAGCTCGTAGGTGCGCGTCCCCACCGACTCGGCCCGGCTCTTGAGCCCGGCATCGCCGGCCCGTTCGGCGATCATCGGGTGCTGGTGCTTCACCGAGGCGACGCAGGAGGCCGAAGGGGCCACGGCGACGTCGTAGTCGGGGGTGTCGAAGGCCTCGACGTGATTGGCGATGACCGGCACGGCCTCGGCGAAGTAGCCGGAGTTGATGTGCATCTGACCGCAGCAGGCCTGGCCGGTCGGGAACACGACTTCGTGCCCGAGCCGTTCCAGGATCGAGACGGTGGCCCGGGCGGTGCTCGGGTACATGCCATCGACGATGCAGGTGGCAAATAGGGCGATTTTCATTCAGGGCCTTCCGGTGGCGTCGTCGAGCGAGCCATGGGCTATGTGGTCAGACCACTATAGGGTTACTGCTCCCCTCCGTCCAGCACCCGCGCCGAGGGTGGTCGGACCATGGAAGGATGGACGGGTGACCACCGAGAACCAGGCCGGAGCTCCGGCACCGAAGGCCTACCAGACCGTCCTTGACGCCATCGAGGACCAGCTGCGTCATGGGCAGCTGAAGGTCGGGGACCAACTGCCCGGCGAACGGCTGCTGGCCGAAACACATGGCATCTCCCGGGCCTCGGTCCGTGACGCCATCCGGATCCTGGACGTCATGGGCGTGGTGCGCACCGCCACCGGATCCGGGCCCGGCGCCGGGGCCGTGGTGATTTCCGAACCGGCCACCGGGATCGCCACCGCCTTGCGGATGCACGTCGCCTCGGCCCGGCTCAGTGTCGAGGAGATCGTCCAGACCCGCATCCTGTTGGAGACCTGGGCCGCGAACACCGCGGACCTCCAAGCCGACCCCGAACGCTCCGATCGCCTCCTGGCCGCGGCACGGGAGCTGCTGGACGCCATGGACGATCCGCAGCTGGACCGTGCCGGCTTCCATGCCATGGATGCCCGCTTCCACGTGCTGCTCTCCGGGCTGGCCGGTAACGCCGTGATCGAGGCCATGATGGAGTCCCTGCGGCTGTCCATCGGCGACTACGTGCGCGAATCGGTGCGCAGCGACGCCGCCTGGGAACCCATCGCCGAGGTCCTGCGGGCCCAGCACCATGGCATTCTGGCGGCCGTATCCGCCGGCCACGGGGCCGAGGCCGCCCGGTTGCTGCGCGAACACATCGAATGGTTCCACCAGGAATCAACGGAGACCCAGGGGGACTGACCCTGCGGTGCGGAACGCGTTCGACAGGGCCTCGACGGTTCACTCCATGCGCCCGGTCTCGTAGGCCCAGATGGCCAACTCGACCCGATTCCGTGCCTGGAGTTTGGCCATGAGACTGCCGAGGTGGAACTTCACGGTGCTTATGGCGATGTGGAGGTCCTGGCCGATTTCCGCGTTGGTCCGCCCTGCGGCCACGCTGAGCAGCACCGCTTCCTCACGGGTGGTGAGCGGATCGAGGGGCTGGGCAGGGCGGGTCGGGATGCGACGGGTGAAGTCGGCCAGGAGTCGGGCCGTCACCCCGGGATCGATGAGCGCCCCGCCCCGGACGGCGGCCTGGACGGCCCGGACCAGTTCTTCGGGGGAGGCGCCCTTGAGGAGGAACCCCCGCGCGCCCGCCTTCAGCGCCCCGTAGACATGTTCGTCGGTGTCGAAGGTGGTGATCACGACGACGGCCAAGGGGTTCTCCACGCCGGGCCCGGCCAACAGGCGGGTTGCTTCGATGCCATCGAGGTTCGGCATCCGGATATCCAGCAAACAGACATCGGGGCGCAGGCGCAGGGCCATGTCCACGGCCTCCCTCCCGTCGGCAGCCTGGCCGATGACGTTCAGGCCGGGCTGGTGGTCCAGGATCGTGGTCAGCCCGGCCCGGATGATGCTTTGATCATCGGCGATGAGTACCCGCAAGGTCATGATGAGGCCCCCGGGCGGGGGAGGACCGCGGTGACCAGCCAGCCGTGTCCGGTTCCCGGTCCGGCATGGAACGTCCCCCCGAGCAACCGGACCCGCTCGGCCATGCCGATCAGCCCATAGCCGGGGACCCCACCGGTGGTGGCTGCCCCGTCGTCCATGACGCTGAGCCTCACCTCGGTGCCACCGCCCACGACGGTGACATCGATCAAGGTGGCGTGGCGTGCATGCCGCCGGGCGTTCGTGACGGCCTCTTGTGCCACGCGGTACAAGGAAGTCTGCACGCCCGCAGGCAGGCCTGCCAGCTCGCCCCGCAGCCGGACCTCGACCCGCGGAAGGCCGGTTCCCGGGGAGGCCAGGTTCTTCAGATCGGCCAGCTGGCTCGTTGGACCGGCCGCTTCCCGATCGCCGGTGCCGCGCAGCGTGCCCACCATGGCCCGCATTTCCTCCAGCGTGGTGGCGGCCTCCCGCTCGATGACTTCCAGCGCGTCAACGGCGCCGCCCGGCGAGGTGGAACGAGCCAGGACCAGACCTGCTTGGGCTTGAATGGCCATGGCGGAGACATGATGGGCGACCGTGTCGTGGAGATCCCTGGCCAGTTGCTCCCGCTCCTGGAGCCTCGTGTGCTCGATCAACTGACCCCGGACGAGAACCCGATAGCGGCCGGCCGTTCCCACGGCGGCGGCTGACACCAGGACCGCCGTCCCCCCGATCGCATCCGCCGGCCCGCTGAAGTCCGTCAGGATGCTGAGCAGGAGTCCGATCACGATCACCCCGGCGCCCAGGGCCACGTCCCGTCTGGCGGCCCGCCGGAAGAGGGAATGGACCAGCAGGAGCACGGCGGCCCCGCCATGGAGCACCACCGGGCCGGTGCCGGAGACGAGGGCGCCCAGATCCACGAGGATGAACATCCCGAACGCAAGAACGACGGCGGCCAGAGCATGCGCTCGCCGGATCAACACCGCCACCGTCACGAGCAGTCCCATCGGTACGATGAGCCACGCGGAGTCGGGCCGGACGGCCGCCTCGAGGCCCACCGCCACGGCCACGACCGCAGCCAGGACGCCGTCGTGCCAGCGGATACCGGCCGACGCACCCCTGACGGGTGGCTCGACCCACAGCGACCGGGCGACACTCCACATGGTCATCAGCATAGAAGAGCGGTGCCGGCAACGGAACGGCCGAAGGACCAGCCCCCGCCCGGCCGATGGGCCAGGTCGATCCAGGCCTGCGGACCGGTGTGGTGCCGGGGGTGCCGGACCCACACTGGAAGCCAGGAACCAGTGCCCACCCTCGATGAAAGTGAAACCGTGATGCGTAGGAATCCAACGACGGACCGTTCGGACCCCCGACTCGACGAAAGGATCGTGCTTGGCGGCCTGTGGACCAGCGTCCTGTTCGTCTTCGCCTATGTCGATCTCTTCGGATTCTGGAGGGCCGACATCGTCCAGGGCGCGCTCGCCGGCCAGGTCTCCGGCACGGGCGTGGCGATCAACCAGACCTTCCTGGCGTTGGCGACCGCCTACATCCTGGTTCCCAGCCTCATGATCGTGGTGTCGCTTCTGGCCCGGGCCAGGGTGAATCTGACCGCCAACATCGTCATCGGTGTGCTCTACTTCGTCACCATCGTGGTGACGGCCCTGAGCGAGAGGTGGATCTACTACCTTCTCGGTAGCGCCGTCGAGCTGGTTCTTCTGCTGATGATCATGCGGACCGCGTGGACCTGGCGGCACCGTTCCCGTCAGACGCTGCCGTTGGCCGGTTCCAGCGCAAAACCAGCCACCTGAGCCAGGGCCACGGCGCCACGAGGGGGGAGGGCCTCATGGCTGCCGGATCCCGCACGGACCCCACCGTCGACCTGCTGGTCGACGTCCGCGCATTCCACCCCGGGACCACCGATCTGCGTCACCGGCTTTACCATGACCCCCACGTCGGGCTCGATCTTCCCGGCACACAGCAAAAGGTCCTGGACTTGGCTCGACGGAGCGCGCTTCGAGATCTCCACGGGGGCCCGCACCACCTCGGTGTCCGCAGTGCTGTTGCTCGGGGACATGGACGCCTTGCCGATCCAGGAGAAGATCGGGCTTGGCTATGCGTCATGGGTCGAGGGCTCGAAAATAGAACCGCATCTAACGCAGTAGGCCTCGACGTGGATGCGGCCCACCCCCAGCAGGTCCAGCGCGGAGCGGTTCAGACACTCCAGAAGGGGAGGCCGTGCCCATAGGTGAGACGGGTGTGCTCCGCCGGCAGGGATAGCGCCCATTTGGCGATCAAGACGGCATAACGGCCTGCCTTGCTTGAAGTTGGGCCGACGGTACCGAGGGCTGACGTCACTTCCACTCGATAACCGAAATTATCGTGTGGATAAATTAGGCTTCCTGAATATCAGAATCACTGGTAATCAGCATTAAGCATCATCAGAAATCTGTTCAATCAGATCTTCCGATAACACGATTTATGGATATCCAGATTTCCTACAGACGCTTCTCAGGGGAAGCAGAGTCCAGACCCCCGGACGATTAGAGCACGCCATAGTGGATGCGGCAAAAATCTCGCAAAACGCAAAAGAACCGCAACACATAGCGGACATTATCGTGTGTTGATTCGTGTTAAAAATCGCTGTTAAAAGGTTCTGCTAGTTCCCAGGCTTTAACTGGTTGTGGCGTTGTGAGCATTCGGCGCAGGTTTCCAAACTTTCGTGGTTAGCTGTCGGGACGAACACGTACCCACAAAGGCTCAAAACCGGTGACCCATCCACTCGGGCATCTACGATTCCGTGTTTCCGCGCATAATGTGCACGAAGCCCTATGCGCAGTCCCTCGGGTCGAGACTCCTCGGGAAGCTCTCCCTCTCGCACAAGTGCCGCTGCGTGCACCAATGCAGCCGGATCTATGAGGGCAGAGAACGCAAATGCGTTCTCTGTGTAAGGAGTTGCCTTCCATTCTTCGGCATCACTTTGCAGAGCCGCACGAGCATACTGGCAAGCTACATCGACCTGTAGAAGTTGCGAACTATCAAGAACCTTGGCCACTAGGAAGACTTCGCATAGCTCTGTCCCCTCCATATTCACCGCGTCTACGGCAAGACAGATTTCACCGATTGGTTTTTCGCTGGATCCCGCAGAAATAGATTTTCTCGACGCTGCGTGAAATTGGAAACTACGCGTCTCTCCGGGGTCTTCCCGAACTTCTGCAAGAAGGGCCAAAGCACTGGAGTGAATCTGCGTTCTCCAGGCATCTTGGGCAGTGATCTTTTCGTCAATTTCACCCAACAGAGAGTCCTCTTCTGCCGGCAAATATGGTTTTGGGCCAGTTCGTTCAACATCCCGCATGAACTTGGTGTAGAAATCACTTTTATCGCCAGCTCGACGTATACCCGCAGCGCATAACCAGACTAAATCCTCGCCCACCATCGAATGGTCGGTAGCGGCGCCCCTCCACTGTTGAGTTTTTTGCTTCCACCAATGCGGCTTAGTCAGGCCAGAAATACTTTCGCTGCTTGTAGCGTCGTATCCCGCGCCAAAGGAGCCCTCAAAGTGGCGAAGAAGCGGATGCGCGAGAGTATTCAGCCGAGGGATATTTCGGAGACTCCGGGCAACTAGTGATTTCTTAGCTTCATGTGCCAAGCATTGATTTGCCAGCCGGCGAAGATCCTTGACCGCTCGATAGTGGTCTGCATTTTCCCAGCCGGAATCAAGGTCATCTGTTAAGCATCTAAGAGTCACACGCCGATTCAGCACCATCTCCACAGCTTAGCGCCGGGTCAGACACCATTTCAGCTACTCCATGGAGTCGAGAATATCGTCCTCGTACTGTTCCCGCTTGGCGATGGAAACCGCATCGCCCGCACGCAGCTTCATCGTCTGAGCCAGGTACTCCTGAACATCGACCATGTACATCCGGCGGTCCCGCGCACCAACAACATGAGACGGAATCAAACCAGCATCCAGGATCTTGTACAGGTGGGTCCGGCTAATACCCAACATAGAAGCCGCCCTGGAAGGAGTGACTTCGTCGTTGTCGCGCGCAACGGTAATTCCAGCTCCGCTGCGTAAACCCTCGCTCATCTTTTCCAGAGCCATACCCAGTTCCGATTTCTCCGGAAGAGACTGACGCAGCTGACTCAGGGCATCAATTTCAGATTCAGGCACGGCAGAGAAGGACAATACGCTGGTCATGAGGGGGTCACCTTGCTGCGATTAAGCACTGTTTAGATTCTGGCTTCGTCTTTGGTTCTTTTTCTTTTAAAGATTTAGCTCGTAGGGCATCAGCTCCTATGTGTCATAAGTGTCACCCGCGCGGACCACGCGCGTCAAGCCAGATCATCTAATAGCTAAATGCGAACCATCTAGACATTCAACAATTACGCCTCATTCATCTTTCGATGCCTTCATCCCGCCCATACTGGCGATGTGTTGTGTTCCGAGGGTTGGCAACCGGCGTACGCTCCGGAGCCCTGGGATTGGGAGCGAAGGGAAAACTTTCCTTTTGTAGTCGGCGGCTCTCCGCCATGGCCTTCGCCAGCTGGAGGCGTTCACGTTCCTTTACCGCCCGGCCTGCCTCCACCTTCTGGGCTTTGTCCTTGAACTGTTCTCGTTCTGCCCCCACTGAAACCTTTTTCTGGACACGACGCCTCGGGGCCTGCTCCAGGCCGTGTTCTTGTTCCAGGCGGGTGCAGGCACTCTGCGCGGCACGGCGGTCGTTTCGCCCATGCCAGACCTCCCCCAAGTCACTGACCCGGGAAACCACCACATGCACATGGTCAGAACCGTGGCGGACCATCACCCAGGGATGATCGGCAAAGCCCATGTCCTCGGCGAAGGACTGGCCCATATCCGCCCACGCATCATCTGTCAGGATCGGATCCGTCGCGGTGTTGCGTAGCGAGGCATGCCAGACCGGGTTCCTGATCTCCGGCCGGCTATGCATGGCCTTGCGCAGCTCGCCGGCCCACTGGGACGGGTCCAGGTGTCCTTCCACGCCGATGTTCGAGGCGATCACCACCCCGCCAGGAACCAGCTTCCCGTTGGCCGGATGGACGTGCTCGTTCGCCTTCCCCGGACCATGCAGGTAGGCCCCGATGTCCCCGGGGTTCTTGCCCCGGGTGATCTTCGCGATCACGCCAGCTCACCCCGCAGACGGGCCAACTCCTGGCGCGTGGCCTCCACCGTCTCCAGCAGCTCACCATGGGCAAGAACCTGGCCGGAATTCACCGCGCGCGTCGGCTGGTTCAAGTTCGACCCCATCCGGCCCAGGTCAGCACGCAACCGCGCAACCTCCTTGCCGTCATCCCCGCGACGGCACCGGGAGCAACGTCATCTTGGAGTGGGCCCGCTTCGAAGCCATCGTCGGTTCATATTCGGTCCGGGCCAACGACAGACTCCGCGCCGCAGTGCCCCGGTTACTCCACGGTGTTGCCGAGGCCTATGGCGTGGATGTGGCGGTGGAGTACAGCCCGCAGCACCCGGTCAACGTCAACGACCTGACCGAGACCGCTGCCGTGCATGGCGTCATCGAGGAGCTGTTCGGTCCCGAGAGCCATCTTCGGATCCCCGCCAGTCGGTTGGTTCGGAGGACTTCCCCCGCATGCTGGATTGGGTGCCCGGCTTCTTCGTGCTCCTGCCCGTGGGGCCCGAGGGCGTGGAGTCGGCCACCGCCCCCGCCAACCGTTCGGCGCACGCAGTTTTCGCCGATGTGATCCGGTCCGACGGGGCGGTGCCCCAAGTGGGGCTGGTCAGCAGGCGGCCGGCCCGCGGCAGGAGCTGAGTCGCCGGACTACTCAGGGCCGGGCCTCGTGATGGCGTTTGCCGTGGGTCCGGCGCTCCTCCTTCATCCTGGCCTCGTGCAGATGCCTTTTGCCCTCGGCGAGTTCGTGGCGGGCCGCAGCTTCCTGGCGGCGGAATTCGGTGTAGTAGCCGTCGTCGTAGTCCTCGATGATCTGGAACGTCCAGCGTCCCTCGACGACGTTGCGCCCCACCAGTTCCTCCTCCAGGCGGGCGGCCACGGCCCCGTGGCCGGCGGAACGGAGCATCTCCACCGCCTCCCCGAGGGCCAGATCGGCAACTCCGGTCTTGCGGTGGAAGTTGTAGAGGCTTCCGCGGGCGTCCTCGACCATTTCCAGCGCCTCGGAGAGCTTGCCCAGCGCCTCCACGGTCGCGTCGTCGACTCCCTCGGGGACCCGGTGTTCCGGTGCGGGGCGGTCTCGATCCTCGGTGCTGTGGTTCTCGGTCATGACGGATCCTTTCCCCGGCGGCCGGGACGCCGGTGGATCCGAGCCTACGGGGCCGCGACCACTCTGTCAGCCGTCGGGCCCGGGGCCGCCGCGGCTGGGCGGGCCCGGGGCCGTCGGGTGTGCTGAAACACCCGGGACGATGATTGGGGTCACAGTGAGTGGTCCATATGCCTTAGGCTACTTGTTAACAAGTGCTTCACAACACGATGAGGGCTTGAAAATACCGACCAGTAGCCGAAGCGGTGTCATGGGTAATCCTCCCCGCCGTCCGGCATCACAAGGAGCAAGAATGCGTTATTCGCGCACTTCAAAAATCCTCGGCGTCGCAGCAGCAGTTGCGTTGAGCCTGAGCGCCTGCGGTGGCGGAGGAGACAACGCCGCCGACGGTGGAGGAGACACGAGCCGGGTCATCGTCGTTGATGGCGCCGAGCCGCAGAACCCGTTGATCCCCACGAACACCAATGAGGTCGGCGGCGGGGCCGTCCTGGACCTCATCTTCGCCGGCTTGATCAGCTACGACGCCGATGGCAAGCCGCAGAACGAGATGGCCGAGTCGATCGACACCGACGATTCGCAGAACTACACCATCAAGCTCAAGGCCGACCAGAAGTTCACCAACGGTGACCCGGTCACGGCCGCGTCCTTCGTCGACGCCTGGAACTACGGTGCCGCCGCGAAGAACGCCCAGCTCAGCGGATACTTCTTCGAGAGCATCGAAGGCTACGACGAAGCCAGCGCCGAGGGCTCGAAGGTCGATGAGCTCTCCGGTCTGAAGGTCGTGGACGACACCACCTTCACGGTCAAGCTCAAGCAGCCCGAATCCGACTTCCCGCTGCGTCTGGGATACAGCGCGTTCTACCCGATGCCGGAAGAGGCGCTGAAGGACCCGAAGAAGTACGGCGAGAACCCGGTCGGCAACGGCCCGTATAAGTTCGACGGCGACGGCGCCTGGGAGCACGAGACCCAGATCAAGCTGGTCCCCAACGAGGACTACGAAGGCCCGCAGAAGCCGAAGAACGGCGGCGTGACGTTCAAGATCTACCAGAACGACACCACCGCCTACCAGGACCTGATCTCCGACAACCTGGATGTCCTCAAGACCATCCCGACCTCGGATATCAAGAACTTCAAGAACGACCTGGGCGACCGCTCCATCGAGTCCCCGTACGCCGGCAACCAGACGATTGCCATCCCGTACTACCTGGACAACTGGGACGGCGAAGCCGGTAAGCTGCGCCGCCAGGCCATCTCCATGGCCATCAACCGCGAGGAGATCACCGACGTGATCTTCAACGGTGGCCGCACCCCGGCGAAGGAATTCACCGCACCGGTGCTCGATGGCTACTCGGATTCGATCCCGGGCAGCGAGAACCTGGCCTACGATCCCGAAAAGGCCAAGGAACTGTGGGCCAAGGCCGAGAAGATCGAGCCGTACGACAAGTCGGAGAAGCTGACCATTGCGTACAACGCCGATAAGGGCGACCACAAGACCTGGGTCGAGGCCGTGGTGAACAACATCAAGAACAACCTCGACATCAAGGTCGCCGGCAAGCCGTACGCCACCTTCAAGGAGGTCCGCACGGATGCGACCGCGCAGAAGCTGACCGGTGCCATCCGCTCCGGTTGGCAGGCCGACTACCCGTCGCTGGCCAACTTCCTGGGCCCGATCTACACCACGGGTGCCGGCTCCAACGACGCCGTCTACGAGAACAAGAAGTTCGACGACGCCATCACCAAGGGCCTGTCCGCCGACAACGTCGAGGACGGTTCCAAGGCGATGAACGAGGCCCAGGAGATGCTCCTGGATGACCTGCCGGCCATCCCGCTGTGGTACCAGGTGGCCCAGGGCGGCTGGAGCGACAACGTGGAGAACGTCGAGTTCGGCTGGAACGGCGTGCCGCTGTACTACGCCATCACCGGCAAGTAGGGGACACCACACCCCTCAGTCACACGCGGGGCCCGCTTTCGTATCACGGGGGCGGGCCCCGCATTCCTGCCTCACCCAAAAGGTAAAAAGCATGTCAAACTCCCTACGCCCCGATCGGGCGTCTTCAGCACGAAAGGCCCACCGCTGATGGGCAGATTCCTCCTCCGCCGACTGTTGCAGCTGATCCCGGTCTTCCTGGGCGCGACGCTGCTGATCTACTTCCTTGTCTTCAGCCTCCCCGGGGACGCCACCGCCGCCATCTGCGGCGAAAAGGGCTGCACCCCTGCGGTCGAAGCTTCACTGCGCGAGCAGTACAACCTGGACCAGCCCTTCTGGATCCAGTACCTCCTGTACCTCAAGGGCATCTTCACCTTTGATCTGGGCACCAACTTCGCTGGCCAGCCGATCACCGACATCCTGGCCCGCGTCTTCCCCACCACCGCTCGTCTGGCCCTCATGGCATTGGCGTTCGAAGCCGTCTTCGGCATCGCCATCGGCCTGTTCGCGGGGCTGAAGAAGGGCAAGTTCTTCGACTCGACCGTACTGGTCTTCTCGCTGCTGGTCATCGCCGTGCCGATCTTCGTGCTGGGCTTCCTGATGCAGTTCGTGGTGGGCGTCAAACTCGAATGGGCCAATCCGACGGTCAGCGGTGACGCGAGTTTCACCGAACTGATCCTCCCGGCCCTCGTGTTGGGGCTGGTGTCCTTCGCCTACGTGTTGCGGCTGACCCGCACCGCGGTCATCGAGAACGCCAGCGCCGACTATGTGCGCACGGCCACCGCCAAGGGGCTGAGCCGTCGCCGCGTGGTGACGGTCCACGTGCTGCGCAACTCCATGATTCCGGTGGTGACGTTCCTGGGTGCCGACCTGGGCGCCCTGATGGGTGGAGCCATCGTCACCGAGGGAATCTTCAACGTCAACGGCGTGGGCAACACCTTGTACCGCGCCGTGCTGAACGGGGAGGCCCCCGTTGTCGTTTCGATCGTCACCGTACTGATTGTGGTCTTCGTCCTGGCCAACCTGCTGGTGGACCTGCTGTACGCGTGGCTGGACCCGAGGATCCGATATGCCTGAGAACACCCAAAACCGTCCCACCGTCCGCGGTGCCAAGATTTCCAAGTACCCGATCGAACACTTCGTGGCCGACCCCGACGAAACCCCGTTGCAGGCCACCGACAGTTCCGTCTCCGACGCGGCACCGGTCTCCCTGTGGCTCGAGGCGTGGCGGAACCTGCGCACCCAGCCACTGTTCATCATCAGTGCGATCCTGATCGTCTCGGTGGTCTTCGTGGCCCTGTTCCCGGGGCTGTTCACCAACGAACAACCCAATGCGAACTGCCAACTGGCCAACTCCGACGGCGGTGCCGTCCCCGGGCACCCGCTGGGCTTCACCCAGCAGGGCTGCGACATCCTGGCCCGGGTGATGTACGGGACCCAGTCCTCGCTGACCATCGGGTTGTTCGCCACGATCGCCATCGTGATCTTCGGCGGCACCATCGGGGCGATCTCCGGCTTCTTCGGTGGCTGGGTCGACGCCGTGCTGGCCCGCCTGGGCGACATCTTCTTCGCCCTGCCGCTGATCCTGGGCGCCATCGTCGTGGTGCAGATCCCGTTCTTCCAGGAGAACCGCAACGTCTGGACCATCGTGCTGATCCTCTCGGCCTTCGGCTGGCCGCAGATCGCCCGCATCACCCGGGCCGCAGTGATCGAGGTGCGCGACGCGGACTTCGTCATCGCGGCCCGCTCATTGGGTGTGAGCCGGGCCGGTGCGCTGATCCGCCACGTCATCCCGAACTCGTTGGCCCCGGTCATCGTGATCGCGACCATCACCCTGGGCATCTTCATCGTGGCCGAGTCCACGCTGTCCTACCTGGGTATCGGGTTGCCGCCGGACGTCATGTCCTGGGGCAATGACATCTTCTCGGCCAAGAGCTCGCTGCGCTCGAATCCGATGGCCTTGTTCTGGCCGGCCCTGGCGCTGTCGTTGACGGTGTTGAGCTTCATCATGCTCGGCGACGCGCTGCAGGACGCCCTGGACCCGAAGGCGCGCAAACGATGAACGGTGAAACCATGAACAACGAAACCTTTGACGAAGCCTCGAGGCCGCGTCCGCTGCTGGAACTGCGCGATCTGGCCATCAGCTTCAAAACGGGAAACGGCGAGGTCGAGGCGGTCCGTCAAGCCAACCTGACCATCCTGCCCGGGGAAACCGTGGCGATCGTCGGGGAATCCGGCTCGGGCAAGTCGACCACCGCCCTGGCGGCGATCGGTTTGCTGCCCGCCAATGGCCGTATCGCCGGCGGGACCCTGCTCTTCGACGGTGAGGACATCACCAACGCCTCGGAGAAGCGTCGGGTCGAGCTGCGCGGTTCCTCCATCGGCATGGTCCCCCAGGACCCGATGTCGAACCTGAACCCGGTCTGGCAGATCGGCTTCCAGGTCAAGGAGACGCTGGCGGCCAATGGACTACCGCATCAGAAGAAGGATGTGGCCAAGGTCCTCTCCGAAGCCGGTCTGCCGCGGGCGGAGGAGCGGGCCAACCAGTACCCGCACGAGTTCTCCGGTGGCATGCGCCAACGCGCGCTGATCGCGATCGGGCTGTCCTGCCGACCGCGGTTGCTCATCGCCGATGAACCGACCTCGGCCCTGGACGTCACGGTGCAACGCCAGATCCTGGACCACCTGGACACCATGACCGACGACCTGGGCACCGCGGTGCTGCTCATCACCCACGACCTCGGGCTGGCGGCCGAACGCGCCCATAAGGTCGTGGTCATGTACAAGGGACAGGTCGTCGAGGCCGGGCCCGCCGTGGAACTGATGACCAACCCGCGCCACCCCTACACCCAGCGCCTGGTGGCCTCGGCCCCCTCGCTGGCCTCGCGCCGGATCGAATCGGCCAAGGAACGCGGGAAGGAATCCGCGGAGGAACTGACCGCCGACCGGCCGGTGGCCACGGACAACGTCATCGAGGTCCGGGACCTGGTCAAGAACTACAAGATCCGCGGCGGCGTCGGCAAGGCCACGGAATTCCGGGCCGTGGACGAGGTGTCCCTGAGCATCAAACGGGGCACGACGACCGCCGTCGTCGGCGAATCCGGTTCGGGTAAATCTACGGTGGCCCGGCTGGTGCTGGGGCTGGAGGACGCGTCGGAGGGCAGCATCCTGTTCGACGGCGTGGACATCACCACGCTCTCGCGCAAGGAGATGTTCAAATTCAGGCGCCGGGTCCAACCGATCTTCCAGGACCCCTTCGGCTCGCTGGATCCGATGTACAACATCTTCCGCACCATCGAGGAACCGTTGCGGGTCCATAAGATCGGTGACGGCAAGGTCCGCGAACAGAAGGTGCGGGCGCTGCTGGAGCAGGTGGCCCTGCCGGCGTCGATGATGCAGCGCTTCCCGAACGAGCTCTCCGGCGGCCAGCGTCAGCGCGTGGCCATCGCCCGGGCGCTGGCTTTGGACCCGGAAGTGGTGATCTGCGACGAGGCCGTCTCGGCGCTGGACGTGCTCGTGCAGGCGCAGGTGCTGAACCTGTTGGCGGATCTGCAGTCCGAACTGGGGTTGAGCTATTTGTTCATCACCCACGACCTGGCCGTCGTCCGCCAGATCGCCGACCATGTCTGCGTGATGGAGAAGGGGAAACTGGTGGAGACCGGGAGCACCGACGAGGTCTTCGAGAACCCGCAGACCCAGTACACACGGTCGCTGCTCGACGCCATCCCCGGTGCCGGTCTGATGTTGCCTCCCGAGGTGGCCTGACCCGCCAGCAGAACGACAGTTCCCGGCCCGCCATCCCTAACGGGGGTGGCGGGCCGACCTGTCGGTGGGCCCACCCGGGGACTGAATCCGGACCGCAGGAGGCCCCCGATTCCGGCAACGGTGCAAGAATCGACCTACGGCAGGTGGGCCAGGACGGGCCAGCACGGTGCCGGCGACGAAAGGGACCAGCATGGCTGAACGGGTCGGGATCATCGGCGGGGGCATCGTGGGGGTGGCCATCGCCCGGGCGCTGACCGCCACCGAGGACGTCGAGGTGACGGTGCTCGAGAAGGAAGCACGTCTGGCGGCCCACCAGACGGGCCATAATTCCGGCGTCGTGCATGCCGGGCTCTACTACCCACCCGGTTCACTCAAGGCCACCCTTTGCGGCCGGGGCCGGGAGATGACCCGCGACTTCTGCCGCGAGCGTTCCCTGCCCTACCGCGAGCTCGGCAAACTGGTTGTCGCCCTCACGAAGGACGAGCTGCCCCGGCTGGAGGAGATCGAACGCCGCTCCCGCGAGAACCGGGTCCCCGGCGTGCGGCGGCTCGATGCCGGGGCGATGCGTGAGATCGAACCCCATGTCGCCGGGGTCGCCGCGGTGCATTCACCGCATACGGCGGTGGTGGACTATTCGGCGATCACCGAGGCGTTGGCCGATGACGTCCGTCGCGGAGGTGGGGCCGTCCTGCTGGGTCAGGAAGTCACCGCGGTGTCCACCGCCGGCGGATCAGTGAGCGTTTCAACCACGGCAGGGACCCATGTCTTCGACCGACTCATCGTCTGTGCGGGTCTGCAGTCCGACGTGATCGCCCGGATGGTCGGGGCCTCCCCGTCGCCGAGGATCCTGCCCTTCCGCGGGGAATACCGGGCCCTGGCCCCGGGCCGCCAAGACCTGGTCAAGGGCATGATCTATCCGGTTCCTGACCCGCGTTTCCCCTTCCTGGGCGTCCACTTCACCCGCGGGGTGTACGACGACGTCCAGGTCGGCCCGAATGCCGTGCCCGCCCTGGCGCGGGAAGGATACCGGTGGCGGCAGGTCTCGATGCGGGACACCCTCGAATCGCTGCGCTGGCCCGGGGCTCCGGCCCTGGCCAAGCAACACTGGCTGATGGGGGTCCGGGAGATCTCCGCCTCCCTGGTCAAACCGCTCTATTTCCAGCAGGCCCGCCGCTTCGTCCCCGAATTGCTGCCGGCGGATCTGGCCTCGAAATCGGCGGCCGGGGTGCGGGCCCAGGCCTGGGACAAGGACGGGTCGTTGGTCGATGACTTCGCCGTCGACCAGGTCGGAGCCGTCACGCTGTTGCGCAACGCCCCCTCCCCGGCGGCGACCTCGGCGATGGCGATCGCCGAATACGTGCTCGAACATCATCTGGGGATCACCCCCGGAGGCTGAACGACGCCGGGTGGGGCACGGGAGGAGTGCCCCACCCGAGGACCACGCAGTGGGCTTGAGCTACTTGACCTTGACCATCAGCGGTTTACTGGCCGTGGTTCCGGCGGCATTGGAGAATTCGACGACATACTCATAGGTCCCCGACTTCCGCCCGGAGATCTTTTCTTCGACCTGCTGGGCTGCGGGGCTGCTGGCGTCCAATTTCCCGGTGGCGATCTGCCGACCGTCTTCCAGAAGTCGGTAGGTCTCGCCATTGGTGCCCCACCAGAGGTTGGCGGTCAAGGTGTAGTCCCCGCCGGTTCCCTGGTGGTCGCGGCTGAGAACCGGCAGCGCCGGGGCCGCGTCGGTGACCCTGACCTTCAGCGGCGCGGTCTTCGTCGAGCCAGCGGCATTCACCAGCTCTCCGGTGTAGGTGTAGGTGCCGTTCTTTTTCCCCTCAACAGAGAAGGAGGCCTTCTGTGCTTCCGGCGTTTTGGCCTTGAGCTTCGAGACGGAAACCAGTTCGCCATCTTCGTAGAGACGGAACAAGCTGGCATTGGACCCGTGCCAGAGGTTCATGCTGACCGTAAAATCGCCATCCTGGAGGCCGGTGTCCCACCCGTTGTCGTGGGACAGGGATGCTGCTGTCGGCGCCGTGGATTCGTTGTCGCTGGGTGCTCCAGGGTCGATATCTTCAGACACGTCCAAGGAAATGGCAGCAAGCTTGGCCGTCAGGGAGGTCGACTTCGACCCATTGGCTGCAGTGAATTTCACAGTCTGGGCCGCGATGGCACCCGACTCGACGTCTTCGGAGGACACCGTGTGCTGCAGTTCATGGGTCGTCGTTCCGCCGGTGGAAAGTTCCTTCGCCGCGGTATGGTCGCCCGTGGTCACGTCCGTCAACCGCACGTTGCCCGTATTCTCCAGAGTCAGCGTCGTGGTGACGGTATCTCCGGTGCTGGCGTACCCGTCACCGTCCACGTCGATGAAAGCCCCGTCGTCGTGGGTTTCAGAAAGCTCCGGTGCCCGGCGGAGAACGTCGACTTCCTCACCGGTGACTTCGAGGGTTTGGTCGATATTCGTGTATTCCGGGACTTGTCCGACGGTCCAGGTGGTTCGGGGGACGAAGAAACCGTCCGCGACGTCGTCGTCGGTCACCGTGTGACGTGGAGACGTGCAGTTGTAGGAAGTGCCCACGGCGAGGGAACCATAACGGCAGTTGCCTGCCGGGCTGGGGTCCCCGACGGGCTGGGCCGCGAACGGGGCGAAGTTTCCGTCCGTGGGCACCACCCATTGCGTGACATTTCCGGTATGGGACACCACGAAGCTGTAGGGGACCTGGTCCCGGGCCGCATACGGATCGGCGTCGACATCCCGGTTCGAGTCGGTCTGTTCGCCCTCGACGGAGATACCCACGATGGTCTTGCCCTCGACTTCTGCCGTGACCGGACCTTGGGATTCCCTCCCGTCGGCGGCGGTGAAGACGCTCTGGAGCTGGACGGGGCCGTTGGCCGTGGCGGGGGAGGTCACGGGAACCTCGACCATGGTGCTCTTGCCGGAAGCGACGGCGGGGACCTCGACGGTCTTGGCCGTCCAGCCGGCGGGGCCGGAGATGGTCAGTTGGCCTGCTGGCAGTCGGGTTGCTTCCTGGTTCGTCACAGTCACCGGAACGTTGGCGGTTTCATCCGGGTCGATCTCCAGGGGTTCGGCCTCAAGCGGTGCGCACACGACATTCAGCCAGTCCTGGTCGTAGGCGGAGAAACGCAGGTCATTGGTGTAACCGGCTTCGTAGAAGGTACCGAAGATCCCGCTGTCCAGGGCTGTGGTGGACGAGTAAGCGGAGGTGCCGGACCGAATGGTCCGCAGACCAGGCCAGGTGGCCCCGTCGTCACAGGAAACCCTGGCCGAAACGTTTTCGCGTTCAGTCTGTGAGTTGGCCCCCGTGTAGAGCAGTTTCCGGGCGTCGTCGCTACCCTCGGCGGCATTCGGGAACATGCTGGTCAGCTCCGCGTTGTTAGTGGGATCCGGTAGCTGTCGGTCGGCGGTGACTTGTCCGTAGGTTTCGCCGCCGTCCTCGGAGATGGTGACCTTCCGGAATCCGCCTCCGTTCGAATCGCGGGAGTTGAGCATGACACGGCCGTCGGAGAGCTCGACGACCTTGTTCTCGTCCATCCCGGTGCCGACGAGTTCACCGCGGTGCCAAGTCGCTCCGTGGTCGTCGGAGTAGACCGAATAGGCCTGCATGGCGCGGGTGCCGTCTGATTGCTGGACGTCGCCGGCGAACTGCTGGATGAGCCGTCCACGGTGTTCACCATGGCGTAGCTGGATTCCTTCTCCGGAACTGGCGAACATGCTGCGGACATCGCCGGGGGATGGGGTCTTCGAAGCTCCGGGCTTCGCCACGTCGGTGATCAGCCGCGGTTCGGACCACGTCCTGCCCTCGTCCGTGGACTCTGCAACGGCAGCACTGATGACCTGGCGGTCGTCATCATCGTTGCCGAATGCACTGCCGTGGAAACCTTGATCCTTGGAATACACGAAGAAGGCGAAGACCTTGCCGGCTTCGTGGTCGGTGACGAAGCTGGGGTCGCTGTATCCGTATTTCTTCCCGGTCGCATCACCGGGATGGCCTGCGGCAATCGTCGACATGGAATCCCACGTCTTGCCGTTGTCGGTACTGCGCCGCATGACGATTGAATTCGGGTTGGGTGCATCGGCTGCGCTGTCCGGTCGGGCATCCCACGCAGCCAGCAATACTCCGTCACGAACATGCGTCAGAGCGGTGATCCGGTAGAAGAAATCCTCTGCTGTCCGGTCGGCTGCGAGGTTCTGCTCATTGAATACCCCGGGGGCAGCTGACGGATCGCCCCCCGGGGTGGTGGTGTCGCCCGTGGCAGGGACGGCGATGGCGACCGGAAGCACCAGCCCCAATGCTGCACCGGTGATGAAGAGGTGGCGAACTCGTCCCATCCATGGTGCCGACCGTCGACGACGGGTAGGGGGAACCGCTGGGGCGTGGTGCATGCAGAGACCTTTCGAACGAAGCAAATGGAATAGATGGGAGGTGGGATGTCCGATGTACTGTATGAACTGGATCACAGATTTCTGGATTGGGCCAGAAGGGGAAGGCTGTGTGACTTTTGGGCAAGCGAGGTTTGACTCTCCGGGAGTGGTCGGCGCGCCCCCTTGTCGACACGATCCCGGTACGGCGTCGAATCCTGTCTGGCTTTCCGTGCGGTGAACTCGTGGCGAAGTATTTATTTCTGATACAGATAACATTTCGTATTCTGATCTCAAATTCGGGTCATCAGGGACCTGTGCGTGGATTGGCCATGATGGCCCCAGGGGCCTTCCCGCGCCCTATGTGTTCGTGGAAGCGCATGAAATCAAAGAAGTTTTCGTCCCTTTTGTGGTTTGCCCTCATTTCGAGGCGCACAGTTTTGGTCTTTTCGGGAATGTGCTTGCGCTCACACTCTTCATGGGTAAACATAGGTAAGTGATCCATAACATCCGTGGATCACCACATTGGAGAAGTCGGGAGAGACGATGCGTTCCATGCACACTTCGAGGGCCGGCGCCCTCACCGCCATTGCCGTGACGGGCGCCTTGGCGCTGACCGGATGCGGAGGAGATGCCGAGTCGTCGGGTGCCGCCAACGCCGCCGACGGCGATTTTTCCGGAAAGACGATGACCTATTGGTCGTACTGGCAGGAGAAGGAACCCCAGGCCAAGGCGATTTCGGCAGCGATCGAGGACTTCGAGGAGGAAACCGGAGCGACGGTGGAGGTGGAATGGCAGGGACGCCAGGTCACCCAGAAGCTGGCGCCGGCGATGCGCTCGAACGCCCCCGATGTCGTCGAATCGGCGCTGGACAACTTGGCGCCATTGGTCGGTGACGGCCAGGGCGAGGACCTCAGCTCGGTCATGACCGAAAAGAGCATCAACGAGGACTCCTCGCTGGCCGACGCCGGCGTGGACCGGTTCGAGGACCTGGTCACCAACGACGACGGCGAAGTCTGGATGATTCCTTACTCCGTGCTCGGAATCGGCATCTGGTACGACGCCAAGGAACACTCCGAGCTGGAAGGCAACGCCCCGAAGACCCTGGACGATCTCGGTGCCCTCATCACGAAGGAAGGCAAGGGGTCGGTGGCACTGGATAGCGACGTGCCGTACTACACCACCCTCTGGGCCAGCAGCATCCTGATGCGTGAACTCGGTCCCGAGAAGTTCCGGGCCACGGTCGAGGACAAGTCCGGTGAGGCCTGGATGGACGACGACGTGATGGCTGCCGTGGAGAAGATCCGTGACGTCGTCCCCCCGGAGTCATTCGCCGACGGCAGTTTCGGTTCGAAGTTCCCGGCCATCCAGGAACGGTGGGCCACCGGGAAGGCGACGTTCCTGCTCAACGGGTCCTGGATCCCGCAGGAAACCGCCAAGAGTGCGGGCAAGGATTTCGACTTCGCGTCACTGGAGATCCCCGCGGGGACCTCGGGCGAAGCAAACGCGCAGATCGGCCTGACCGGGTATTCGGTCCCGGGTAGGGCAAAGCATAAGGAGTTGGCCAAGGCCTTCATCCGTTTCGTCCTGGAGAAGCAATACCAGGAGGATTACGTGACCAGCTCCAGCGCGATGTCGGTCCGCGACGATGTGGAGGTCCCGGAGGACCTGAAGAACATCGGTGACTCCATCGCCGCCGAGGACCCCGTGCTGGCATTGGACGGGGTGAACGTCGACTACGCGGGCATCGTCCCGGAGGTCTTCGCCGCCCCGGTCCGCGACTACCTTTCGGGGGGAACCGACGCCAAGGGCTTCGCCCAGAAGATCTCCAAGGCCCAGGCGAACTACTGGAAGGGCCAGAACTAGATGGCCCTCGCCACCCGGGCGGCCGAACATCCCGTTCGGCCCGCCCGGCACGGAGCGGCCCGCCGTCGGGCGGGCCGCTCCGAGTCACCCATGGAGAAGCGGCGTCGCCGGATCTTCTGGCCGTTCCTGATCCCGGCCCTGCTCGCCTACGGGATCCTGTTCCTCGGGCCGGCGCTGGCCTCCTTCGTCATTTCGTTCATGCGCTGGGACGGCATGGGCGAGCCGGACATGGTCGGCTTCGAGAACTACAGCCGGTTGTTGGGCGATAGCGTCTTCCACCAGGCGTTTGCCAATACCCTGATCATCCTCCTGGTCGGCGGCATCGCCGTCTTCGCCGTGGCCTTCGGCCTGACCATGGTGCTGCGGGAGATGCGCGGACGGAAATTCATCCGCAACGTCGTCTTCTTCCCGGTGATCATTTCCCCGGTCGTGCTCTCCATCCTCTGGGGCTTCATCTTCCAGTCCAACGGACTACTCGAATCCGCATTCCGCGGTGTGGGGATCCCCGAGGGACCGAACTGGCTGGGTGACCATCTGTTCCTGATCATCGTGGTGGGGCTGATCTGGATCAACCTCGGCCTCTACGTCACCATCCTCATGGCAGCAGTGGACCAGATCCCCATCTATCTTTATGAGGAATGCGCCCTCGCCGGTGCCACGGCCTGGCAACGGTTCCGCTATGTCACCCTGCCGCTGACCTGGGATGTCGTTACCGCCGCAGCGGTGTTGTGGACGATCGGTTCACTGAAGATCTTCGAGTTCATCTATGCCTTCGGAGGCACCTCGGCGGATATGCCACCGACCAACGTGTGGAACAGCGCCCTGTTCATCTACGGGAAGACCTTCGGGGGGCCGGACACCGGCCTTTGAATTCGGCTACGCCTCCGCAGCCGCAGTGGTCACGGTGCTGGCCGTGATGGTCTTCGTCTTCGCGCTCCAGCGGGCCACCCGCCGCGAACCGATCGAGTACTGAGGAATCCATGGCTACCCTGCTTTCCGACCGGGCCACCCCGGCCCATCAGGAACATCCCGAGAACACCCCGCCGCCACCGCCGCGCAAGACAGGCTCCACCGCCAGGATCGGCGCGACCGGAAAGGTCCGCAGCGTCGGCATCGTGCTGGTCTGGATCCTGGCCGCCTTCAACGTCGGCACCCTGCTGTGGGTGTTGCTGACCTCGCTGCGGACCCACCGGGCGATCTTCGAAACACCGTGGGGGCTACCGATCCCGCCGGCCTTCGAGAACTTCGCCACCGCATTATTCGAGGGCGAATTCGGCATTGCCGCGTTCAACACCGCCCTGATGACCGTCGGCGGGTCGATCACCCTGATGCTGCTGGCCGCTCCGGCCGCCTACGTCCTGGCCCGCAGCACCCGCAAGGTCTCCGGGACGATCTTCGCCCTCTTCGCCATCGGCATCGGCGTGCCGGTGCAGGTGATCATCATCCCGCTGTACGTCATGCTGGAACAACTGCATCTGATCAACTCGTTGTGGGGGCTCTTCCTGGCCTTGCTGGGGGCCAACATCCCCTTCACGGTGATCCTGCTGACCGGGTTCATGCGCAGCCTGCCCAACGATCTCGAAGAGGCGGCGGCCCTGGATGGCAGCTCCTCGCTGCGGACGTTCTGGCAGATCATGATGCCCCTGGCCCGGTCCGGCATCATCACCTTGCTGACGCTGAACGCCATCAACATCTGGAACGAGACGTTCCTGGCCCTGGTGCTGATCCAGGACACGGATAAGCAGGTCCTTCCGGTGGCGTTGCTGAACTTCATCGCCCGGCAACAGACCAACGGAGCCGACTACGGCGGACTCTTTGCCGGGGTGCTGGTGCTGGTGCTGCCGATGATCCTGCTCTACATCTGGCTGGGCCGCCGGATCATCGAGGGCATGACGCTCGGCGCCAGTAAATAACGAGGCCACCCACCCTTCCGGACGGCCACCGGAATGCAACCCCCATGGAAAGTGAGTAGGAATGCTGCAGGAAGCGCGCCCCCACGCCGCGCCGCTGGACACGGAGGCCTCGTCGCCGACCCCGGCGGCGCTGTCGATCCACGACGGGGGGTTCCTCCGTTTCGGCGAACCCCACCGGATCCTCTCCGGGTCCCTCCACTACTTCCGGGTCCACCCCGACCAGTGGAGGGACCGGCTGGCCCGCTTGGCGGCCATGGGGCTGAATACCGTAGACACCTACATCCCCTGGAACTTCCACGAGGCGGTCCAGGGCCGGGTCGATTTCACCGGCTGGCGGGATGTGGGACGGTTCATCGATCTGGCCGGGGAGCTGGGCCTGGACGTCATGGTCCGGCCGGGCCCCTACATCTGCGCCGAATGGGACAACGGCGGCTTCCCCGTCTGGGTGACCCACGGCAGGAGGGGACGCCTGCGCTGCCTCAGCGATGACTTCACCCGCGATGTCGCCGGCTGGCTGGACCTGGTCATGCCCCAACTGGTGTCCCGGCAGTCGGGGACCGGGGGGCCGATCGTCGCCGTGCAGGTCGAAAACGAATACGGCAGCTACGGCGACGACGCCGAATACATGGCCTGGCTGCGCGAGGCACTGCTGGCCCGCGGGGTCACCGAACTGCTCTACACCGCCGACGGGCCCACCGAGTTGATGCTCGACGGCGGCACCCTCGAGGGGACGTTCGCGACGGCGACCTTCGGTAGCAGGGTGGCCGAAAGCGCCGCGTTGATGCGCGGACGCCGCCCCGGGGATCCCTTCATGTGCGCCGAATTCTGGAACGGCTGGTTCGACCACTGGGGCGAAAAGCACCATGTGCGCGAGCCCGGCGACGCGGCCGGGATCATCCGCGAGATCGTGGAAGCCGACGGATCGGTGAGCCTGTACATGGCCCATGGCGGAACCAACTTCGGTCTCACCTCGGGGGCGAACTTCGACGAGGGCCAATACCAACCGACCATCACCAGCTACGACTCGGACGCCCCCGTGGCCGAAAACGGGGCGCTGACCGCGAAGTTCCATGCCATGCGCGAGGTCCTGCTCGGCCCCGGAGCCGAACCGGTCCCCGCCGGACTGTTGGCCGCTCCGGCCACCCTGCCGGCGACGAGCCTGCCCCTGGAGGGCAGGGCAGGTCTGCTTCCGGTGCTGCGCGGGGCGGGAACCCCGGTCGCCTCGGCCCACCCGTTGACGTTCGAAGAGCTCGACGCCGATGCCGGACTGGTGCTCTACAGTGCCCGGCCGATCCTGCCGAAGGGCCCGACGACCATCAGCATCCTGGGGCTGCGCGACCGGGCCCAGGTCCATGTCAACGGAACCCTGGTCGGGGTGCTTCAACGCAACGACCCGCAGGCGGTCATCGAACTCACCGGTGCGGGGGAGCGGGTGGAGCTGGAGATCGTCGTGGAGAACCAGGGGCGCATCAACTACGGCCCCCGGCTGGGGGAGTCCAAGGGCATCACCGGCGGGGTCCTCATCGGGCGACGACTGGTCAGCGGCTGGAACCACCGCCACGTGGCCCTGACTGAACCGGGGCCTGCCGAACTGTTGGCGACGGCCCGGACCACCCCCGGGGAAACTGTGCAGAACCGAAAAACCGGCCTGGCGGAGGCGACCCTGATGGTCGACGACACAGCGGATGCCTTCGTGTCCCTGCCCGGTTCGGTGAAGGGATTCCTCTGGGTCAACGGTTTCCTGCTCGGGCGCTACTGGAACCGTGGACCGCAGACCACGCTGTACCTGCCGGCGCCCTTGTTGGTTCCAGGGGCCAACACCCTGACCGTCCTCGAGCTGGAAGGCCTGGGCGACCAGGTCCGGATCGTGCAGGAACCAGAACTCGGTCCCCCGGAGGTCTTCATTGAAACCTTCTAATGCGGGCACCGCGGAACGGCCGAACGTCATCCTCATCTGCGCCGACCAGTGGCGGGGGGACTGCCTGTCGATCGCGGGCCACCCGCAGGTCCAGACCCCGCACCTGGATGAACTGGCCCGACGCGGCACCCGCTTCACGAAGGCCTACTCGGCGACGCCCACGTGCGTTCCAGCGCGCGCCGCCTTGTTCACCGGCCAGTCACAGGAACGCCACGGCCGGGTCGGCTACGAGGAAGGTGTTCCGTTTGCCGCGGCCCACCCGGTCACCCTCGCGGGGGAATTCTCCCGCGCCGGCTACCACACCCAGGCCATCGGAAAGATGCATGTCTACCCCGAACGCGCCCGGGTGGGCTTCGACGACGTCGTACTGCACGACGGGTACCTCCACCATGCCCGCGGGGAGCATCGGCAGGACTTCCGCTTCTTCGACGACTACGTCCCGTGGCTGCGCCGCCAGCCCGGCATCGCCGCCGACGAGGAATACTTCGATTCCGGGGTGAACTGCAATTCGGTGGCCGCCCGCCCTTGGGACAAACCCGAACGGGTGCATCCGACCAACTGGCTGGCCACCGAGGCGATCGACTGGATGTACCGCCGGGACCCCACCCGCCCGTTCTTCCTCTACCTCTCCTTCCATCGGCCCCATCCGCCCTACGATCCACCGGCCTGGGCGATGGACCAGTATTCCTGCGTGCCCGAGGACGAACTGCCCGTGGGGGACTGGATCTCCGATTGGCAGGAGCACCGCCGGGACGGGGACTACCAGGCGGCCGTCGCGAAGCTACCTCCCGCCGTCGTCCGCCGGGCCCGCATGGGGTATTACGGGTTGATGACCCAGCTCGATCTACAGCTCAACCGCATCGTCGAATCCCTGGCCGACTTCGGACTGGACGAGAACACGGTCATTGCCTTCACCTCCGACCACGGCGAGATGATGGGGGACCACCAGATGTTCCGCAAGGCCGTGCCCTACGAGGGCTCCGCCCGGGTGCCGCTGATCATCCACGACCCCCGCAGCCCGGCCGCCTCGAACGGTTCCACCGTGGACGACGTCGTGGAACTGCGTGACCTCATGCCCACCCTGCTGGACCTGGCCGGGGTCGAGATCCCCGCCACGGTGGATGGTCTCTCGCTGGCCGGGCACCTGGCCGGAGGCCCGGTCCCGGCCAGGACGCACCTGCACGGCGAGCACACCTATTTCGGCCAGTCGATCCAATGGATCACCGACGGGCGGTTCAAATACATCTGGGCCTCGGGCAGCGGCGCCGAACAGCTCTTCGACCTCGACGCCGACCCGGGTGAATTCCACAACCTCATCGGCGAACCGGCGGTCCTGGACGACGAACGGCGCTGCCGGGGGCGGCTGATCTCGGCGTTGGAGGACCGGGAAGAGGGATTCGTCAAGGCCGGGGAGCTGGTGGTGGGCGCCGAACCGGTGACCGTCCTGCGTCAGACCCGCCAGCGGGTGGCCGCGGCGGCCGCGAACGTTGCGCTCCCCGCCGATGAAGCTGCCCGGGCCTAGGCTGGAACCCAAGGAGACCGGATGATGACGAGGGGACGTGGAGGCATGACCATGCCGGTGGGGCGTGCCCCGTCCATGCGCGATGTGGCCCAGGCGGCCGGGGTCTCGGCGCAGACCGTGTCGCGGGTGCTCAGTGGGCACCCGCATGTGCAGCCGGCGACCCGGAACCGGGTCATGACGGTGGTCGAGGAGATGGGGTATCGGCGCAACTACACCGCCAGGGCCCTGGTCACCGGTCAAAGCAAGACGTTGGGGGTGCTCACCCTGGCCACGGACTTCTATTCCCGGGCTTCGCTGTCCCTGGGCATCGAGAAGGAGGCCCGCGCCCACGGCTACCTCGTCAACAACACCACCACCGACTCGTTGGCTTCCTCCGCCATCGGCCAGGCCGTCACCCGGCTCGTGGACCAGGGGGTCGATGGGCTGATCATCGCGGTGCCGTTGATCGACGTCGACGAACCCCTCGAACGGATCACCCGCCGGGTTCCCACGGTCACCGTGGACGGTTCGCGGACCTCTGCCGCCGATGTCGTGGCCGTGGACCAGGCCGAAGCGGCCCGGCTGGCCACCCGCCACCTGCTCGAACTGGGGCACCGGACGGTCTGGCATATCGCCGGACCCGATCAATGGTCGGATTCGGCGACAAGGGTCGCCGGCTGGAGGGAGACGTTGCAGGAAGCCGGCTGCGAGGTGCCGCCCGAACTCCACGGTGACTGGACGCCGGAGTCGGGGTACCGCAATGGCCAGTTCCTGGGGCGGATGCCCGAGGTGACCGCAGTGCTGGTCGCCAGCGACGAAATGGCCTTCGGGACACTGCGTGCCTTGCATGAGCTCGGCCGGCGGGTGCCCGAGGATGTGTCGGTGGTGGGAATCGACGACATCGCCCTGGCCGCCTACAGCCAGCCGCCGTTGACCACGATCAGGCAGTCGTTCGAGCAGACCGGGAGGCAGGCGGTGGCCCATCTGATCCGGCAGATGACCCACCCGGAACCGGACCATTCCTCCGAACGGGTGGCCCCGGAACTGATCATCCGCTCCAGTACGGCCCCGCCGCCGGGCGGCTAGTGCCCCCGGTGTTCGGGGACCAGGGTGGAGACGACCTGCAACAGCAGCTCGGGGCTGAATTCCTCCGGCTGGCGGGCCACGTTCACGGCCGCTCCGTAGATGAGTGAGGCCAGGGTGGAACGCAACGCGGGGCCTGACATGCCGGTGCCTTCGACCAGCCGCTCGGTGACCGGCTCCAGGGTGGCCGCGTAGCGGTCCAGTGCGGCGTTGATGGGCGCGCGGTATTCGTCGTGGTGACGCAGGAAATAGAACTGGAAGATCAGGTCGACTTCACCGCGCCGGGCGGGCAGGGCATGGATCTGCTGGGCCACCATCGAAATCAGGGCGGCCCGGGGGGAGAGATCCTCGCCGAAACCGGGCGGGGGACCACCCAGGATGGTCTCCAGCAGGTGGGTCAACAGCGCGTGCAGGAGACCTTCCTTGGACTCGTAATAGAAGTAGACCAGGCCGATCGACAGCCCCGCTTCGGCAGCCACGCTGCGGGAGGTCACCGACTCGATCCCGCCGTCCAGTGCCACCTTTGCGGCGGCGTCCATGATGTCCCTGCGTCGTTCGCCCTCGGGCTTCTTGATTCCCCCCATGAACCAACCCTAGCCTTGTCATCCATCGAACGCTGGTTCAATGTAAGTTGAAGATCGTTAACTCCACCGAACGAGGAGCACCATGCGCCACCCCTTGAAGAACGAGACCGTCCTGATCACCGGTGGAGGCAGCGGCATCGGCCGGCTGTTGGCACTGGGCGCCGCACGCCGCGGGGCCCGCATCATCATCTGGGACCTGTCGGAAGCCTCCGGACGGACAGTCCGTGACGAGGTGCGGGCGCTGGGGGCCGACGCCGAGGCCTTCGCGGTGGACGTGACCGACCGGGCCGCCGTCCGGGCCACGGCGGAGCAGACCGGCGAGGTCGACGTCGTGGTCAATAATGCCGGCGTCGTCAGCGGCAAACGGCTGCTCGACGCCTCCGAGGAGGCCTTGGAGGCCACGATCCAGGTCAACGTGATGGCCTTGTACTGGGTCACCCGGGCCTTCCTGGGCGGAATGATCGAACGCCGGCACGGCAGTATCGTCACGGTCTCCAGCGCCGCGGGAATGGTGGGGGTGGCGAAGCAGACCGACTATTCGGCCAGCAAGTTCGCGGCCTTCGGATTCGCCGAATCGTTGCGTGTCGAACTGGCCAAGGACGGCACCGGGGTCAACTCCCTGGTGGTCTGCCCCTACTACATTTCCACCGGCATGTTCGAGGGCGTGAAGACCAGGTTCCCGCTGATCCTGCCGATCCTGAAACCCGACTACGTGGTGACCCGGATGCTCGACGCCATCGAGGCGGGCAAGCAGAAGCTCGTCATGCCCCGCGCCGTCCATGCCCTGTCTCCGCTGCGTATCCTGCCGGTGCCGCTCTTCGACAAGGTGGCCAACCTGCTGGGGGTGAACAACACCATGGACGCCTTCGTCGGACGCTCGGGCGGGAAACGGGAGGCAGCTTCGACGGACTCAGCGCAGAGCTGAGATCCCGGCGCGGCTGCAGGGCGGCCTATTCGTCGGCGGTGCGGGGAGCCCGGGAATTGATGGTCCACCATTCGGTGGGTTCGGAAATGGTGAACCGGCGGCCGGTGGTCGAGGTGGGGGTGATGCGGACGAACGCGTCCTTATGCCCCGATTCCCACGGGAAGAGCATCAGCGAGAAACTCTCCACGAGCTCCTCCGTGGACTTGAGCAGTTCGGCGGCACCCTTGAGATTGACGCTCCAGGCGACACCCGTGGACTGGTCAACGCCGTCCACTTCGAAGGCCACCGGGTGATCCCCCAACGCTGCGGAAAGTTTTGTTCCCGCACCGGTGCGAAAAACGACGGTTCCGTGGTCGACGGCGTAGTTGACTGGAAAAATATCCGGGTGGTCCTCCACCCAGACCGCCAAACGGCCCACCGACACGCTGCGAAGCAACGTCCAGCATTCGTTGACCTCGAGGCGTTGTGTGGAGGAACCCTGATCCTTCGTCATGGTCCCGAGCATAGGCTCGGCGGCCGGACTTTGGTAGGGCGGGAGCCGACCCCGGGATCAGGGACCCCGGAGGGCCGTGCGCAGTGCCCTCCAAGCCCCCGTGGACCAGAGGGCCCAGAGCATCAGGACGGGCTGGAAGAACAGGCGGACCAGCCGCGAACCATCACTATCGAGTCCGAACGCGGAGGTACCAGTGACGTATTGGGCGATGTTGCCGGGGAACACCGCAAGGAAGAAGGCCGCAACGGCCCAACCCACCAGAACGCGGCGTCGACGCCAGAACACCAGGGCCGCACCCAAACCGATTTCCACTACTCCGGAGGCCAGGATCACGACATCGGCATCGAGGGGGACCCACTGCGGCACCTGAGCCGTGAATTCCGTGCGGGCGAAACTCAGATGGCTGGTCCCGGCGAAGACCAGGAACGCACCGAGGATGACGGCGCCGACGAATCGGGGCCGTGAGACCTTCCCCGTGGGGCGGGCCACCATGCTTCGGGCCCTCTGCACGAACGGACGCTTCATGACGGAAGGCTAGCAGTGCCGATGTCCGGACCGGGGCCGGGCATGGATACGATCTACTGATGAACGACGTGATGAAGCTGCGTTTCCTAGCGGCCCCCACCGATGTGTCCGAGGACGGCGTGACGGTCCAGGCCGGCCGGATCCTGGAATGGATCGACCAGGCGGGGTACGCCTGTGCGGTCGGATACGCCGGGGGCTATTGCGTCACCGCCTACGTCGGGAACGTGCACTTCACCCGTCCCATCCGCAACGGCGATCTGATCGAGGTCACCGCCCGGATCGTGCATACCGGACGCACCAGCATGCAGGTGGTGGTCACCGTCGACGCCGCGGATGTCAGTGAACGCGAATTCCGGCCCGCGATGGACTGCATTCTGGCTTTCGTCGCCATGGATGAGGACAGCCGACCCAAACCCGTCCAACCGTGGGAGGCCTCCGATCCCGAGGCGGAGCAGCTGGCCCGCTGGGTCGAGGACCGGGTGGAGGCCCGGGCAGCCATCCGCGACCTGATGCGGGCCCAAAAATACACGGAGGCCGGAACGGCCCCGCAGGAGATGTTCAGGTTCCTCGCCTCACCCACCGATGTGAACTGGGGTGGCAACGCCCACGGCGGGATCGTCATGCGCTGGATCGACGAGGTCGCCCGGGCCTGTGCCACGCGCTGGAGCGGACGCGATTCGGTGGCCGTCTACTCGGGTGGCATCCATTTTTTGAACCCCATCCACATCGGAGACGTCGTCGAACTCGAGGCCCGGCTGATCCACACCGGCCCGCACAGCATGCATATCGCGGTACACGTCAGGGCCCGGGACCCGCGCTCGGAGGCCTGGCGGGAAACCACCCGTTGCATGAGCATCTTCGTGTCCCGCGACGAAAGCGGCCATGCCTCCCCGATCCCGCAGTGGGTTCCGGTCACCGAGGAGGACCGGCGGCTTGATGACCATGCGCTGGAACTGATCCTCCGGCGGGCCGAGGTTCCCCCGCTGCAATTCGCCACCGAACGAAAATACTAGCCCGCGCGGAACCGGTGGCATCCCGGGGTCAGGAGTCGGTGCCGGCCGCCGGCCAGTAATAACTGTCGGGGAGCGTCCGTGGCCCGAAGATCGCCTGGCCCACCCGCACGACCGTTGCGCCTTCGTCGATGGCCCACTCGAAATCCCCGGACATGCCCATGGACAGTTCTTCAAAGGCCGCCGGATCCGGGGCGTCCTGGCGGATCCGATCGCGCAGGGTGCGCAAGGTGGAGAAACAGCGGCGTACCCGCTCCTGGTCGGTGCTGAATGCGGCGAGCGTCATGAGTCCGCGGACCCGCAGGGTACTGAATGCCGGCAATTCGGCGATGAAGCCGGCTGTCTCCTCGGGCTCCATCCCGTATTTGCTGGCTTCGCCGGAGGTGTTCACCTGGACAAAGACGTCCAGACCGCGGCCCTCGCGTTGCAGCCGGCGATCCAGCGCCTCGGCCAGACGCAGGCTGTCCAGGGCCTGGAACTCGCTGGCGAACCGGGCGACGAATTTGGCCTTATTGGTCTGCAGGTGCCCGATCACCGACCATTTGACCTCCTCCAGATCGGACATCGCCTCCCATTTGCGGTGGGCCTCCTGCACCTTGTTCTCACCCAACCACCGGCAGCCGGCGTCGACGGCCAACCGGATATGGGCTTCGTCGATGGTCTTGCTGACCGGCAGGAGGCGAACCTCCCCGGGGGAGCGGCCGGCCCGCCGGGCGGCGGTGGAGATCCGGTCCTGGACGGCGTGGAGATTCCTGGCAAGATCCTCCCGGGTGTCGGCGGGAGGGTAGATGGGGGTGCTCATGGTTGAACCATACGCCCTGGTCCGGGGCTCCACTCAGGCGTCGTCGCGGTAGCGCAGCACCCCGCCGACGGCCGTCGCCCGGACCGGTACATCGCGCAGTTCCGCGGGATCGATCGTGTAGGGGTCGGCTCCGAGGGCGGTGAAATCGGCCAGCATGCCCGGACGCAACCGTCCCTTCAGGTCCTCCTCGCCGGAGGCATGGGCGGCTCCGATGGTGAAACCGGCAATGGCCTCGGCGACGGTGATCCGCTCGCCGGGCTGCCAACCACCGGTGGGTTCGCCATCGGGGCGCTGGCGGGTGACGGCCGCGTGGATGCCGTGCAGGGGGTTGGGGAGTTCGACCGGGGCATCGGAGCCGAAGGCCGGGAACGCGCCGGCATCGATGAGCGAGCGCCAGGCATAGGAGGCCAGATCGCGGCCGGCCAGCAGGGTGGAGGCCAGGGTGATGTCGGTGGGGCAATGCGTGGGTTGCATGGACGGGACGACGCCCAGGCGGACCACCCGGGCGATATCCTCCCGGCGCAGATGTTGGGTGTGTTCGATCCGGTGGCGCAAGGCCCGCGGGGCCGCGGAACCATGCAGCGGATGGAGGGCCAGTTCCTGGTAGGCGTCGAGGACGAGCTGGTTGGCCCGGTCCCCGATGGCGTGGGTCGCCACCGCGATGCCGGCACCGGCGGCCCGCCGGACCAGGGCGAGCAGCTCGGGGTAGGGGGTGACCTCGAGCCCGGTGTTCCCGTCGTCACCGGGGAAGGGCGAACCCATGTGGCTGGAGTGGGATCCCAGGGCACCGTCGGAAAAGAGTTTGACCGGCCCGGTCCGCAACCAGGCATCGCCGTAGCCGGTGGCCAGGCCCTCGTCGATGGCCCGGTCCAGAGAGGTCGCCGGAATCGATTTATGCACCCGCAGCCGCAAATCGCCACGCGCGCGCAGTCCCTCGTAGGCGGTGCGGCATTCCTCGCCGTCGAAGTCGTGGACGGCGGTCAGCCCGGCCGCCAGCAACCGCTCCTGGGCGGAGGCGAGCTGGGACTGTAGATCCCCGGCCGCGTCACCGTGCATGATCTCGCTCAGGGGCGCATGCGCTGCCTCCCGGAGGATCCCCGTGGGTTCTCCGTCCGGGGTGCGGATGATCCGACCACCGACCGGATCGGGGGTGGACGCGTCGATGCCGACCAGGGCCAGTGCCGCCGAATTCGCCCAGACCGTATGCCCATCGATGCTGGGCAGGGCTGCCGGATGTGAACCGGTCGCCGAGTCCAGTGCCGCCCGATCGGGCTGGACGGGCACATCCCAGGTATTGAAGTCCCACCGGCCCCCGAAGATCCAGGCCCCCGCCGGCAGCCTCGAGGCGTGGACCCTGATCCTGCCCAGGGCCTCGTCCAGTGAGGAGGTGCCCCGCAGGTCGAGCGCGGCGCTCTCACGGGCGTAGTTGGCCGTGTGGATATGGGCATCGGTGAGCCCGGGGATCACCGTTGCCCCGCCGAGATCAATCGTTTCCAGGGCTCCGGTGGCCTGGCCCCGGAGATCCTCCGGGGTGCCCACCGCGATGATGTGCTCGCCGCGTGCCAGCAACGCCGTCGCCCGGGGATATCCATCCCACTGCGTGTGGAAGGTGGCGTTCACGTACAGGCGTTGCTCAAGCATTCACGGGTCCTTTGCAGAAGATCACAGGTCAACGCAGGTGATCACGTCGGCTGATGCCCGGATGGACCCCTGCGTCCTGCGGCCACTCTAGGGCAGGGCCGGGTGTTTGCCGGGGCCGGGCCCACCGCGACGACGGGTAGCCCTGTGCCGCGCTCGCCGACGGTCGTAGACTCCAGCATGGAGGAGGGGCATGATGGCGATCCCCCGGGAAACACCGGTGAACGACGACGGCTTGCTGGAGGTTGGCGGCGTGGTCTTCTATTGGCGCGGGCCGGCACCCTTCTATTATCTGCGGGTCCCCGATGAGGCGGCAGCCTACATCCATGACGTCGCCTCCCAGGTCACCTATGGGTGGGGGATGATCCCGGTGGCCGCGAAAATCGGTTCCACCCGCTTCACCACGGCTCTATTTCCGAAGGACGGTGGCTATCTGGTTCCGCTGAAGACGGCGGTCCGGCAGGCGGAGGGGATCGACCTCGACGAGGAGGTCACCGTGGAGCTCGAGCTCGGGGGGACCTGAAGGCCCGGGCACGGAAACGGGCCGTGGGCGATGAACCCACGACCCGCCGCCGTTCCTTAGGCAACCGGTGAAAACCGGCACCGACGCTACTTCTTCGAGGATCCCTTGGCCTTGGCGGCAGCACCCTTCTCGGTGCGGGCCCCGGCGTCGGCCAGATCGCCGTCGCTGTTCTCCACGTGGGAGCGCAGGAACCACTGGAAGAGTTCGAGTTCGCCGACCTGACCGATCAACAGGTCTTCGGTGATGGGGTCCAACGCCCCGACGATCCCGATGGCCTTGCGGTGGCTCTCGATGATCCCGGTGTAGACGACGTCCAGGGCAGCCAGGTGCGCGGTGGTTCCGGCGCGGCCGATCTCGTAGTCATTCCAGGGACGGGCCGCGACGAGGGCCCCGGGGAGCCCGTTGGGGGAGACCCCGAGGGTGGCCATGCGCTCGGCGAGGGTGTCGATCATGCCGCGAACGGTGTCGATCTGCGGGTCGAGCATCTCGTGGACGCCGATGAAATCGCGGCCGACGACGTTCCAGTGGGCATGTTTGAGGGTCAGCTGCAGGTCGTTCAGCGCGTGGAGGCGCATCTGCAGGGTCTCGCCGACCTGGTGGCCGTCCTTGAGGCTCAGGCCCGGGACGGTGTAGGTGGCGTTCTTCTTGTTCTTCGTAGCCATGGTTCTGCTTCCTTCCATTGACGGGTACTGCGGGCTCCTCGGCGGACTCAGGCCGCCAGCTCGTTCTCGATCGCTGCGGTGAACGCATCCAGATCCCCGGGGTTCCGGGAGGTGATCAGGGTCCAGCCTTCCGCCGGGCAGCGGAAGACCTCCTGGTCCTTCCAGGTGCCGCCGGAGTTTTCGACATCCGTTCTGATCGAGAGATACGAGGTGAGCGTCTTGCCGCGGGTCAGACCGGTCTCCACCAACAGCCACGGACCGTGGCAGATCGAGGCGACGGGGCGGGACGCTGCGGCGAAGGACTTCGCGAGGCGTTGGGCCTCGTCATCCAGACGCAGGGCGTCGGCATTGAGTGTGCCACCGGGCAACAGCAGCAGGTCGTAGTCGGCAGCCTCCACGTCCGCGAGGGTGGCATCGACCGGAACCCGGTCTCCGGGTTCCCAATCACTGACGAGGGTTTCGATCTCGCCGGGTTTCGGCGCGGCGACGGTGACCTCTGCTCCGGCGGCGCGCAGCCGCTGCAGCGGAACCGTGAGCTCGTCCTGCTCGACGCCGCGGTTCGAGACCGCGACGAGGATCTTCCTGCCGTTCAGGTTGGCCATGATTGATGCTCCTTTCGAAGGGGAGTCACTGGGTCCAACCCTTCCACTGCTCCGGTGCGCTGGCAAGGTGGAATATCCTGCCTTGGCGTCAGGCTGGATCCGCGGGCTTTGCGCGGGGATTCCGTGGCGCGAAGGGAGCTTGGGACTGCCGCTTTTCGGTGACGAGCCGGTAACAGAAGACGGTTTTATGCCGAAATGGCCCCCCGATCGGAAATACGTGGCTACGGTGGGACTGGACGACGCAGCCCTTCGGGCCGCGTCGAAAGTCCTACCGGAGCCAGTGTGAAGAGGGTCTGAACATGTGGGAATTCGTCGGCGATAGATACCGCCAAATACTCTTTGACTCCTGGCAGCACTTCAGCCTGGTCGTCCAATGCCTGATCCTCGCGACGGTCATCGCCATCGTCCTGGCGGCCCTGGTCTACCGGAGCAAGGCAGCCAGCGGGGCAGCCAACAGCATTTCCGCCATCGGCCTGACCATCCCGTCGTTCGCGCTGATCGGCCTGCTCATCGCCCCCATGGGCTTCGGTGTCGCCCCCGCCGTCGTGGTCGTGACGTTCTTCGCCGCCTTGCCGATCCTGCGCAACTCGGTGGTTGGCCTGGCCGGCATCCCGCCGTCCGTCGTCGAATCGGCCCGCGGCATCGGCATGAGCCGCTTCCGCACCCTGGCCACGGTGGAGATCCCCATGGCGTGGCCCGTCATCCTGGCCGGCGTGCGCGTCTCGGCGCAGATGGTCATGGGGATCGCCGCCATCGCCGCCTACTCCCTGGGTCCCGGCCTGGGCGGGTTCATTTTTTCCGGTCTGTCCCGGCTCGGGGGCGCCAACGCGCTCGAGTCGGTCGTCGTCGGCGTCGTCGGCGTCATCCTGTTGGCCCTCATCCTCGACCTGCAGCTTGTCGGCATTGGTCGGCTCACCACACCGCGAGGTATCCGTGTCTGATTTGAAACCAACCACCCAAGGCTCCGAGAACGGCGTCACGGGCGCCGCCATCCTGCTCGAGGAAGTCACCAAGCGCTATCCCGGCCAGGCCACACCGGCCGTGGGCGGGCTGACCCTGGAGATCCCCGCCGGGTCGATCGTCATGTTCGTCGGCCCATCGGGCTGTGGCAAGACCACGACCCTGAAGATGATCAACCGGCTCATCGAACCCACCGGCGGCGGCATCGTCATCAACGACCAGGACGTCACCGCGATGGACGGGGACAAGCTCCGTCGGCAGATCGGCTACGTCATCCAGGCCGGCGGCCTCTTCCCGCATATGACGGTGGCGACCAACATCGGCCTGGTGCCCAAGATGCTCGGCTGGACCAAGCAGCGCATCGCCGACCGCGTGGATGAACTGCTCGAACTCGTCTCCCTGGACCCCGATACCTACCGCGACCGCTACCCGAAGGAACTTTCCGGCGGGCAGCAGCAGCGCATCGGGGTGGCTCGCGCCCTGGCCGCCGACCCGCCCATCCTGCTGATGGACGAGCCCTTCGGCGCCGTGGACCCGATCACCCGTCAGCGGCTGCAGGACGAACTGATCAACATCCAGTCCGAACTCCAGAAGACCATCGTCTGCGTCACCCACGACTTCGACGAGGCCGTGAAGCTCGGTGACTGGATCGCCGTGTTCGACGAGGGGGCGCATCTGGTGCAGTACGACTCCCCGGAGCGCATCCTGGCCAACCCGGCCAACGAATTCGTGGAGAACTTCATCGGTTCCGGCGCCGGGCTCAAGCAGCTCACGCTCAACCGCGTGGAGGACGTGAAATTGGAGGAAGCGGTCACCGCGGTCGCCGGTGACACGGTCTCCGATGTCCTCTCGCGCCTGCAGGGGGAGGGGAAGAAGAACGTGGTGGTGCTCGATTCACGCGAACGCCCCGCGCAATGGCTGTCCCGACGCGAGCTGAGCCGCATGGACGTCATCACCGACCAGATCGATCCCGACCTCGCGGTGGTTTCGGACCGTTCGACCCTCAATGACGCCCTGGACGTCATGCTGGTCAACAGCGTCAGTGCCGCGTTGGTGGTCGGCAGACGCGATGTCTTCCGTGGCCTGGTCACCGTGGACACGGTCATGGAGTCCATCCATGCGGCCCAGGAAGCGGCCAGGGACGATGCCGCTTCCCCGGTGGGCCTGAACAGCGGCGCCATCCCGACAGCATCTGTGGATGCAGCGGTCGCGGCGTCCGGGCGGAGCAACGCGTCGCGGACTGATGACGATGAAGCACCCGGCGAGCCGCAGGATGGTGGCCAACCATGAGCTCCCTGGAGACCACCACGGGCGCGGACGCCGGTGCCGTCGGCGAGGCGTCCCGGGCGGTGGATGGAGGCATGGCCAAGGCGCTCTGGTGGCAGCTGGCCGGCATTGCCATCGCCTTCCTGCTGCTCATCGGTTGGCTGGGACTGAGCGATTTGAGCGCGACGGAAAAAGCGACCCTCGATCCCGGCGAACTGTGGGGGTACACCCTCGAGCACCTCAAGCTCACCATCGTGGCGGCCGTCATCGTGCTGGTCATCGCCCTCCCGCTGGGCGTGCTGCTCACCCGGGGGCCGCTGCGCAAATTTAGCGGCCCGGTGATGGCCGTGGCCAACATCGGCCAGGCGGCACCGGCCATCGGTCTGGTCGTGTTGCTGGCCTTTTGGTTGGGTTTCGGCTTCAACGCTGCAGTGGTCTCGCTGGTCGCCTATGCGATCCTTCCCGTCCTGCGCAACACGATGGTTGGACTCAGCCAGGTCGACGAGCGGCTCATCGAGGCAGGACGCGGCATGGGCATGAGCTCCAGTGCCGTGCTGTTCAAGGTGGAACTGCCGTTGGCCGTACCGGTGATGCTTGCGGGCATCCGCACCGCACTGGTCCTGCTGGTGGGGACCGCGACGCTGGCTGCCTTCATCAACGGTGGCGGACTGGGAATCCTGATCGTCACCGGTGTCAACCTCAACCTCAGCACCGTGCTGGTGGCCGGCTCGCTGCTGGTGGCCCTGCTGGCGCTGGTCATTGACTGGCTGGGACGGCTCGTCGAGCATGTTGCCCGCCCGAAGGGACTCTAGAAATGGCTGTTCATTTCCCCGCCCGGGGCCCGCGGCGCCCCGCGGCCAGACGGCGCGTCCATGCGGCCGCCGCCGCCCTTGCCGTGGGTTCCCTGCTGGCCGGTTGCGGGCTGCAGCCGGCTGCGTCCTATGTCCCCAAGGCCGATCCGGGGATCATCGAACCTGCCGAGGGGTTGCCCGACGATGCCTCGCTGGTGGTGACCGCGAAGAACTACACCGAGGCGCTGACGCTGGGCAAGATGGCCGTGCTGGCCGCCACCGCGGCGGGGTTCAAGGTCACCGACCTGTCCAATGTCCCGGGCAGCCAGCCCTTCCGTGATCTGTTGGTCTCCGGCAAGGCCGACATGGGCTGGGACTACACCGGCACCGGATGGATCATCTACATGGGCCACGAGGAGGGCATCCCCGATAAGGAGAAGCAGTGGCAGGCCGTCCATGACGAGGACCTGGGCAACGGCCTGACCTGGGGCCGGCCCTCGCCCGAGAACAACACCTATTCCTTTGCGGTGCGCAAGGACGCGGTGAAAGACCTAGGCGGGATCAGCAAGATGTCCCAGATTGCCAAGCTGCCGGTGAAGGACCGCACGTTCTGCGTGGAGTCCGAGTTCAATTCACGGTCCGATGGCTTCAATCCCTGGCTGAAGGACTACGGGATGAAGCGTGGGGACGCGAAAGGGGTGCCCGATGACAACATCGGCATCTACGACACCGGTGCCGTCTACTCGGCCACCGCCAACGGCGACTGCAACTTTGGCGAGGTCTTCACGACCGATGGGCGGATCGATGCGTTGGACCTGGTGGTCCTGGAGGACGACCGCAAGTTCTTCCCGGCCTACAACCTCGCCCCGGTCATCAGTACAGAGACCCTCGAGGAATACCCGCAGCTGGCAGATGTCTTCGCGGAGGTCTCCTCCCGGCTCGATGACGAGGTCATGCGTGGCCTGAACCTCAAGGTCGACGTCAACGGCGAGGAACCTGCCGATGTCGCCTACGACTGGATGGTCTCGGAAGGACTGATCACCGAACCTCAGTAGCCCTGTTCTGGCCGCCGGGCAAGCTCGGCAGCGACCGGGGGATGAGGACTAGGGTGGGTGGACCAAACTCTCGAGGGCAAGGAGCGAACCATGGGTCGGATCCAGGACAAGGTAGCAGTCATCACCGGAGGAGCCAGCGGCATCGGGCTGGCGGCAGCGAAGTTGTTCGCCGCCGAAGGAGCCAAGGTCGTCATCGGGGACCTGAAGCCAGAACAGGCCGAGGCCGCGGCTGCGGAGATCACCGCCGACGGCGGTACTGCCATCGGGGTGGCGGTCGACGCGATGGACGAGGCCTCGCTGACCGGGCTGGTCGACACCGCAGTCTCGACGTTCGGGGCCCTGCACATCATGTGCAACCACGTCGGGGGCAGCAACCCAAAGAAGGACCTGGACCTGCTGCGCCTGGACATGGATGAATTCGACCGGACGATGAAGCTGAACGTGCGCAGCACCGTGGTCGGTTCGCGGGCCGCCCTTCCGCATATCATTGCCGCAGGAGGCGGGTCGATCATCAACACCGCGTCCGTCGGAGGGCTCTCCGGGGACTTCCTGCAGGTCTCCTACGGCACGGCGAAGGCCGCGGTGATCCGGCTGACCGAATACATGGCCACGCAGTACGGGGCACAGAACGTACGCTGCAACTCCATTGCCCCGGGCGCCATCATGACCCCCGCGCTGCGAGACAACCTGCCCCAGGAGGCCATTGAGTCCATCCGCGGACATAATGCCCTGCCCTACATCGGTGCCGCGGAGGACATCGCCCAGGCGATGCTGTACCTGGCCTCCGAGGAGTCCCGCTACGTCACCGGGCAGTGCCTAGTGGTCGACGGCGGCATGTCCAGCCACTCATCGATCGCCGAGGACCGCCGCTCGCTGCTGCCCGACACCCCGGGGCAGTAGCTCTGTTCGTGACTTCCTCGGCCGGTGACGTCGACTTTGTGTCCTGGCCCGAAGGCCGGACATGCGGCTCCCAGCGAATCGAAAGTTCACTAAGTCGAGGTCGTGGAGACTGAGCATGAATAAGGAAAGGTCGTTCCGTCTCGTTGGCGCCTCCGGACTCTTCGCTTGCGGAAAGCTCGGCGCACACCGGCAGTTCATCTGACGAGCTCAGGCTGATCGCGATGTGGTAGATAGTCCCGAGCCAACCGCGCCGTCGGATGAAGGTCGACCTCAGCGGCTCTCCAGTGGTCCCTGAAGGCCATGCAATCCTGCTGTCAGAGCTTCGGCGAATGAAGCCCTCTGGGTATCACTTTTGACCGGCCACCCGGGGATTTCTGCTTGGCCAAAGTTTCGGGCGAAGAGCTCGAGTGGTGAGCAAGACCACGTGTCGTCGAGTTCTGCCGCACGCTCGGTGCCTAGATGTTCGCGTACGTCTAGACCCAGAAGGTGAATGGCAGCTCGGTCGGCTTCCAGATCATAGGCGAGGAGCACGTCCCGTCCTTGCTTGCTTTCGTAGAGGCGGTCTTGGATTGCTGCGGATTTTTGATACCAAAAGGCCGGAACTGATAAATCGGAGGCATCTTTGGTCTCGTGTGACGGTGCACGATCAGTCCATGCCTTCATTTTGAGCGCCGTGTAGCCCGCGGGGTGTGGAACACTAACGGTTGCTCCACAGGGCAAAGTCAGAGGAGTTGCTTGTTCAAAGACTTCTCTAAACCCGAAGACGGCCACGCTTTCTTTGCGGGGTGAAGGGGTTGAACTGCCTGTTGGATTCTCGATGTCTCCGAAAGGCATGAGATCCACCGGAAGTGAACGGATGTAGTACCGAATTCCGGTATCGCCTGTAGGTTCGAGGTGAGATACCAGATCGTCGAATGCATCCCAGGACGCCAGTGTCAGTGCCACATCGATATCGCTGGTACTGCGTAGAGCGAAGGTGTGCTTGTGTGCGCTGTGCAGAATGTCGCGGCTAACAGCACCAATCAGCATTATATCTGCGGGAGTGATGTTGCTGATATTGAGAATTTCTTCAACGACCGTGTTAGGCAGGTCGAAGAGGCGTCGATCAGTGCACGATAGATCGAACATCTTGCTCCAATAGCCTTGCCACTTCTCGTTGCCGCGGCTCTCGTGATGCGAGGAGGTCGGCATATGTCAGGAGGAGGGGTGTTTGCCGTGGAGCCAAGTCCGTGGGGTTCTCCCAAAATGCTCGTCGGATGTATATGTTGGGAGAGCGACCGGCCTTCCACCGATGCCTGATAGCTACAGTAGGGTCAAACTTCGGCGTGTAAAGAACCAACGTTGTTGGTTTTATCCAACGTGTCACAGCCGATTCGCCGCCGAGAAGTAGTTCGTCATCTCCGGGTGATGTGCCAAAATTCGAAATCTCACCTTCCAATTGGGCGAGGCTCAGTTTTGTTCCTAATCCAGTGGAGTAAGCCGCCAGCCACATATCTAATAGTTCGTCGCCGTGGGTGAGCGCGGAGCCTACAACGTAGCCGCTATTTTCGAGTTCTTTGATCGTTGCTTGTGCGGTTCCGGTGGAAACGCCTGCTGCGCGGGCGATTCTGCGCACGGGTTGTTGAATTAGCGTGGGCCAGCATAGGAGAGCAAAGACGACTTGTGCGCGACGTGGCGACAACAGGTTGATTGGTGCAACCGCGTCCGTGCGTGGCGAAAAGCTTGATTCGCTGGGTTGTCGTCCTCGGATATCGAGGTGAACACCGGGGAAATCAAAATAGGCATTTCCGGAGGCGTCGAGGTACTGAATACCAAGGTTGCGAAAGGCTGAGGCGCTTCGTTCATTCATGTACTCGGCAAGCACGGTGACGTCGCGGCTATCCTTGGAAATTGGGGTGCGTAGTTGGTAGTACTCCGTTAGCGTGCCGGTCGCTAGATAGACGAGTTGGGTTTCTGAGGACCCCCTGGCGTGAGAGATGTCAGCGTTCAATACCTCGCCGGGCAGCAGTTCTTTCGTTGGCTTATTGGGAGAAATCTGGACGCCGTACTCGTGAAGCTGCTCGAGAACATGTTCGATCAGACTCTGATCGGGCCTCATTCTTTACCTCCTGCGTTCAAGATTGTTTGATGTTCAGTATACTTGAACAGAGCTTGAACTTGAACAACCTGAGGGATCTCACCAGGGATTGGTGTCGCAATTGGGGGGCAAGTGTGGCGCTCTATCCCGGCCTGCGGGCGACCTGCCAAGACGAAGGGGCTGGACATAGGGGAGGCAATCTGTTCCGGGATGCCGCCTCATAGGCCGATGGTGGACAGAGCAGAAAAGTGGGTGCGAGAGAATCCCGGACGTTGACTGGGCTGAGCGAGCTAGTATCCGCAACTTCTCGCCGCTCTTCCGGGCTTATCCGGTGAGTAGTGGCGGCTTATCGAAAATTCGTACTGTGACTGACGGATGGTCGGGCGACCGAATGTGCGAAATCGCAGCGAAACGAAGGGACTACGCCTTCCCGAAGACCCGGCGCGCAGCCACCAGCCCGGCCAAGGAGATCAGGCCGATCGTGATGTAGTAGAAACTCGGCGCTAATAATGAACCGGTGGTGCTGACCAACCAGGCCAGGATCAGCGGGGCGAAGCCGCCGAACAAGGTGACCCCGACGTTATAGGAGATGGACATGCCGGTGGTTCTGATATTCGTGGGGAACATCTGGGCCAGCAGGGCCGGTAGCGGCCCGAAGTAAGCGGCCATCAGCAGGCCTAAGACCACTTGGACAGCGGTGAGCATCACGACGCTGGGGGCTGCGACGAGGATCAGGAACAGCGGGAACGCGACCAGCACGGCCAGCACCGCCGCGAAGAGCATGACCTTCACGCAACCGATCCGGTCGGCCAGCTTGCCCGCCAGCGGGGCCCCGATGAGGGTGACGATCCCCGAGATGATCCCGCCCAGATAGCCGGCGTAGGAGGGCAGGTCCAGGTTCTGGACCGCATAGGTGGGCATGAACAGGATCAGGTAGACCGACACGCTGGCCAGACCCACGATGGACGCCGAGGTGACCCAGCGTGGTGCCGCGCCGAGCAGGGTGGCGGCCAGCGGTGATTTGGTCAGGTTCCCGCGGGCCGCCTCGAAGTCGGGGGTCTCATCCATCTTCAACCGGATGTAGAGGCCGACCGGGCCGATCAGCAGCCCGAAGAAGAACGGGATCCGCCACCCCCAGGAATACAGGGCGTCGTGGTCCATGAATGTGAACAGGGCGAAACCGAATGCGGAGGCCAGGAACATCGACACACCCTGGGTCGCCACCTGCCAGCTGCCGTAGAACGCTTTTTTATCCGGGGCGTTCTCGATCAGGAATGCGGTGGCGGTCCCGAATTCGCCGCCCGCGGAGAATCCCTGGATGAGTCGGGACAGCAGGATCACCAACGCCGCCGCCGGGCCGATCATCTCGGTGGTGGGGGCGCAGGCCATGATCAGGGTGCCGAGCATCATCAGCATGATCGTCAGGGTCAGCGCACCCTTGCGCCCGTGCCGGTCGGCGTAGGAGCCCAGCACCATGGCGCCCAAGGGGCGGATCAGGTAGGACACGGCGAAGGCGCCGAAGGTCAACAGGATCCCGGTGGTCTGGCCTCCTGCCTCGCCCGCCGGTTCGAAGAACAGGGCGGAGATGACGACGGCGAAGGAGGAGTAGACGATGATGTCGAACCACTCCAGGGCGTTGCCGATGGAGGAGGCGATGACGGCGCGGCGGGCCCGGGAACGGTCCGCCTCGGTGATGGTGTGTGGCGCGGCCGAGGTGCCTGGCGCGGCGCTCGGCCCGCTCATGCCCGGTCCTGCCCGAGCTCGGTGATGAGCGTATCGACGAATGCCTCGCAGGCGGCGAGTTGTTCCAGCTCGACGTATTCGTTGGCGGCGTGGGCCACGGCGATCTCCCCGGGCCCGCACACTACCGTTTCGATCCCGGCACCATGGAACAGCCCGGCTTCGGTGCCGTACGTGACCTTTTCATCGGTGGGATGCCCGCCGCAGTCGTGGGCGAGGGACACGATGTCGGCGTCGGGGCCGATCTCCAGGCCGGGACCCTGCGCCTTGATCACCAGCTCGATGCCGGCGGCCTCCTGTTCGGCCTTCATCGCAGGTTCCAGGGTGTCGAAGAGGAACTCGCGGATCCGTGCCACCACCGGGGCGGTGTCCACGGTGCCCAGGGCGCGGAACTCGAACTCGATCTCGCAGGAGTCGGGGACCGTGTTGCCGGCGATGCCCCCGGAAATCAGGTTGACCCCGCCGGTGGTGAAGGCGACCGGGTAGGCCGTATCGAAGGGGCCCTCGCGGCGCCATTCCTCGGTGAGCTGCCGGTAGAACTCGATGAAGCGGCCCGCATGGTGGATGGCGTTGGAGCCCTGCGGGGTCAGCGAGGAGTGGGCGGCGACGCCACGGAAGGTGACGGTGAACAGGTTGATCGATTTATGCCCGCGGACCACCCGCATTCCCGAGGGTTCACCGACGATGCAGGAGGCGGGTTTGATGCCGTGCTCGGCGAATTGGCCGATCATCCGTTGGGCACCGAGCAGTCCGACTTCCTCGTCGTAGGAGAAGGCCAGGTGCACCGGTCGGGCCAGCGGGGCGGCGGCGATCGCCTCCACCCGGGACATGATGACCGCCAGATAGCCCTTCATGTCGGCGGTCCCGCGGCCGTAGAGGCGGCCGTCGCGTTCGGTGACGGTGAAGGGGTCGCTGTCCCAGTCCTGTCCTTCCACCGGGACGACGTCGGTATGACCAGAGAGGACCACCCCGCCCTCGGTGGAGCCGTCCTTCGCCGGGAAGGTGGCAAAGAGGTTCACCTTGCGCACCCCGTCCTGTTGGTCGTGGGGCAACAGCAGGGGCTCCACACCGTGCCGGCGCAGTTCCGCGGCCACGCAGTCGATCAGTTCGAGGTTCGAGCGATGGGAGGTCGTGTCGAAAGCTACCAGGCGTGTGAGCCAGTCCACAGGTGAAGTCATGACCCGCACTGTACACCCGGGTATGGAGGGGCTTCAGGGAATGTTGAGCCGGGTTAACCCGCAGGTTCGGCCCGTCGAATGAGAGGCCTCTCACGGCCGCCGCAGACACTGTGGGGGTAGCGTGGGAGGGTAGCGGTCCGGACGCGCCGGACCTGGAAGGAGCACCCGTGTCCATCGTCGTCATCAACGCCCTGAAGGTCCCGGTCGAGGCCGGTTCGGAACTCGAGAAGCGTTTTGCCGCCCGCAAGCATTCGGTGGACGGTTCACCGGGGTTCGAGGGCTTCCAGCTGTTGCGCCCCGTGGCCGGCGAAGACCGGTACTTCGTCTACACGCAGTGGGCCACCCGCGAGGACTTCGAGAACTGGCGCGCCAACCGGGCCCCGCACGATCATTCCAAGGGAGCCCCGGTCGCCACGGGCATGGAACTGCTCGAATTCGAGGTCGTCGACCTCAGTGACGACTGAGACCTCCGGCGGTCCACCCCGCCCCGGGAACAGCACAGGACGACGGCGGCGCCTTCCACGGCGCCGCCGTCGTCCTGTGTCTCCGGCCACCGGCTGACGCGTGGGCGGCCTGCCGGTTCAACCGGCCGCGCGGTGGCAGACCCACCCTTCGGGCATGGTTCCCGAGGCGATGAATTCCTGCAGCTGGGCGTGGGCCTGCTCCTCCAAGGCGGTATCGGCCTGGGGGTAGATGATCGGCTCCTCCTTGGAGTTGTGCCGGTCCAGCAGCGAGAGCAGTTCCTGGCAGGTGGAGACCAGTTCGGCGGGTGCGGCCCCGCCGTCGTGGGCTGCCTGCACGGTGTCCATCAGCTGCCAGAGTTCGCCGTGCTCTCGTTCCATGACCATGATCGGCATCATCAACCCGGCATCACGCAGGGGCGGGAAGAGGAAGACCTCCTCCAGATAGATATGTCGACGCAGGGCCGCCAGCGCGCGCAACAAGGCCGCGTCGTCGTAGGTCCCTGTCGTGGCCCCGGCGGTGAAGGCCTCGATGCCGCCGTCGATCTCGCGGTGCTCGCGTTCGAGTGCGTCGGACAGGATGCCGGCGGTGCTCATGATGCCGGGCCCGGGGTGGGTGCGGCGACCTCCGGCAGCGCCTGGCGGGTGCTGATGGCCATCCGGTTCCAGGTGTTGATCGCGCAGATGGCCATGATCAACGTGACGGTGTCCTGGTCCGTGAATTCGTTGCCGACCCGTTCCCAGGTCTGATCGGAGACACCGGCCTGACTGATCAGGGTCATCTCCTCGGTCAGTGCGAGTGCCGCCTCCTCGCGGTCCGAATACAGGCCGGAGGCTTCATGCCATCCGGCGAGGACGTCGAGGTGTCGGTCATCCACGCCGGCGGCGCGGGCTTCGCGGTCGTGCATTTCCAGACAGTAGGCGCAGCCGTTGATCTGGGAGGCCCGGATCTTCACCAGGGCCAGCAGATCTTCTCCGAGGTTGCCACCATGGATGTACTTCTCCAACGCGAACATCGGCTGGTAGGCGGCCGCATCGATGCCGTGGATGTCTAGACGTTGAGCTGCGGGCATTTCACGTGGTCCTTTTGACTGGAACGGTGCCGGCGGGAATCCGTCGTCGATTCCACTGTCCCGCCGCTCCCGGGGGTTGTCAATCGGTCGCTGACGGGCCGTGGGGACAGTCCATCCGGGGCGGTTGACCGGCAAAGGTCCGATGATTGACCGTAGGATGGTGGCCATGGCTGTGACTGATGAGGCGATCGACAAGATCAAGGGCATGTTGCTGCGCGAGGAGCTCAAGGCGGGGGACCGGCTTCCCCCGGAGAAGGAGCTGGCCGAACGGCTCGGACTTTCGCGTAATTCACTGCGCGAAGCGGTCAAGGCCCTGGAACTGATTCGGGTGCTGGACGTCCGCCGCGGTGACGGAACCTACGTGACGTCGCTGGATGCGAACCTGCTCAACGGGGCGGTGGCCTTCATCGTGGAGCTGCACCAGGACCGGTCGGTGCTCGAACTCTTCGAAGTCCGGCGCATCCTCGAACCGGCCAGCGGCTTCATGGCCGCCTCGAGGATGTCGGCCGAGGATCTGAAAGCCCTGCGCGCCACGATGGAGGGGATCGACGAGACCACCGGCATCGAGGAACTCGTGGCCCACGACCTGGATTTCCACCGCATCATCGGCCAGGCGGCCGGCAACGAATACCTGGGCAGTCTGGTCGAGGCGCTCTCGGGAAGCACCGTACGGGCGAGGATCTGGCGGGGGCTGACCCAGGACCACGCGGTGGCGCGCACCCTGGCCGAACACCAGGCCATTGCCGATGCCCTGGAGCGCGGCGATGCCGAACTCACCCGGGCGTTGCTGACCGTGCACGTCAGCGGTGTGGAAGCCTGGTTGCGCGAGGCGATGTAGCCGGTTTCCGGTCGGTCCGCAGTTAGTGGTCGTCGCCCAGTTGGTAGACCCGGGCCGCGGTCCCGTGCAGCACGGCCTCCTGCTCGGAGTCGGAGAGCGTGGAGATCAGCTCGAACAGCGGGCCAGCGGTCTCACCGTAGGAACCGCCCAGCCGGCTGATGGGCCAATCGCCCCCGAACATGAGCCGCTCCGGTCCGAAGGCCTCCAATGCCTCATCCCACACCTGGCGGAGGGCATCCGCCGTATAGGGCAGTCCCGGGATGAACAGCCCGGAGATCTTCGCGACCGTCCGGGGAAGTTCCGCCAGGGCCCTGAAGTCCCGCTGCCAGCTCGGCATCGCCTGCTCGTCCGAACGCGGCGGCTTGCCCAGATGGTCCAGGACCACCGTCAGGGAGTCGAGATCGCGGGCCAGCTGCACGGTCTGGTCCAGGTGGCCCGGAAAGGCGTCGGGAACGTCGAAGGCCAGCCCGGAAGCAGCGACGGCTTCCAGGGATTCGCGCACTGCAGGAAGTTCGAGGAAATCGGGGCGCGGGTCGTCGTGGACCAGATGGCGGATGCCCTTGAACTTCGTCTCGGCCCCCGGGAGGTCCAGGGCGGCGCGGGCGCCGGTGGGGTCATCGAGCCGGATCCACCCGACGACGCCGAGCACCCAGGGGCTCTCCTGCGCCACGGCGAGCATGGCGGCCGTATCGGCGGCGGTGTCGTCGGCCTGGACGAGCACGGCGTTCTCGACGCCTCCGCCCGCGAGGGCGTCGTGGGCCTCCCGGGCCCCGTGGCTGCGGTGGAGGATGCCGTGCTGGGGGCCCAACCAGGCGTAGGCCTTCGGCGCATCGCCACCGCCGGCCGCGGTGTCGGCGTCGTCGAGCTCCCACAGGTGCAGGTGCGCGTCGATAATGGGCCGGCTCATGAGAGGAGTCCGCGCTCCGTCAGGGCCTCCCAGAGTGCCTCGGGGATGTCCTGCCCCATCCGCTCAGCGTTGGAGACCATTTGGGACGAGGAGCTGGCCCCGACCGTCACGTTCACCACGGCGGGGTGGCGCAGGCTGAATTGCAGGGCAGCCTTCGGTAGTTCGACCCCGAAGTCCTGGCAGATCGAAGCCAACTCCCGGGCCCGTTGCACCATTTCGCGTGGGGCTTGTTCATAGTTGTAGTGGGCATCATCGCGGACCTCGGCCCGCGCTAGTAGCCCGGAGTTGTAGACCCCCACATTCACCAGACCGGTGCCGCGTTCGAGGCAGCGCTCCAGCAGCGGCCCGTCGGGCTGCTCCAGCAGGGTGTAGCGTCCGGCCAGCATGACCAGATCCAGATCGGAGGCTTCAACGCATTCCAGCGCCGCCTGCGCGGAATTCGTGCCGACCCCGATGGCCCGGATGAGTCCCTCGGCGCGCAGCTTCTCCAAGGCAGGAAGACCCTGGTCGATGCCTGCCTTGAGGTCATGGACATCGGGATCGTGCAGATAGGCGATGTCCACGCGGTCCAGACCGAGTCGTTCCAGGGACTCCTCGAGGCTGCGGCGGATCCCCGCTTCGGAGAAGTCCCAGACACGGCGGCTGGTGGCGGGCACGTCGAAGCCCTCGTCGTCACGGGCTCCGGCGTTGGAACCACCGGGCAACGCGTCCGGGTTGGGGGCCAGCAGCCGTCCCACCTTCGTGGAGATGACGAACTGATCCCGTGGCTTGGTGGCCAGCACGGCCCCCAGACGGCGCTCGGACAGACCGAGGCCGTAGTGCGGGGCCGTATCGAAGTACCTGACGCCCGAGTCCCAGGCGGCTTCGACGATGGCGGTTGCCTGGTCGTCGGGCATCGCCTTGTACAGGTTGCCGATGCCCGCGGCGCCGAAACCCAGTCGACCCAGTTCGGGCGCACCGCCGGCTCCGGGTGCGACGGTGCTCATGGCAGCGCCCACACCAGCGGAATGCCGGAGTCGTCGCCCGAGTAGTCGTCTTCGACGGCCAGCATTTCGGCCATCCGGGCCTGCCAGGGGACATTGGCTGGATGGTCGGCGATCGCATGGCGCATGGCCTGGTAATCGTCCACGTCCAGGACGTGGAAGAGGTCCAGACCGCTGCGCCAGATGCGCCAGTTGCGGACTCCGGCCTCCTTCAGGGCGGCGACCAGTTCGGCGGGGATCCCCGCGTGGGCGTCGGCGTAGTCCTGCTCGGCGCCGGGCTTGAGCTGGGTGTGCAGGGCAATGGTTTCAGGCATCGGTGGCTCCTGGTTCGGGGAAAGATCCACTTCCGGATGATGCGGAAACCGGCTGTCCGGTCCAGACGGGTCCATCGGGGAAACTGTAGTCGGCCAGGGACTTCTGCAACATCTCCGTTCCCGCGCCGGGGGTCGACGGTGGCCAGTAGTTCCCGCCGTGGACGTCCACGGGGGTGATGAAGTGCTCGTGCAGGTGGTCGACGAATTCGATCATCCGGCCTTCCAGCTCACCGGAAACGGCCACGAAGTCGAACATGGACAGATGTTGGACCGCTTCGCAGAGCCCCACGCCGCCGGCGTGCGGGCAGACGCGGACCCCGAATTTGGCGGCCAGCAGCAGGATCGCGACGTTTTCGTTCACCCCGGCCACCCGGGCGGCGTCGATCTGCAGGACCTGCAGGGACCCTGCCTGCAGCATCTGCTTGAAGACCACGCGGTTCTGGACATGTTCGCCGGTGGCCACCGGGATCGGTGCAACGCCGCGGGCGATGGCGGCATGACCCAGGATGTCGTCGGGGCTGGTGGGCTCCTCGATCCAGGCGATGCCGTAGGGGGCCAAATGTGACATCCAGTCGATGGCGTCGGCGACGTCCCACCGCTGGTTGGCGTCCACGGCGACCCCGATGTCCGGCCCCACGGCCTCGCGGGCAATGCGCACGCGGCGGATGTCGTCGTCCAACGAGGCCCCGACTTTGAGCTTGATCTGTTTGAACCCCTCGGCGACGGCTTCCTTGGACAACCGGGCCAGTTTCTCGTCGCTGTAGCCCAGCCATCCCGGGGTCGTCGTGTAGCCCGGGTAGCCCCCGGCCAGCAGCTCGGCACGGCGCGTGGCCTTGCCGGGTTCTGCACGCCGGAGGATCTCGAATGCTTCCTCGGGGGTCAGCGCATCGCTGAGGTAGCGGAAGTCCACCAGGGCCACGAGTTCCTCGGGGCTCATGGAGGCCAACAGATCCCAGAGCGGCATCCCGGCCCGTTTGGCCTTCAGGTCCCAGAGGGCGTTCACGACGGCACCGATGGCCATATGCATCACGCCCTTTTCGGGGCCGAGCCACCGGAGCTGTGAATCGTTGTTGAGCATCTTCCAGGTGGTGCCCATGTCACCGAGCAGTTCCTCGACATTGGAACCCATGACGTGGTCGGCCAGTGCCTTGATGGCGGCGGTTTCGATTTCGTTGCCGCGGCCGATGGTGAACACGAAACCATGGCCCTCGAAACCGTCGCCCGCATCGGTGCCGATCGTCAAATACGCGGCCGAGTAGTCCGGGTCCGGGTTCATGGCATCCGAACCGTCGAGTTCCAGCGAAGTGGGGAAGCGGATGTCATAGACATCCACCGAGGTGATGACGCTCATGGTGCTCCTAGTTTCGCGGTGTCCCTGGAAATTTCCCTGATGGAGAACCGGGCAACACCGCACTCTGGCGATTCTGACTCTGCGCTCAACCCAAACATCCGATCTTTCTCTTGTCAATAAGTCTCTTTTGTGAGGTTTAGCAGATAATATAGATGAAGAGTTCGGATGTTAGAGCTGTGACGGAGGAAAAATGAACGTGAAATTTGCGCGTCTAGGCGCCCCCGGCGAAGAACAGCCGGTGGTCATTGCCCAGGAAGCCGACGGCGAGGAGAAATACTTCGATGTGTCGTCACTGACCAACGATATCGACGGAAGGTTCTTGGCCGGCGGCGGTGTGGCCCGCACCCGTGAAGCCCTGGAGTCGGGAAGCCTGCCGGAGATCGGGTCGGAAGGGGTCCGCGTCGGCTCACCGATTGCCCGGCCGGGATCCGTGGTCTGCATCGGCATGAACTATGTCGCCCATGCGGCGGAGTCCGGTGCGGAGCCGCCCACGATCCCCGTGGTCTTCCTCAAGCCCTCCAACACCGTCTGCGGGCCCTATGACGCCGCGCCCATTCCTCCGTCGGCCCAGAAGTACGACTGGGAGGTGGAGCTGGGCATCGTCATCGGCCAGGAAGCAACCTATCTTTCCGGCGTCGAAGAAGCAGCTGCGTGCATTGCCGGTTTCGTTCAGGCCAACGACCTGTCCGAACGCGAATACCAGATCCCCGGTGCCGCCGGGCAGTGGACCAAGGGCAAGTCCCTGCCAGCATCCACGCCGCTGGGCCCGTGGATGGTTCCCGCCGATCAGCTCGACGGCGAAAAGCTCCGTTTGCGCTCCTGGGTCAATGGCGAACCGCGGCAGGACTCCAGCACGGAGGATCTCATCTTTGATCTGGCCACCGTGGTGCACCACGTCAGCCAATACATGCTCCTAGAACCGGGCGATGTCCTGTTGACCGGCACCCCGCAGGGAGTCGCCTTGTCCGGACGCTTCCCCTACATCCAGCCCGGTGACGTCATCGAGCTCGAAATCGAAGGACTCGGCCGGCAGCGCCAGGAGTTCTACCGCGCAACAGCTAAGGAAGCAGTATGAACAACGAATTCGAGAACCTCGTCGCCATCGTCACCGGCGGTGCCTCAGGTATTGGGGCCGCCGTCGCCGATCGTCTGGTCGCCGGTGGAGCGCAGGTGGCCGTGCTGGATCTGAACCCCGCAGGCAGCGAGTACTTCGGCGTCGAATGCAATGTCGCCGATGATGAGTCAGTGCGCTCCGCCGTCGACGCCGTCGTAGCCAAGTTCGGTCGCTTGGATATCGTGGTCAACAATGCCGGGATCGGTGCCCAGGGTGATATCGCTGCCAATGACGACGCCGAATGGGCTCGCGTGTTGAACATCAACGTGATCGGTATCGCTCGGGTCAGTCGCGCCGCGCTTCCGCATCTGCGCCAGTCGGACTCGGCGGCCATCGTGAACACCTGTTCCATCGCCGCCACGGCCGGGCTGCCGCAGCGTGCGCTGTATTCTGCGTCGAAGGGCGCCGTGCTCTCCTTGACGCTGGCCATGGCTGCCGACCACATCCGCGAAGGCATCCGCGTGAACTGCGTCAACCCCGGAACGGTGGATACCCCCTGGATCGGACGCCTGCTGGACTCCGCCGAAGACCCCGCAGCCGAGCGGGCCTCCCTCAACGCCCGTCAGCCGCACGGACGTCTGGTTGCCGCATCGGAAGTTGCCGGTGCCGTGGCCTACCTCGCGAGCCCACTCTCCGGCTCCGTGGCCGGAACCTCCATGGCCGTCGATGGCGGGATGCAGGGGCTGCGCCTCCGCCAGGAGTAGTACGGTCGACCCCGAACGATCTGGACGCCAGCGGACCATCGGTCCGCTGGCGTCACTTCTTTCTAGGCGTCGTCGTAGTACTGGCTGCTCTTGCCGTAGCCGGGGTCGAGTTCAGAACGTTGCATCCGGTGTTCGACCGGTTGGTCGATGCAGGGAGTAGAGACAAAGACCTCCATGGACGGCTTGGCGTACTTGGAGCCATTCCTGAGTTCGGCGGTGACTCCTAGATCGCCTTTGCCAAAGAAGAGCATGCGGGCTTCCCCTTCATGGCGCTTGACCTCGTTCTTCTTTTCCCAGCCGTCAGCTTGTAGGTGCTGGTCGATTCGGTCGAGGGCGTGGTGGGCCTTGCTCCGGGCATCGCCCTTGACCGCAGCGGTGGCCAGGCCAACCCAGCGGGTTTTCGTCTGCGGGGCGTCGTTTTCAGGGCGCAGACATGTTTCCTCACGGGCATCGTCGACCTTCAGGTCAGCGTCGTCTCCGACGACCTCCGATAGCTCTAGGAGCAGTGGCCCGACTTGCTGGCCCCGAGCTGTCGAGGCACTCGAGGCTTCAGAGGGATCGGGCGTGCTACTCGTTGAACATCCGGACATCAGGAACATGATCACGGCAAGGCCCGCAGCAACCGTCAGCAGTCGCGGTACGGTCTTGGGTTTCCGGCCGGAGTGTCCGGGGTGGTGGTTCACGGGTTCTTTGGCTTTCCGTCGGTGTCGGTTGTCCGCATCGGGCTGGAAGGCCTATTTCCAGTCGTCGTAGTACTGGCTGCTCTTGCCGTAGCCGGGGTCGAGTTCAGAACGTTGCATCCGGTGTTCGACGGGCTGATCGACGCAACGCGAGGTGAGTTTGATGTCGAGCGTCTCCTGGCCGGACGAGCGATGAAGCTCCGTGGTGATGCCAAGGTCGCTTTTCCGGAAGAACAGCTTCCGAACGCCGCCGACGTCGGTATCGGATTTCTCGATTTCGTTCTCCTTCTCCCAGCCGTCGTCGACGAGTTGCTTTTCCAGATCGTCGAGTGACTGGTTTGCTGCGGCAGTATTGCTGGCTTCACCAATAGCCCAGCCGAGCCAGGACGTATTGACCTGTGGATTGTCCACCTCATGGGCCAGGCAACTTTCCTCGCGGACTCGTTTATAGCCCATCTCGGCACCCTCGGACAATGTGGTGAGGAACGGAGGCATCAACCGGGTGAATTCCTCCTTGAGCGACGCCGAGGACTTCGAGGCGTCTGCGGGACTCGGGGTGGTGGACATGGAGCAGCCTCCCAAAATAGGCATAAGGGCCAGGGCAGCAAGGGCGCCGGCGGCGAATCGTTGGTGACGGGTCATTGTTCCAAGCTCTCTGTCGGCACAGTCTCCAGCTTGCCGTAAGCGTAGTCCTCGGGGTTTCTCTCGAACGGTGAGAAAGTACCTGCACGAGGACCAGGATGCTGGCGGTCTTCTACGAATAGGCTGACGTTCCCGCCTTCGATGACCTCTTGGATGTTCTGAGCCGAGGTCGAGCCCGGTTTGAAGTACTCGACATGGCCCTTCACGATGGACTTGGGGTCGCTGCTGTCGAGGAAGCCCGACTCCAAACGGTGGGCGCCCATTTGTTGATCCGGGTAGCTCCCTGACCACCACGCCCTCCCGTGGTATCCGCCGCCGAAGTCCTGCGCCCAATGGATCGGGTCATCGCGGGTCTGGACCCAATAACGGTTGGCTTCTGAATTATTGTCATCTTCGGAGGGGCCGGTATCTTCGATGCTGCCAACATTATTGCCTGTACCAGCAGGAGCGACGTACACGATGTTGTCCGAGTTCAGGCCTTCGCGCTCGGCCGTGCCGAGGAGTGAGCCGCCGGCGCTGTATCCCACGTAGGTGCTGCGGGCATCGTCGGGAATCTCTGCGTCGACCGCGAAGTCGAAGGCGGCAAGCTTCGACGAACCCTCCTCGTTGTATTTGCTGGTCAGGTTGTCCGATACCTCATTCGGCAGGTCGGCCCCCTGCCAGTAGAAGGAAACCTTCCGGGGGGACGGGGCGCCATCGACCGCATCCAACCGCTCGGTGTAACTCTGGAGCTCGCCGAGGTCGGCGCCCGTACCTGGAACCAGGGTGGAAACCGTGTCGGTGTCCTCGGAGGGGGTTCCTTTCATGGAAACCACGCGCCCGTCACCGTCCAGCGAGACCATGACGACCTGGGTTTCATGTTCCCAGGCATATTCGAGTCCCTCGGCCTGGCTCTGCAGATTATGCTTCCTCTCTTCCCACTCCTGATGTGCCGCTTCAAACAAACCCTGAGCCTCGTAGGCACGAACCCGATCATGGCCGGGTTTGGAGAAGGCGTCTGCGGTGAAGTCGTTGATGTTCGGTTCGGGATCCGCGGTGGCTTGCTTTCGACGGACCTGTTCGCGGAACCCGGCGACCGTGATGATGTTTGCCGTGGCGCGGGCGGCCATCGGCACGCCGTTGAGATTACCGAACTTCCCCGGGTACAACAGCAGCAACTTCTCCCGGCTCTTATCGCTCAAGCCCGACCAGGCGTCGCGGATACCGGCGATACCCTCGCGGGTGAGCTCGTCATTGTCCTCCATGGCGGTCAGCATGGTGGCTTCCGCGGAACCGGGGGTGGTTCCGGCCCTGAGCTCATTATTGGCCAGGGCCTCGGCAGCCTCGGGGTTGACGTTGGCCCAGACCCTCAGCTCGTCGGAAGACAAGCCGCGCAGGGAAGCCAGCAAGTCTTCGGGTCTGACCTTGCCGAAATCCTCATCGAGTCCGGAGGTGAAGTCGGCCCAGGACACCTTCGGCAGGGAGGACCCGCCGAGCGGCTCGGACATCGGCAGGGTGCTGCCGGTCCCCGCAGTAATGCCACCCAAGGCCTCCGCTGCCGTGGATTGGGCCGTTTCCCAGTCGCTTCGCAGCTGCCGCGCACGTTCGTTGAAGTCGGTCACCTCCGAAGTGGTTCCGGAGTCCTCCCCGTCCGGATCGGCCTCGACCTTGGACTTCAGACCCGGCAAGGCAGCATCCAGTGATTCGGACTCCTTTTGCAGTTTCCGTCCGGTATCGACGAAATCGCAGATCGCTGTTTTTGTCTGACACAGCGCATTGCTCCAGTCGTCCACCGGCGTCGTCAGGTCATCGAGGGCTGCATAGACCGTGGCTTGGGTTTCATCATGCTCGTAGGCACCGGGAAGACGTTTCCAGGCTGTCTGTGCATCCTTCAGATAGCTCGACGTGGTACCGGCCCGGGTGTCCATATCCATGGCGGAGTCTTCGAGATCGTCCCAGGGGACGTCGATGCGGGGAAAGGTTCCAAGGGATGTCATCGGCCCTACCTCGAGAAGGTGAACGGGGACTCGGGCTTGCCGACGTCGAAGATCGGCGGTGTCTGATAGGCGACGGGTACGCGGTCCAAGGCCGTTGATGCTTCGGTGGACATGTCCCCATCGGCGTCGATCACGGCGAGGGCGGCGTCGGAAACGGAGGTGGTCTTGCGGAACACCAGGCTGGCCACCCGCTGGCCGATGTCATCACGGGGGCTCCAGAAACGGCCGAACGCCGCGGAGACGGTGGTGGCATTCCCGAAGTTGCCGCTTGCGTCGTCGCCCGCCGATTTGGTGTCTTTTGCTGCGGAACGCAGTGATTCCCCATCGGCGGCAACGTCGAGGAGGATCGCGTGCAATTGCGCAGGATCGATCTTGTAGGCCATGGCTTTCCCCCGGAAAAGTGGTAGCTGTGTGGTCAGGATTGGCCCCCTTGGCCGCCACGAGCCTCTCAGATTCGCAGGCCCGCCGTCCATGGGGAGAACTCCCCATCCGGTTTTGGTGCACGTGCCGGCCAGCGGGAGGCCGATGGGTTCCTGCAACCTCTAGCATCCGGGGGCCTGATCACGGCAGACTCGGGACATGGATATCCTTTCGAGCCGCGTGCTCCTGCGCCCGGTGAATCTGCAGCAAACCCAGGCGTTCTACCGTGACGTCCTCGATCTGGGGGTCTCCCGGGAGTTCGGCACCGGAGAGCAGACGGGCATCGTATTCTTTCTGGGCAACGGATTGCTGGAGGTCTCCGGTACGAGGGAACCTGGCACCCCGTCGTCGTTGGTCCTGTGGCTACAGGTGCGCGACGTCGTTGCCGAGCTGGAAATGATCGCTGCCCGCGGAGTCACGGCGGTGCGGGAAGCCCGTCAGGAGCCGTGGGGACTCATCGAGGCCTGGGTCGAGGACCCTGATGGAACGCGGATCGTACTGGTCCAGATTCCACAGGACCACCCGATCCGGCGTGATCAGCGAGGTCTGTAAGAAAAGCCCCATCCTCCCGGGCAGCACCTGGAGGCGAGGAAGGTCTGTTGGCAGGCTAAGAACTGGGGCGAGGGGAGTGCCGGGAGCGCTGGACGACATGCCAGCCACCTAGGGGCAGGCCCGCAACAACCAAGAGGCCGGCCACCCACGGAGCCGGGTCCCAGGACCAACTCACGTTCCCGTCGACCACGGTGAATCCGCAGGCGAGAAGTATCGCGAGGATGGAGAGTGGGAGGAGAAGCGATCGTGCTGGTTTATTCGCCATGCGGCCGTCTCTCCTCGGGCCACGGCCGCCCACGGTGGTCGGGCTGCCACGGGTGGCCTGCCACCCACGCTACGCGCGGTGACCGGGGTGGTCCATGACTTTGCCGGGCACAAGAGCAGCACGACGCCGTCGACGACACCGGGTCAGGGTAAGCGGTCAAGCACCCACTGCCATCGGATCAGCTCCTGTTCCAGGCGGACGGCAGGGCCGTGTTCATCGTCGCGCAACGCCTGGTAAACGGAAGCTTCGGGATCCGTTAGCCGGGTCAGCGTGGCGCGCGACGGGGTCGGCTCGATACCCCAGATCTCACGGTGGCCCAGCAACGTTGCCTCGTCCATGAGGACGCTGGCCACCCCGGGATGCAACGAACGCAACTGGTCCAGGATCACGAAACCGTGCGTATCCAGGTCACCCCAATAGTGCACCTGGCATCCGTGGAGCCAGCGGGCATCGCGCAGCATGGAGAATCCGTAGCCGCCTCCGAAAAGTGCCAGAGTGCGCGGGCGCTCCGGCAGCGCCAGGAAGTTCACGAGGTTCTCCGTCACCACCACGCGTTCCACTGGCAGCTCGAGACTCGCGAAGGCCTCCGCCGTGATGGTCAGGTCCCGCGCGCCGCCCAGGACCGGGATGGCAGGATCCAGCATGCGGAACCGTACGCGTTCGGGCGGATGCAGGAATCCGTGTCGTTGGGCGAAGCGCGCGGCGGGGGAGCTGGGCGTGACCAGCAAGGACGCAGGCTCCGCAGCAGCGGGGGAGTCGGTCTCCCGGGATGCGTCGGCGGCAGGAGCCTCACCGCTGGCTGCAGCCCCGGTCGCCAGGATCGTTGCCATCGCCTCGATGATGCGCCGATGGCCCTCCACGAACTTGGTGTCCACGCCGGGCAGGCTCAATTGCCGGAGGTAGATGCCCGGACTGGGGTTCTCCTGCAGCCAAAGGGCCACCCGTGCCGCGGTGATGGCCCGTTGCCCGCAATCGAGCAGTTCCAGCGGTCGTTTGAGCGCCCAGGTCTTCAACAGCGGCTCCACGCCCACGAGCCGCTCGGTCAGTGAAACAAAGCGCTGCGCCTCCCGGCCTTTCCCGACGAAGGCGATTTCCTCGCGGGCCGAGGCGAACACCACGGCGGACGGTACCGCGTTGCTGCCGATCGTGGTGCGCCCGAGGTCCACGGTTTCCATCGTGAAGTCCCCGGAGGCTGCGAATAGTTCCCCGGCCCACGCCTTCGCCGCCCCGAAATCGGTGCGTAGCTGGGCGGCCGTGGGTTTCTTCAGCGGACGACGGCGGGGATAGGTCTGCGTCGGATCGATCAGCTCGCGGAGCAAGGAGCCACGATTCCAGGTGGTCCGGGAAAGCGCCCGCAGTTCCGCCACGCCCGTCCAGCGATTGGCGGGAGACTCAGAGGGCACGTCGTTCACGTTCGTCTCGATATTCCTGGATGGTCATATTGCGTAGTTGTGAGTCATCGCCGTGGGGATTGGCCACGAATCCGACGTGGGATACGAAGGGTTCGATGACATGGATCTTCTGCAGCGGCGTGACGATGAGCAACTGCAGCTTCATCCGTTGGAAGAGTTCCAGCCCGTAGCGGGCGGACTCGTCGGAGCCGCGGCCGAAGGCCTCGTCGATGACCACGAAACGGAAGCTGCGACCGGCACCGCCGCGCCCGGTCGGCGATCCCGCACCGAGGCCGAACTGGAACGCCAGCGCCGCGGCAAGGATGGTGTAAGCCAGTTTCTCCTTCTGTCCGCCGGATTTGCCGCCGGAATCGGTGAAGTGCTCGTACTCCTCGCCGGTTTCGGTCCATTTTTCCGAGGCGGAGAAGGTGAACCAGTTCCGCACATCCGTGACCTTTGTGGTCCACCGCTCGTCCAGTGCCGTGTAGCCCTCGCGGCCGCGGAACCGCTCGATGAGACGCTCGACCTGCAGATATTTCTGCTCGGAATACTGATCGGTGTCGCCGAGGCTGCCCTCCGAGCATGCCCGCAGATCGAGTCCGAACTGGCGCACCTCCAGGTCGGTGCTGCTCTGCGGTTCCAACTGGATATGTCGGCCGGGATTGTACTCGATGCCCGCCAGGGAACGGTTGATTTCCCGGATACGACTGCGGATGTCCTGAACGCGGCTGTCCAGAAAGGCGTTGAACGCAACGACCTCGTGGATGGTGTTCTGGTTCAGCGACTCCTTGAAGTGCGCTTCGAAACGGGGCAGACCGTTGTCCACCAGCTCGTCCAGCAGCCGGGTGTAGTCATCGGCTGCCTCCAGGGTGGCGTCCATTTCCGTGGTTTCGTTCGGGTATCTGTTGCGGAAGTCGGACATCTGCCGCACGGTGTTCTCCGACGCGCGGGTCAGCCGCTTGAACAGGGCGTCGATGGCGTCGGTGAGGCGGTTCCTGACCGTGCTCTCGACGCTACTGGTGTTCTTATAGGTCAGCTCCTTACCGTCCAGGGCCTGGGTGGTCAGTTGCCTGACAGCGGCGAGCACCCTCTCATCGTCGGTCAGCGGGGTCTCGGCGAGGGTTTCTTGGCAGTCGGCGATCGTCTCGGCGATCGACCTCGTGGCGTGCTCGTTGGCGCCGAGGCGCTCACTGAGCTTGCGGTCCTTCCCCTCCAACCGCGTCACCTCGTCCGCGAGTTCGCTCTCGCGGGCGGTCAACTGGGCCAACACGTCGTTGCTCGCCTCGAGACCCGCCCGTTCCCGGCGCAACCCCTCCACCCGGCGAACGGTGAGTTGCCAGCCGATTTCGGTGAAGTCGGCGATCGACCGGACGGTTCCCAGCTGCTGATGCTGCCGGGCCAGGGTGCCCAACGGTTCGTCCACCGCAGCCAGTTCCCGCTGGGTGGCCGCCAGTCGGCTCTGCAGGTCCTCCCGCTCGGCCAGGAAGCGGGCGATCTTGGCCTGGTTGTCCCACCCGAGCACGAAGTTGCGGCGGTCGGTGATGTCCCGGCGATCGTCCTTCTCATGCCGCCCGCGCCCACCCTTGAGCTGGCCGTTCATCGTCAGGGCCCGGGGGTAGCGGCGGAATTCCTCGAGGCTGTCACAACAGTAGTAGTCGAACCGGCTGGCCAGCTCGTCGAGCAGGAAATCCCGGAACGGGGTTCCTTGTTTCACAGCGATCTTCGCGGCCAGGGTTCCCGGTTCCGCGGCCTTGGCCTGCCGGGTGTCGGCAATCCGGCGGTAGACCAGCCGGCCGCGCAGGTTGTTCCCGTCGACCCAGGCGCTCACTGCCGCATAGTGGGCGGCGGGCACCAGCATCGACAGGGCGAAACCGTGCAGGGTGCGTTCCGCAGCCCCCTCCCAAGAGCCTTCGCCGTCACGGACCTGCAGCAGTTCCCCGGCATAGGGGAGCGCGGATTCAGGGACGCCCGTTCCCTCGCAGAGGCGGCTGCGCAGTTCGAGCTGTGGTCGCGGCAACAGGTTGGGTCGGGACCCCAGACTAGTAAGTTCCGCCCCGAGATCGGCCAGCCGCTGGTCGAGCTCCGCGCGTTCGATCCGCGCGGTGGTTCGTCGCTCCTGCAGTTCCTCGGAGCGGGACTGGAGCCCGGCCTCCACCTCTTCCAAACGGGAGCGGTTGCGGTCGAAGAGCACGCGGTCCTGAGGAACCTGCAGCCCCAGCGCGGTGGCGGCGTCCGCGTAGGAATCGAATCGGGCGCGTTGGCGTCCCCGTTCCTCCTCCAGGGTCGACACCTCGGCATCGATGGCTGCCAGCCGGCCTCCTCCGTTGGTGCGGATGTCCTCGCGAACGGTGGAGAGTTCGTGGCGCCGACGCGTGATGTCCACGCCCAGCGTCCGGGCGTCTTCGTGCAGTCGGGTTCCGGTGGCCTCCAGCTCCGCGTGGTGCTCACGACCTAAAGCCAGCTGCCGGTCGGTGAACCATGGATGCAGCGCGTCGCGCTGGGCCCGGGATTGTTCGTCCTCGTGGTTCAGCCGGGCATGCTGGGCGGCGCCGTCGCGGATCGGCGTCAGCAGGGTGATCTGGTCTTTGGCGCGCAACACTGCTTCGTGCGCCTTCTTCAGGTTGTCGAAGTGGTGGATGAGGTTGGCCACCCGGGTGCCGGCATCGTCGTCCTCGAGCATATTGGTCCGCACGAAGGAGGTGATGTTCTCGACCTGCTTCATGGATACGGTGCGGTGGAACAGGTCCATGGCCTGGTTGCCGCCGATTCCGAACTGGCGTTTGAAGGCGCTGCAATACGGGTCGAAGGTATCGTGGACGACCGTACCGGCCGCGCGCAGCTTCTTCTTCAGTTTCGCCGGATCCTGCCCGAAGTGGGAGAAATCCTCGGCGATGGACTGACCGGTCTCGGCGAGTGAGTAGAAACGATTGGGCTGGCCGGCCTCCTGGGTGGCCCACAGGGTGATGGCCAACGTGACCGTCTTGTCGAGCTGGTCGTTGTGGAAGACGCCGAGCACCACCGACAAGGTCCCGGGCCGGCGCAGCGCCACCGGCCGGGAATGTTCCCCACCGGCACCACGCGCGCTCTTGTGGAAGCCCCGGACGTAGGACATCAGGGTGCGTTCCTTTTTCTGCGCTCCGGCGGCCTTGTTGTAGTCGATCCGGTGCGCTGGCAGCAGCAGGGTGGTGATGGCATCGACCACCGTGGACTTCCCGGAGCCGATGTCGCCGGTGAGCAGGCTGTTGGAGCCGTCGAGTCGAAAGGTCCGGACCCCTTCGTGGAAGGTGCCCCAATTGAGCAGTTCCAGACGGCGTAGCCGGAAACCCGGTGCCGTGTCGCCCTCGTCGGGTTCCTCATCCAGGCTGAAGAGACTGTCCTGCAGGTCGGTGCTCATGCGCCCCCCTCCGTGGTCGAGGGCGTGGCCGCGGAGCCGTCCCGTGCCAGGGAGGAACGGTAGTCGGCCAGTCGCGCATCGAACTCCTCCAGCCATTGGGCGTCGACGAAGGCCTTGAGTATGCGCATCACCTCGTAGGTGCCCGGCTGGCCACGCAGTTTGCGCAGGAATCCGAGATCGACCACCTTCTTGATGTCTGCGCCGAGACGGTCCAGGACGCGGGCTTCGTTGCTGGATGGGGGCAGGAACACCGAGACCATGTCCGCGAGGTCCTGTTCGGTCATGATCAGCCGCAGTTCGCTGCTGTTGGTGTCGAACTCGAGCATGCGTCCGCGCAGCAGCGCCAGTAGCAGGCTGACGTTGAAGGTCAGCTGGCGGCGGGGGATCAGCCGCGGGAGCTGGTTCTCCGGATCATCTCGTGAGCGCAGGAACGCATACCCTTCCGGCTCGTCCAGGATCAGATCCAGTCCGAGCACGGCCACGTAGTCGCGGACCTGGGATTCCAGACCCAGGAGGGACTGCCAGTTCTTCGGGTCCACCTCGGCATAGAGCACCCCCTTGAACAGCCGGGTGACGACGCCGGGTAGTTCCTCCGGCGTCCTGGCCGCTCCGGTGCCCGTTTCGGTTGTTTCGGTGCTCATGTCGGCCTCACGAAGATGATCTGGTCGATGTCCGCCTCGCGGATGCTGCCATCGGGCAACGTCCAGGAGAGCTTTTGGGTGGATTGCGCGTCAATGGAGGCCCAGGGAGAGTCGGTGGCCAACTGGTAGTACGCCACGATCTCGGCCAATCCCTGTGTCAGTGGATAGGCGCCGGTGACCTCGGCCAGCGTTGCCTGCGGGAGTCCGGCCAGCACGGCGTCGATATTCGCGTTGAGCCGCCCCGGATCGACGTGGAACTGAGTGAAGAGGGCTTCGGCGTCGAGATCGGTGTCGTCGGCGGTGACCACGTCGTCGTCCACCAGCACCTTGCGACTAGATTCGTAGAGGGGGCGTTCGAAGGGCAGCGCCACGTGGACGGCGGGTGCGGCGATGTCCACGAACGGACCCGACGGAGGCCGGTCCCGGGTGGCCAGGGCACCGGATTCGACGCCGCGGATCAGTTGCATGACGCGCTTATTCTCCAGGAACACCTTGTCATCGAGTAGCCGACGCATCTGCTGGGACAGTTGGCGGACGGTGTTCTGCGTCTGCTCGACTGCTGGAAGCCAGTCCTGGTGGAGGTGGGCCAGAGCCTGCAGATTCGGTTCCTGCGCCAGCGCTTCGATGCGGGTGGCCCGGTGCAGCAGGTCCTGCAGTTCGCTACGCCGTTGCGGGGACATCAGATAGTCCCAGAACCCCTGGAAGGTTCGACCCTGGAGGGAACTGCTGATGTCCTGCTGGTTGGCGAAGATGCTGGCCAGCAGATCGCCCTGGCTACCCTCCCAGGTGGTGATCTGTTCCCGGACCGCCCGGTCCAGGGCGCGGAAGTTCTGCTCGACCTCGCGGAAGTCCGAGAGCAGGTCCTGGGCGAGTGTGGTCAGCTGCTGGAAGTGGTCTCGAGCCTCTGGGGCGCTCATGACGCGCAGATGCCCGTCGCGGATGCGCTGCATCTGCGCGTCGATCCCGTCGCGCTGGCGTTGCAATTCGTCCAGGCGGACCTCCGGGTCGGTTTCCGATTCCTGGACCAGTTGCTGCAGGACCGCGAAGATGCTGGTCAGCCGTGACTGAGTGGCCACGAAATCCCGGCCGCGCAGGCCCTCCACCCAGCGGATCACATCCTCGGCTGCGGCGGTCAGGTCATAGCGGGGTTCGTCCTGGTCGGGGACGTAGTACTTGCGGAGCCAGGACCGTTCTGGGGCAGCCCAATCGTCGAGGTATTCGGCGGCTGGCTTGGGGAAGGCGTCCTCCTCCGCCGCCTCGCGCAGCACGAACAGGAGGTCCTCGAGCAGGTCGATGAGTTGCTGGCGACCGATATTGCGCTGGTTCGGTCCGGTGAATGCCTGCATGAAGAAGGACAGAGCCAGCGGTGCGTTCTGGGCGCGCAGCAGGGACCACCCGGCGTGGTGGTCACGCAGGGAGCTGATTGCGTAGAAATCCATCTTTTCCTTGCCGGCCGGTACTGTTCTTGGTGGCTAGGGTCCATGGTACGGGCCGGAGCCGTTGGCGGGGCCCGTATACCCCGTGCGGGACGGTTCAGGACGCTTGGTCCGAACCGGCTTCGATCGAGGCCATGATACTGCGGAACGTCTCCTCCAAGGCGATGGCCCGGAAGGCGTTCTCCTGAATGACCAGGTCGTGGCACAACAGGTCGTGCAGGGCATCGAGCGTTGCGGTGCAATGGGCCAGCTGTTCGTCCTTCATATCGGCGTCCTCGCAGGCATGAATGGCATCGTTCTTCTTGAGGTCTCCCAGCTCCTCGATCTCATCGGCGAGCGAGGTGTCCAGCAGGCGCAGCTGGTAGAACCGCCCGTCAGGCCCACGTTCGTCGTACTCATTGGCCTCGTCGATGATGAGGCCGATCGAGATTTCGGCGGGCAGGAGGGCGACGTATTGGCCCGTGCGGCGTTGCGGCGTTCCCACCGGGTCCCAGACGAGGCTGCCGTCGAGGGTTCGGTCGTAGAGGGCATCGACCACGGCATGCCATTGCTCGGAGTCGAAGTCGAAATGCCCGTGGTAGTCAAGATCCTCGAACTCCCGGGCCGAAAGGTAGTCCTCGCCGGGCTCGATTCCCTGGATGGCATCCACCAGCTGCCGGAAGGTGATGGACGCGTTTTCCACGGCACTGAGACGTCGCGCGAAGGCAACCTCATCCGCCACCGCCTCGTGCAGCTCCTTGAGCGGGGTCCTCCCCTTGGCACCCTCGGCGTTGACGCGCAGCGTATTGGAGAATTCATGCCCGCCCGGCTCCAGCCGGCGCACACACGACTCGAAGGCGGACTCGGCAGCATTATTGCGCAGGGAGAAGCGTGTCCGGCCGGCTGTGAAACGGCAACTGAAGCCCCATGTCCACTCTGCCTCGTCGTCGTCCGCGGAGATGGGGGACCAGATCACCGCCCGGGTGCGCGTGCGGTCGAGCAGTTGTCCGACGATGTCCTGCCAATGCGCCGTATCGAGACTGAGCACGAGATTCCCCCTTGGTTGCCGGTCCTTTTCGAAGGTAGTGGGCACGCCCGACACTTTGGGTCGCCGGTCTTCCGAACGCGACACCACGCCGGAACCCAAGGCTCCGGCGTCGTGCGGTGTTCTGCTGCAGTGGTGGGCTGTGTCTACTTCATGGCCTCGACCGCCAGCAGGGGGGCGAAGAACGCGGCGAGCTCGTCCGTGGCGGTCAGCGGCAGCACGTGGGACACGTACTGGTCCGGGCGGACGACGACGATGGCGCCCTTCCGGGAGATGCCCCGTTCGTCGAAGATGTCCTCGCCGGGCACGACGCCGAAGACCTTCTCCAGGTAGTCGAGCTTGAACGGCCCGACCTCGGGCTTGAAGACCTTGGGGACGGCGTTGATGTCGATGTCCTCGTGGCGCTGCTGGTAGATGACCCGCACGTCGAACCAAGCGTCGAGGTCCATCCCCTCGGGGGTGGCGGCCAGCGGGGAGCCGGGGGCGACGGTCAGCCATTCGGCCAGTTCCGTGGTGGGGGAGTCGGCGCCGGCGGTGGCTTCATCGGCGAAGACGTAGATCCGCCAGCGGCCGTCGGCGGTGGCCTGGTGGCCCAGGTGGAGCGGGTTGGTGTCGCAGACCCGTGAGGCCATGGCCGACTTGAACCGCTTGCCCACGGGGTAGCCGGTGGCCAGATCCTGGTGCGTGGTCTCTCCGGTGACCACCGAGGGGGCGTATTCGGTCATGAAGCCGGCCGGGAACTCGGCGGTGGCGACGTAGAAGTCCTCGAGCTCCGAGGGGGTGTCGAACTCCTCGGGCTTCTTGGCCATCATGGTGGACCATTCCTTATCGAAGTCGATGAGGTTCTTGGCCACGACCTGGCGTTCGGCCGAGTAGGTGGAGAGCAGCGATTCGGGGCTGCGGCCCTCCAGCACGTGGGCGAGCTTCCAGGCGATGTTGAAACCGTCCTGCATTGAGACGTTCATGCCCTGCCCGGCCTTGGCCGAGTGGGTGTGGCAGGCGTCGCCGGTGATGAACACGCGCGGGGCGTCGATCCCGATCCGGTCGGGAGCCACGTCGTCGAACCGGTCGGTCAGCCGGTGGCCGACCTCGTACACACTGTTCCAGGCGACGTGGCGGACGTCGACCGTGTAGGGGTGCAGGATGTCGTTCGCGCGGGAGATGACCTCCTCGATGGAGGTGGTGCGGACCTTGCCGTGGTCGTCCTCGGGGACCACGCCCAGGTCGACGTACATGCGGAAGAGGTGCCCGCCCTCGCGCGGGATCAACAGAATCGATCCGCCGTCGTGCGACTGGATGGCGCATTTGGTGCGGATGTCGGGGAAGTCGGTCTTGGCCAGCACGTCCATGACGCCCCAGGCGTGGTTGGCCTTGTCCCCGGCCATGGTGCAGCCGATCGCCGAGCGGACCTTGGAGCGGGCGCCGTCGCAGCCGATGACGTATTTGGCGTGGACCGTCTTCTTCGTCCCTTCGTCCTCCCCGGCGCTGCGCACCAGGGAGACCTTCACCGGGTGATCGCCTTCTCCGGTGACGTCCAGGCCCTCGAACTCCCAGCCGAAGTCGGGGGTCAGCCGGGAGGGGGAGTGGGCGGCGACGTCGGCGAAGTAGTCCAGCACCCGGGCCTGGTTGACGATCAGGTGCGGGAACTCGCTGACGCCGGTGGCGTCGTCCACGGCGCGGCCGCCACGGCTGATGTGGGTGGGGTTCTCGGTGTCCGGGCGCCAGAAGGCCATCTCGGTGATCTGGTAGGCCTCGGAGGTGATCCGGTCGGCGAATCCGAAGGCCTGGAAGGTCTCGACGCTGCGGGCCTGGATGCCGTCGGCCTGGCCGATCTCCAGGCGACCGCCGCGGCGTTCGATGATCCGGGTGTTGATGTTGGGGAATTCGGCGAGTTGGGCTGCGGCGAGCATGCCGGCGGGGCCGGAGCCGACGATGAGTACATCGACCTGCTCGGGCAGCTCCTCGGGGCGGTCGATGCCGACGCCTGCGGCGGGCTCGATGCGCGGATCGCCGGAAACGTAGCCGTGGTGGTGGAACTGCACGGGATGTCCTCACTTCGTTGTGCTGATCAGGGTAGCGTGTTCTATATTTGAACTTCATATTCGATAGTTGAACACGTAATCTGTTGGACACTATACGGGGAGTATGACGTGGGCAACAAGTGTTGGTCCACTATTGTTCGTCGGGAGGTTGTGCCATGCTTCGCGCATGAGCAGCGTAACGAAGGCCGGACTCATCGTCCTGGCCGTGGGTGTGGGATTGACGGTGGTGATCTTCGTGGCGGCTTCCGTCTTCACGCCGCCGGACACCGGCGCCAACATCGGGGCAGGAATCGGCATGCTGGTCTCGATCCCGGTCGCCCTGATCGGCGCGGTGATCGCCGTCGTCGGATTCATCCTCGAGCGGGTCACCACGGCACGGAAGCCAAGCGGCTGAGGGCACCCCGCCTCGTCGCTCGGAGAGCTTCCGGCGGTGCCAGGCACCGCCGTCCGTGGTGTGGTCAATGACGGGTGGACGGCAGGTGAAGTACCATTGAACGGATGGCCTAGCATCACTAGGCTACTTTTTGCCCGAAAACGGGTTGGATGTCTAGGGTGATCGGCGAACGCGCGGGCATCTGGAATGCGAGGTGTGCAGCTATGTCTTCTCCGATTCTCCATGCGACCCGACGGGTCGGTGTCATTACCGGGCGGATCCTGATCTATGCGCTGATCTTTGCCGGACTCTCATTACTCTTCGCCGCTATTGGCATCCGCATCTTCTTCGGCAAGATCTCCGTGGGGCAGATGCTCCTGAATCTCGTCTCCGTGGAAACCGATGGTGGAGGCGGATCGTTGGTGTGGATCGGCATCCTGTTGGTCGTTGTCCTGCCTCTACTCATTACGGTCGGGATCGCGGTATGGCATTACTCTTGGTTGCGCAAACGTTTCCGCAACCCCTCCGAGCGACGTCCGCGGCGCTCGCCGTGGTTCGTCCGGACCGTCTCCACCGTCGCCGTGGCCGGACTGGTCGTGGGCGGGACCACCGCCTTCTCTTCGACCGTCGGCATGGCGGACTACATCAAGTCCGGCAACTCCCAGTACGACATCGACGACTACTACGTCGAACCGACCATCACCAGTGATAAGGACCAGCGCAACCTGGTGGTGATCTACCTCGAATCCGGGGAAGCCACCCTGGCCGACGACCAGCTCTTCGAGAAGAATGCCTTCGAGCCCCTTCAGGACGTCACCCAGGCCAAGGATGGCTGGCAGAGCGTGGAGGACTTCCAGCAGTACGAGGGCGGAGGCTGGACCATGTCCGGCATCACCTCGACGCAGTGCGGCATCCCGCTGAAGGGCATGGACTCCGCGGTCGGCAGCGGTGCCCTCAACAAGCTCGGCAGCGACGTGGAGTCCTATCTGGGGGGAATCACCTGCCTGGGTGACATCCTGGACGACCACGGATATAAGAACGTCTTCCTCGGTGGCGCCAACGGCAAGTTCTCCGCCAAGGACACCTTCCTGGAAGGCCACGGCTACTCCGACGTCAAGGGCCTGACCGACTGGCGGGCCGCCGGTGAACCGGCCAGCCACTTCCGCAGCGACTGGGGCCTGAGCGACAAGAGCCTCATGAGCCACGCCGAGGACGAGATCGACGAACTCCATGCCGAGTCGAAGAAGTCCGGCCAGCCGTTCAACCTCTCCATGCTGACTCTCGACACCCACGAGCCGGCTCATATCTACGACTACTGCGATCAGGACACGGAAAGCGAAGTCACCTCGATGTTCTTCTGCTCCATGACCCAAGTGGCAGGATTCGTGGACTACATGGAGGACAAGGGGTACCTCGATGACACCGCCGTGGTGATCATGGGCGACCACCTCAAGCACATGGGCGGTGGAGATGCCTTCCACGAGGAACTCGACGACCACCCCAACCGCACCATCTTCAACCGGTTCTGGATTCCGGGCGAGGACAAGAAGAGTGAGATGCGCCCCCGCGTGGACCAGCTGAACTTGTACCCCACGCTCCTGGAGGCCGCCGGCCTGAAGGTGAAGAACCACGAAGCCGGGCTGGGCGTCTCGGCGTTCACCAGCGATGTGCCGGAGGATTCGGCGCAGGTGGAGCCGGACGACTACGCCGACCTGCTGAAATCACGGTCCGCACGGTTCTTCGCCAAGGCCTGGGCCGGAGCGGACATCCCGCAGCAGTAGCACCCTGGCCCGGGCCGAGGCCGGCCCGGGCGGTGCTGCCTCTACCGCCAGCCCAGGGGCGGGGCCACATGCTCCAGGATCGACTCGATGACATGCGCGTTGTAGTCGACGCCCAACTGGTTGGGGACCGTCATTAGCACGGTGTCCGCCGCGGCGACCGCCTCGTCCCGGCCCAGCTGCTCGATGAGTTCCTCGGGGGACCCGGCATAGGAGCGACCGAAGATGGCCCGGGTCTTCTCATCGATGTTGCCCACCTGGTCCGAGCTGTAGCGGTCGCGGCCGAAGTACTGCCAATCCCGTTCATCCGTCAGCGCGAAGATGCTGCGGCTGACCGATACGCGGGGCTCCCGCTGGTGCCCGGCCTCCCTCCAGGCCTGCCGGTACAGTTCGATCTGCTCCGCCTGTTGGACGTGGAACGGCTTGCCCGATTCATCGTCCTTGAGCGTGGAGCTTTGCAGGTTCATGCCCAGCGTCCCGGCCCAGACGGCAGTGGCATTCGAGCCGGATCCCCACCAGATGCGCTCACGCAGGCCGGGAGAATGCGGTTCCACCCGGAGCAACCCGCCAGGATTGGGGAACATCGGGTGCGGGCTTGGTTCCGCGAAGCCCTCCCCGGTGAGCACCTCAAGCAGGCGCTCGGTATGCCGGCGGCCCATCTCGGCATCGGATTCGCCCTCGGCGGGGGAGAAGCCGAAATGTCGCCAACCGTCGATGACCTGTTCGGGGGACCCCCTGCTGATGCCCAGTTGCAGGCGTCCTTGGGAGATCAGGTCGGCGGCCCCGGCATCCTCGGCCATGTAGAGGGGGTTCTCATAGCGCATGTCGATCACCCCGGTGCCGATCTCGATCCTGCTGGTCCGTGCGCCGATGGCGGCGAGCAGCGGGAACGGGGACGCGTATTGCTGGGCATAGTGGTGGACCCGGAAGTAGGCGCCGTCGGCACCGAGCTCCTCCGCGGCGACCGCGAGATCGATGCCCTGTAGCAGGGCATCGGCGGCGCTGCGCGTGGCGGACTGGGGGTGGTCGGTCCAATGACCGAAGGACAGGAATCCGATGTTCTTCACGGGGGCGTCAACCCGTGAACGGTGCTTCCTATTCCTTCGGGAAGCCGGGTGCGGGGGCTACCCGGGACATTGCGGAGTGAGCGCTCACTCATTACACTGGAGGGGTGGATGAAAGCAAGGGGCCCAAGCCGGCCCGTGCCCGGCCCATGTCGGCGGAGGAACGGCGGACGATGATCGCCACCTCGGCGATCCCTCTCTACCTCGAACACGGAGCCTCGGTGACCTCCCGCCAGCTGGCCGACCACCTCGGCATCGCCGAGGGGACCATCTTCCGGGTCTTCGGCGACAAGGCGGCACTGGTCCGAGGGGTCGTCGATGCCTTCTTCGACCAGACCCACCAGGGGCTGGGCCCGGAACTGGAGGATCCGGACTTGGACGTGGCCCAGAAGCTGCGGGTGCTGATCCGCACCGCCCGGGCCAGAGCCCAAGGCGTCTTCACGATGATCTCCCTGCTGGATCCCGGGGAAGCCCACGAATACATGAAGCACCGCCGCGAAGGTCATTTCGAACAGACCGCCGCCGCGGCCTTCGCCACCGACGCCGCGCGCCTGAACATCCCTGCGCAGAAGCTCGGCGCCCTGATCCGCCTGCTCGTCATCGCCGCCTCGGCACCGCGCATGGGTGGGGGAGTCCCGCTCAGCGACGATGAACTGGTGGACTTCGCACTGCACGGACTCATCGGACAGGCCGCGGACGACGACGTCGCGGCCGGCCATGGCAGAAAGGATTGACCATGCTCTGGAAACTCATGGTTCGCTACATCAAACCCGCCTGGCCGCTGCTGCTCGGGGTGCTGGTGTTCCAACTGGCACAATCCTTCGCCTCGCTGCTGCTGCCGACCATGAACGCCGACATCATCGACCAGGGCGTGGTCACCGGCGACATCGGCTACATCTGGTCCACCGGCGCCCTGATGCTCGCGGTCACCCTGGTCCAGGTCGCCTGCGCCATCGTCGCCGTGTATTTCGGCTCCAAACTCGCGATGGGGATGGGCCGGGATCTGCGCGACGGACTCTTCCATCGGGTCGTGGGCTTCTCCCAACGCGAGGTCGGAAAGTTCGGGGCCCCGTCGTTGATCACCCGCAACACCAATGACGTGCAGCAGGTCCAGCGGATGGTGCAGATGACCTCCACGCTGATGGTCTCCGCCCCCATGCTCGCCATCGGCGGGGTGATCATGGCCGTGCGGCAGGACGTCGGATTGTCCTGGCTGATGGTGGTGAGCATCCCGGTGCTGCTGGCGATCGTGGGCCTGGTCGTCGTGCGCATGGTTCCGGCCTTCCAACTGATGCAGAAGCGCATCGACCGGCTGAACCAGATCATGCGCGAACAACTCACCGGCATCCGAGTCATCCGCGCCTTCGTCCGCGAGAAGGAGGAGCGCGCCCGCTTCGGGACCGCCAGCGAAGGCGTGGCCGAGGTCGGCATCCGCGCCGGTAACCTGATGGCCCTGATGATGCCGGCGATCATGCTGGTCATGAACGTCTCCAGCGTCGCAGTCATCTGGTTCGGTGCCTCCGAGGTCCAGGACGGCAACGCCCAGATCGGCACGCTGTTCGCCTTCCTCCAATACATGATGCAGATCCTCATGGGCGTGATGATGGCCGCGCTCATGTTCGTGATGATCCCGCGCGCCGCCGTCTCCGCCCAGCGCATCGGGGACGTACTGGACACCGACACCTCGGTGCTCGCCCCCGCCGAACCGGTCAGCCCCGGTCGGCGCACCGGGGCGGTCGCCTTCGAAAAGGTGGAGTTCACCTACCCGGGCGCCGACCAACCGGTGCTGAAGGACATCTCCTTCACCGTGGCCCCGGGAACGACGACGGCGATCATCGGCTCCACCGGTGCCGGCAAATCCACCCTCATCGGCCTGGTGCCCCGGCTCTTCGACGTCACCGGCGGCACCGTGTCCGTGGACGACGCCGATGTGCGCAACCTCGACCCGGATGAGCTGTGGGAACGGATCGGGCTGATCCCGCAACGGGCCTTCCTATTTTCTGGGACCATCGCCTCGAACCTGCGCTACGGCAACCGGCAGGCCACCGACGAGGAGCTCTGGCAGGCCCTGGGGATCGCCCAGGCCCGCGACTTCGTCGAAGCCAAACCGCTGGGCTTGGACACGGAGATCGCGCAGGGAGGCACGAACGTCTCCGGCGGGCAACGCCAGCGTCTGGCGATCGCCCGGGCCCTGGTTAAACGCCCCGAGATCTACATCTTCGACGACTCCTTCTCAGCCCTGGATGTGGCCACCGACGCCGCACTGCGCCGGGCGCTGGACGCCGACCTGCCTGAGGCGACCCGCATCGTGGTCGCCCAACGGGTCAGTACCATCCGCGACGCCGACCAGATCATCGTGCTCGACCACGGCGAGGTCGTCGGGACAGGGCCGCACGAGCAGCTGCTGGACAGCTGCGAAACCTACCGCGAGATCGTCGAATCCCAGCAGAGCGTGGAGGCGGCATCATGAGCGGGCACCAGGCGGCGGCCCAGCCGGCACCGGCACCCCGGCGCGGACCCATGGGGCGGGTACCGGCCGGCGGCGGGGCCCCCACAGCGAAGGCGCTGAACTTCTTTCCCTCGGCGAAACGACTGCTGGGCACCCTGCGGCAGGACATGTCCAGGATCGTGTGGGTCATCATCCTCGGGGTCATCAGCGTCGGGCTGACAGTCATCGGCCCCAAACTGTTGGGCGAGGGCACCAATGTCGTCTTCGCCGGGTTCATTTCCCTGCGCTTCCCCGCAGGCACCAGCAAGGCCGACGTCGTGAACCAACTCGTGGCCAACGGACAGACCACGCAGGCCGACATGCTCCGGTCGATGGACTTCGTCCCCGGAGCAGGGATCGACTTCACCCAGCTGGGCATGATCCTGGCGGTGGTCCTGGCGGTTTACCTTTTCGGCAGCGCCTTCCGGCTGGTACAAGCCCGCATCCTCAACGTCGTCGTCCAGCGGGCGGCCCACCGGCTGCGGGTCCAAGTCGAAGACAAGCTCCACCGGCTGCCGCTGCGCTACTTCGATCGCGTCCAGCGCGGTGAACTACTCTCTCGGGTCACGAACGACGTCGATAATATCGGCCAATCGCTGCAGCAGACCCTTTCGCAGGTCATCACCTCCCTGCTGACGGTGATCGGCGTGCTGCTGATGATGTTCCTGATTTCGCCGACCCTGGCCTTCATCGCCCTGGTGACGATCCCGCTGACCATCCTGATCACCGTGCTGGTGGCCAGAAGGTCGCAGCGGATGTTCGCCGAACAATGGAAACAGACCGGGATCCTGAACGCCCGGGTCGAGGAAACCTACTCCGGGCACGCGATCGTCAAGGTCTTCGGCCACCAGCAGGAGGTCGAGCAGGCCTTCCGGGAAGAGAACGCCAAGGTCTACCGAGCCAGCTTCGGCGCCCAGTTCGTCTCCGGGATCATCATGCCCAGCATGACCTTCATCGGGAACCTCGTCTATGTCGGAATCGCCGTCGTCGGCGGCCTGCGGGTCGCCTCCGGCCAGCTGTCCATCGGTGACGTGCAGGCCTTCACCCAATATGCCCGGCAGTTCACCCAACCGCTGAGCCAACTCGGCTCGATGGCGAACCTGCTCCAATCGGGGGTGGCCAGCGCCGAGCGGGTGTTCGAGCTGCTCGACGCGGAGGAGCAGAGCCGAGAAGCCGATCCCGCCGAGACGGTGCCCGAGCACGCCAGCCACCTGGAGTTCACGGACGTGTCCTTCCGCTATGACGCCGACACCCCGCTCATCGAGGGGCTGAACCTCACCGCCAGCCCAGGCAGCACGGTGGCGATCGTCGGACCCACCGGTGCGGGCAAGACCACCCTGGTCAACCTCATCATGCGGTTCTACGACATCGACTCCGGGGCGATCAGCCTGGGCTGCGCCGAGGACGGATCCGACGCCGTGGAGACCCGGTCGATGACCCGGCAGGACCTACGGGCCAGGACCGGGATGGTGCTGCAGGATACCTGGCTGTTCGCCGGGACCATCCGCGAGAACATCCTCTATGGCCGTCCCGGAGCCACCGAGGTGGAAATGGCCCAGGCGGCCTCGGCAGCCTATGTGGACCGCTTCGTCCACGCGCTGCCGGACGGATACGAGACGGTACTCGACGACGAGGCCACCAACCTCAGCGTGGGCGAACGCCAGCTGGTGACCATCGCCCGGGCGTTCCTGGCCGACCCGCGGTTGCTCATCCTCGACGAGGCGACCTCCTCGGTCGATACCCGCACCGAACTGCTCATCCAGCGGGCCATGCTCAAGCTACGGGAGGACCGCACGGCATTCGTGATCGCCCACCGGCTCTCCACCATCCGTGATGCGGACCTGATCCTGGTCATAAAGGACGGGGCCATCGTCGAACAGGGCAACCACCACGAACTGCTGGCCGCCCGCGGCGCCTACTGGCGGCTGACCAACGCTGAATTCGACGCCCCCATGGACGATGAGACGCTGGAGGACCCCGCAGACACCACCCCGCCGGCCGCCCCCTAGGCCGGGGAAGAACCCAGGCACCATGTTTGACGAAGATCCGGGGACGGCAGGTTCCCGGCTGGAAGGACCACCCATGAAACTCTCCATCCTTGAAGGCGTTGGCCTGTACAACGGCGAATCGGCCGAACAGGCCCTACAGCATGCGACCGAGGCCGCCCAGCAGGCCGACCGGCTCGGATTCACCCGGCTGTGGTTCACCGAGCACCACAGCAGCAAACACCAGATGAGCACCTCCCCCGATCTGCTCATCGCCCATGCCGCCGCGCTGACGAAGAACATCCGGGTCGGCTCCGGAGGGGTGATGCTGCCCAACCACAGTCCGCTGCGCGTGGTGGAGAACTTCTCGATCCTCGAGGCGTTGCATCCCGGCCGCATCGACCTGGGGATGGGGCGGGCCTCGGGGACCAGCGCGATCACCAATGCCGCCCTGCGGAACAACCAGGAGCCGTTGACCGGCCAGGGGCTGATGAACCTGCTGCTCGAGGTGCTCGCGTTCTTCGACCGGGACTTCCCCGAGGACCACCCGTACCGGGACATCACCCCGTCCCCGGAGGCCTCCCTGCGCCCCGAGCTGTTCATGCTCGGTTCCAGCGACGGGGGCATGCGGATCGCCTCGCAACTGGGCATGGGCTTCGCCTTCGCCGGACAGATCAACCCGGCAATGGCGATCCCCGTACTGCGCGCCTACCGGGAGGCCTTCCAGCCCTCGGCGTATCGTGAGGCGCCGTATTCGATGCTGTCGACCATCGTCGTCTGTGCCGAGACCGCGGAGGAGGCCCGGTATCTGGCCGGACCGGCCGAACTGCAGTGGGCCCGGTGGGGGACCGGACAGATCCACCACGCCCCGCCGACGGTGGAAGAGGCCGCGAACCACCGCTACACCGCCGGCGAGGAACAGGCCCGGGCCGGATCGGAAGGACGCTTCATCGTCGGGAACCCGCAACAGGTGAGGGACCAGCTGATGCAGTTGGCCGAGGCCGGGCAGATCGACGAACTCATGGCGATGAACATGATGACCGATCACCAGGCGCAAATGAAGTCCCACGCCCTGCTCGCCGAGGTCTTCGAACTGACACCCCGGCCGTAGGCACGGTGGGCCGGGAGCCGGTGGATCCGCGGCCGGTTCAGGCCCGGGCCAACGCCCCCCGGTCCAGCACGTGGATCCGCCCGCCGGAGGACTGGTCGATCCAGCCGGCCTCGGTGAAGGCCGCCAAGCGCCGGCTGAGCGTCTCCGGGGTGGTGCCCAACAGCGAGGCCAGATCGCGTTTGGACATCGGCAGAGTCAGCGCCCCGGTGGCCGGGTCGGCGCTCTCCAACAGATATCCGGCGATCCGCGATCCGGCGTCCTCGCCGGTATAGGAACTGAGCGTCCGTTCGGTCTGCTCGAGCCGTTCGGTGACGGTCTCGAGCATCTTCAACGCGATCGTCGGATAGCTGACCAGGAACCCGCGGATGTCCTCGTGGTGCAGGGAGCAGATTTCCGCGTCCTCCAGCGCCAAGGCATAGTGGTCCGACTGACCGGCGTGGAGGAAGGCCGTCTCACCGATGAAGCTTCCCGGATCCAGGACCCGCAGGATCTGTTCATGGCCCGACTCGTTGCCGCGGTAGGTCTTGACCTTCCCGCGGTGGACGATCATCAAGGAGCGATCCTCATCCCCGGGGGAGTAGAGCAGTTCACCCCTTCGGAAACTGCGTTGGCGCGCGCGGGAAGCGATCTCATGCTGTTCGTCGGGATCCAGGTGCGCGAAGATCGGGACCAGCGCCACACACTGGTCCCGGTGGTCGTGACCTGCCGGGGTGGTGCTCATCAGCGGGTCACCGATTCCTGGGGGCTCATCGTGGGCCGCCTCCTTCGACGTCGTCTGCGACGGCGGGAACAGCTGCCGTCGCGGTGCATCCCAGTCTAGGTCTCCGACGCCGGACACGGCGGACAGCTACCAGAGCTTGGTGGAGAGCACCGGATAGCCCAACCCGGTGATCAGATCGGCGATCTTCTCGACATTGGTCTTCATGCTGTCGAACTCGACGTTGACCTTCCGCTCCTCGAACTCCACGGTGGCCGAGGTGATCCCGGCCTGCCGGGGCAGGGCGGTTTCCAGGTCCTGGACGCACGTGGGGGAGGTGAAGGGTGGGGTACGGAATGATGCGGTGTGCATGGTGGCTGCCTCCTGAACGATGGTTCCCTACGTGGGTGATTCCATTCCACCGCAACCTGGCCCGGACCGCCTTGATGTGGGTCAAGGCGGTCCGGGCGGATCGATCGGCGCCATCGCCACCCGGCCGTCACCGGTCGGATCGGGTGCCGGCGACTCTCTCCGGGGCCAGTTCCACGCGACGGAGCAACTGGGCGTTCAGCGCCACGATGATCGTGGACAACGACATCAGGACCGCCCCGACCGCGGGGGAGAGGACGAACCCGATGGGTGCCAGGACACCGGCGGCCAGCGGGACCGCGATGATGTTGTAGCCTCCGGCCCACCACAGGTTCTGCAGCATCTTGGCGTAGCTGGCCCGGGAGAGCACCAGCAGGGACACCACCGAGCGCGGGTCGTTACCCGCCAGGACCACGCCGGCGGATTCCACGGCGATGTCGGTCCCGGCGCCAATCGCGATGCCCACCTCGGCGCGGGCCAGGGCCGGGGCGTCGTTGACGCCGTCACCGACCATGGCCACGCTGAGGCCCCGCTGCTGAAGTTCGGTGACCTTCGCGTCCTTATCGCGTGGCAGGACCTCGGCGAACACCTCGTCGATACCCAGATCCCGGGCCACGGCATCGGCCACCTGCTGGGCGTCGCCGGTGATCAGCGCGACCTTCACCCCATGTGAGCGCAAGGCGTCGACCGCTTCGCGTGACTCCTGCCGAACCCGGTCCTCCAGCGCGATGGCGCCCAAGACCACCCGGTCCCGGACCACATGCAGGATGGAGGCTCCCCGGTCGATCCATCCGGCGACGTCTTCACGTAGCTCGGGGGTGGGTTCCAGCCCCAACTCGCGCAGCATGTTGGGCCCGCCGACCATCACCTCGACGCCGTCGACCTCGGCCTTCACCCCGCGACCGGCAGCGGCCTGGAAGTTCGTCGCCGTCAGCGAAGAGCCGGATCCGGGGCCAGCTGCCTCGGCGGCCGTGGTGATGGCCCGGGCCACGGGGTGCTCGGATTCGGATTCGGCCGCGGCAGCCCACCGCAGCAGTTCGTCCTCGGAAATGCCGCCGGTGGTGGCGGTGCCGGTGACGGCGTGGGCGCCCTCGGTGAGGGTGCCGGTCTTATCGAAGAGCACGACGTCGACGGTGCGCATCTTCTCCAACGCCAGCCGGTTCTTGATCAGGACCCCGGCCGTCGCTGCCCGCTCGGTGGAAATGGCGATGACCAAGGGGATCGCCAAACCCAGGGCGTGCGGGCAGGCAATGACCAGGACGGTGACGGTGCGGGTGACCGCATCGGAGGGCTGGCCGATCGCCACCCAGACGATCGCGGTGATGATCGCGGCCCCCAGTGCGAACCAGAACAGCAAGGCAGCGGCACGGTCGGCCAGGGCCTGGGCGCGGGAGGTGGACTCCTGGGCCTCGGAGACCATCCGTTGGATCCCCGAGAGGGTCGTATCCTCGCCGGTGGCCTCGATGCGCAGGCGCACGGAATTATCGGTGGCGACCGTCCCGGCAACGACTGTCTCACCCGATCCGCGGGCCACGGTGCTGGATTCGCCGGTGATCATCGACTCGTCGAAACCGGCACTGCCGTCGGTGATGACGCCGTCGGCCGGCACCCGGCCCCCGGAGCGCACCAGGACGATGTCCCCTACCGCCAGTTCCGAGATGGACACCGTGACGGGGTCTCCACCGTCCTCGGGAATCCGCTCCGCCTCGTCGGGGAGCAGCTCGGCGAGGGCATCCAGGGCGGAGGAGGCCGAACCGAGGGCTCGCATCTCCATCCAGTGGCCCAGGAGCATCACGACCACCAGCAGGGCCAGTTCCCACCAGAAGTCCAGGCTGAAGCCGCCGAGGCCCAGGAAGGTGATCCAGGAGGCAAGGAAGGCCACCGTGATGGCCATGGCGATCAGCAGCATCATGCCCGGCTGGCGGGATCGGATTTCCTGGAGGCCGCCCTTCAGGAACGGGGCGCCGCCGTAGAAGTAGATGAACGTCCCCAGGACCGGGGCGATCCACCCTGAGAGCGGAAACTCGGGAACCTGGTAGCCCAGCAGGGACGCGACCAGCGGGCTGAGCCAGACCACCGGAATGGACAGGACCAGAGTGACCCAGAAGGGAGTCCGGAACATGCCCACCCCATGCCCGGCATGGCCCTCGTGCCCACCATGCCCGCCGTGACCGTCATGGTGGTCGTGGTGGGCGTCATCCCCTGGCGGGTGCGTATGCTCCTGCGCCATCGTCTGCCCGGACCGGGGTGGGTCTCCGTGCCCTGGATGGTCCAGGTGTTCGTCGCGCGGTTCGGTCATGGTTCAACATACCACCTTTCCTGCCAGGTGGCCGGTCTCGACGGCGGCCATGGCCTCCTGTGCATCGGTCAGGGGGAAGCGTGCGCGAACGTGTGGGTCGACGAGCCCGTATTTGATGACGTCGGTGATCTTCTCCAGTGCCTCGGTGGTCCGCACCACGGCGGCGCCACCGAGCTCCTGGACCGTGGCCTCTTCGACGGTGGAGATGACGTTCTGCGGGCTCTTCGCCAACGGCGCCATGTCCCGCAGCGGCCGGCCGCCCACCAGATCCACGATCAGGTCCACACCTTCCGGGGCCACCCGGCGCACCCGATCGGCGGCTCCGTCGCCTGATTCGATGAACGTGGCGCCGGTGGACTCCACCAGCTTCTGGTCAGCAATACCGGCCACACCGATCACGGTGAATTCGTGGACCTTGCCGATCTGGGCGGCCATCAGCCCGATGCCCCCGGCGGCTCCCAAGAGCAGCAGGCTCTGCCCGGGTTCCAGTTCGACCTGGTGGGTGACATCGTAGGCCGTGGCGCCGGCCACCGGGATGGTGGCCGCGTCGGCGAAGGAGATCTCCTCGGGTTTCCCCACGGTCTTCGAAGCCGTCAGCACCGTGTGCTGGGCGAAACCACCATGGCCCTCAGCCACCAGGCCGAGCACTTCGTCTCCGACGGTGAAATCCTCCACCCCGTCCCCGACGGCGGTGACCACACCGGAGGCCTCAAGCCCCAGCGGTGCCGGGAGCTGCCCGTTCTCGCCCAGCAGACCTTCGCGAAGCTTCCAGTCGGCAGGGTTCACTCCAGCTGCTTGCACCTCGATCGCCACCTCGCCGGGACCCGGAGCCGGGCTCTGGCGGTCGATGAGTTCCTGGGTTTCGGGTCCGCCGTAGTCGTTGAAAACCAGCGCCGTGGACATTTGTGTTCCTCCTGCTGTGATCATGAAAATTGATGGTTCTGTTCACGCACCGACCGCGGGTGCCCCCGCGGTCGGTGCTTCCTTGGCGTTGCTACGGTGACTAGGCGTCCACTGCTTCGGACGCCTCGCGCTTAGCCGGGGTGCGCAGCGACTTCGACATCGACGTCGCTCCCTGGGCGTTGCGCATCAAACGCATCGCGTTGAGGATGACCACCAAGACCGAACCCTCGTGGACGAGCATGCCCAGGGACATGGTCACCCCGCCGGCGAAGACACCGGCCACCAGCAGCACCACGGTGATCAGCGAGATCGCGATGTTCTGCTTCATCACGCTCACCGTCCGTTTGGCCAGGCTGATGGATTCGGGCAGCTTGAGCAGGTTGTCGCCCATCAGGGCGATATCCGCCGTCTCCACGGCCACTGCCGAACCGGCGGCGCCCATGGCCACGCCGATGTCAGCGATCGCCAGGGCCGGGGCGTCGTTCACGCCGTCCCCGACCATGGCCACCGTGTGACCTTCGCGCTGCAGCTTCGCCACCGCGTCGAGCTTGTCCTCGGGCAGCATGGACGCATGGATCTCATCGATACCGGTGGCCTGGCCGATGGACTCGGCCACCAAGCGGGTGTCACCGGTGAGCATAACGACCTTCTTCACGCCCGCAGCGTGCAACCGGGCGACCATCTCGGCGGAGTCCTCACGGATCCGGTCAGCGACGGCGACGATGCCGATCACCCGGCCATCGACCGCGACGATCATCGGGGTCTTGCCCGCCGAGGCCAGAGCCTCAGCCGCGTCGGAGGATCCGGCGTCGTTGGTGATGCCGTATTGCTCCAGTAACGCGGGGTTGCCGATCAGCACCAGTTGGCCGTCTACGTCGGACACGATGCCCTTGCCGGGGACCGGAGTCACCTCGCCGGGGATGCCCTCGGGGCCCACGCCTTCGTCGCGGGCGGAATCCATGATGGTGCGGGCGAGTGGGTGCTCGGAGCCGGCCTCGGCGGCTGCGGCCCACCGCAGCACCTCGGTGCGCTCCAGCGCCGGATCCAGGACGACGACGTCTGTCAGTTGTGGTCGGCCCTCGGTGAGGGTGCCGGTCTTGTCCACGGCAACCGCGGAGATCTTCGCGGAGGTCTCCAGGTATTCGCCACCCTTGATGAGGATGCCGTTGCGTGCAGCGCGGCCGATGCCGGCGACGATCGCGACGGGGATGGAGATGACCAGGGCGCCGGGGCAGCCGATGACCAGCAGGGTCAGGGCCAGGACCACGTCACCACTGATGAGTCCGGCCACCAGGGCTAGGACCATGACGCCGGGGGTGTACCAGGAGGAGAAGCGGTCCATGAAGGCCTGGGTCTTGGCCTTGGCGTCCTGGGCCTCTTCCACACGGTGGATGATGCGGGCCAGTGTGGTGTCCGCACCGATGCCCGTGGCCAGGACCTGCAGGAACCCGCCGCGGGAGACGGTTCCGGCGAAGACCTGGTCCGATTTGGTCTTCTCCACCGGGAGGGATTCACCGGTGATGGATGCTTCGTCGATGGCGCCGGTCCCCGAGACGACTTGGCCGTCCACGGGGATCTTCGCACCGTTCTTCACCAGTACGATTTCGCCCATCCGGACCTGGTGGGCGGGAACCTCCTGTTGTTCGCCGTCGCGCAAGACGATGGCGACGTCGGGGGCGACGGCGACCAGTTCGGCCAGTGCCGAGCGGGTCTTGTTCATGGTGGCCGCCTCAAGAGCGTGGCCGATCGCGAACAGGAAGGTGACGGCGGCAGCTTCCCAGAAGTTGCCGATGATGACGGCGCCGATCGCGGCGATCGACACGAGCAGGTCGATGCCGATGAGCTTGGCGGTCAGCGCACGGACCCCCTTGATGACGATGTTGTAACCGGCGACGACGGCACCGGCGATCATGAAGGTGTCCGCCAGGGTGAAGACGGTGGCGGTGCTGGTGGCATGTTCACCGGCGTCGATCCACCACTGCGGGCTGACCGCACGGTTCCAGATTCCGTCGCCGAGGTACTGCAGGCCGAAGGAAATGAGGATGAGGATGCCGGAGACGACCGGGATGGACCAGCTACCGTGAACCCATTTCTGGAACTTGTTCACTGTGGCACGACCTTTCTGCTCTAGGGGGAGGGGTGATGAGGGCCGCGCCGCCCGGGCCGATGGCCGGGGCGGTTGCCGTGGTCAGCCGGTGAACCGTGGCTCACGGGCTGGATGAGTGGCCGGTTAGAAGGCCGAGGGTGCGGCCTTGTAGCCGGCCTTGGCGATCACGGCGACGATGTCGTCTACGGAAACCTTGCTCTCGTCGTGGTCGACCTCGATCCGGGCTGAGGCGAAGTGGACCTTCACGTTCTCCACGCCTTTGAGCTTGCCGACCTGCTTTTCGATCTTGCTGACGCAGGAGGGGCAGGAGAAGCCTTCTGCACGGAGGAGTGTGTGGGTGGTGGTTTCGGCGGTGGTCATTTGGGTGACTCCCTTCGTCTGTGATGCGCTGGCGATCTGCCAGTGCCCGACGCCGGTGGGGGCGTCGAAGTCTTTGTTGATGCTTTGAGACTATCCAGGGACGGCTCGAGGTACCTTGACTTGGGTCAATTCCGGTGGAGGGGCACGGAGGCAGTTTGCCTCTACCGTGCCCCGAGCACCCGCCTAAGATGCGGGTTAAGCAGAGTCCCCGTTGGATCGATTTCGTCCCGCACAGCAGTGAACCGTTCGAACTCCGGGTAGACACCTGCCAGGTATGCGGCGTCGCGGGAGTGCAACTTCCCCCAGTGTGGCCTGCCGCCGTGGGCGATGAACACTTGCTCCACGTGCTGCAGGAACGCCTGATGCGGTTGCCGGGCATAGCGGTGGACCGCGAAGTACACCGACTGACGTCCAGCAGAGGTTCCCATCCAGGTATCGTCGGCCGCCGACGTGCGGACTTCGATCGGGAAGCTGATCGGTTCCCGGTAGCCTTCGATCGCCGACTTGAGTTCGGCGAAGACCTCGCCGAACGCCTCGAGCGGTAGCGAGTACTCCATCTCGCGGAACCTCACCCGTCGCGGAGTGACGAACACCTTCTGGGGCACATCCGTGTAGTCACGGGCCGCTAGTGTCTTCGCGGCGAGGCGGTTCAAGGACGGGATCAATGCCGGGACCCGTGCTCCGGCGGCGCACATCAGTCCGTAGGCTCCGTTGCCCAGCAGTTCATCGTCGAGCAGCCGGGAGATGGGGCTGACCGGGTGCCGCGGAGCGTCGACGGGGAGCCGGGTGTTGGTCTTGGCCAGCGCGGTGTCGGTATGGGGGAACCAATAGAACTCGAGGTGGTCTTCGATGGCAGAGCGTTCCAGGAAGGATTCGACCATCCCCTCCAGCGGTTCGGGCTGCTCGACGGCCCGCAGTTGGAATGCTGGCAGACAACGCAGCGTGGCCGCCAGCACGACGCCGATGGCCCCGAGCCCGACCCGTGCCGCCTGGAACAACTCGGGTCGTTCGGTCGCCGAACACTCGACGATCGACCCATCGGGCAGGGCGAGCCGCAGCCACGTCACTAGACCGGAGAACCCGGTGAACGCCAACCCGGTGCCGTGGGTCGAGGTGGCCAGCGAGCCGGCCAGCGACTGGTGGTCGATGTCGCCCATATTGGGCAACGCCAAGCCGTGCGGGGCGAGCAGGGCCGCGACATTGAACAGCCGGGTCCCTCCGAGCAGGGTCGCCTCGCCGGTGGCCGGGTCCACGTGCTCGAGCCCTTGCATCCGGTCCAGACTGACTAGGACTCCGTCGGTCGCTGCGATATCGGTGAACGAGTGCGCACCACCAACGACCTTCACCTGTCGTCCCTGAGCTGTGGCCCGGGCCAAGAGGGTAGCGACGTCGAATTCGGCGCGCGGGAGTACGACGGCGGAGGGCTGGCTCACAGCGCTGGCTGACCAGTTTCGCCAAGACCAGGCGCCACGGGTGAACCTAGCTCCTGCGGGGATTCCGGCGTCGTACCGGTTGGTTCGTGATCCCATCTAGAGGAAGGCCTTTCCCTCGCCGCGGTAGGTGGGCCATTCGTCGATGATCTCGCCGTTGCTGTAGACGAGGACGGAGTTCAGCCGCTCGAGCGGTTCCCCGGCCTTGGCGTGACGGAAGAAGACCGGATCGCCCACGCTCAGCCCGGCTGCTGCTGGACCGGTGAGTGGTGTCTGGACTTCGCCCGGCCCTTCGGAAGCGGCATACCGCAGCCCTTCGGGCCAGACAGGGACCGGCAGGCGGTCCTTGCCGGGCGGTCCGGAAGCGATCCAGCCTCCCCCGAGGACGGTGACGGTGTCCGGAGCCGGTCGGCGGACGACGTCGAAGAGCAGGTGCAGTGCTGGGGCCGGGCGGAAGCTGCGGTAGTGCTGGAAGAGTTCGGGCCCATAGAACCCGCTGCCGGCGGCCACTTCAGTGACCGCGGCCTCGGCTGTGGTGGATTCGATGGAGCCGGTGCCGCCGCCGTTGACGAATTCCAAGTCGACGAGTTCGCGCACCGCTGCGACGACTTCGGCCCGCCATTGGGCGATGTCCCGTTTCGAGAGGGCCTGCAGTGCTCGGACGGCGAACCCGCGGGGTGTGCGGGCGCCATCGGAGACCCCTGCGACTTGCCCCTCATACATCATGATCCCGACCAGGTTCACGCCGGCACGTTCGCAAGCATGAACTATGGTGATGGCTTGTTCGACCGTCGTGATGGGGGAGCGAGCGGGGCCGACCCTGAGCTTGGCGGCTAGAGTGCCGGTGCGGTGACGTGCCGGAGCATAGGAGGCGTCGATGTCGAGGCAAACGCGGAACCGCGCTCCAGTTGGGATGTTGGCAGACCGGGCTATGCCACGGAGAAGCTCCAGGTGCTCGGTGGAGTCGACCATGACCGTGACGTGTTCGCGGGCTTCTGATTGCAGGAGTTGCCTCAGCGCTTCGCGATCAGCCGTCGGATAGGCGACGACGATGTCGCGAATCCCGGTCTCGGCAAGCCAGAGTGCTTCCGGCAGTGTGAAGGCGAGAACGCCGGAATAACCGGGTGTGGACAGCGCTGCTTCAAGGGCGCCGCGTACGCGCAGCGATTTGGAAGCGACGCGGATTGTGGTTCCAGCCGCTCGGGCAGACATTTTCACGGAGTTGGCATGGAATTTGTCTAGGTCCAGCAGAGCCAACGGGCGGGTATTCGAGCCAGCCTCGGAGAGCGTGCTGACGTACTGCTGAAAGTCGAAGCTAGCATCGGCATGGGCGTGCATAAAGTTTGGCACTTCGATTACATCCTCGAATCTGAGCGGGCAGCGTCTAGCTGAAGGGTCTCCTTTACCGGACGAGTGTGCCGGACTCTATAGTGAAAGAATGTCAGAGAGCCTATGCCAGTATGTGTTCTCCGTGCGCATTGGCAGCGCTGATGGTTCCGTACAAGTCGTACGTAAACAACGCCATTCCAACAATTTCGGCATGTCTAAGTGCCTCGCGAGTGTAGCTATGTGCTGTGAAGAACAACACGTATTCGGCTCCAGTTTCACGTCCGGTCCCGCTCAATTGTCGTACAGCTTGAACGCCTGTTGCTGACCCTTCATTTTTAACTTGGGCAATCGCTTTGGAACCCGAAATATCCACTCCGCCATCGGCGCCACCCCGAGTCAAGCGAGCATCGGAGAAGCCCATGTGACGTGTCCAAGCCAGAGCATTGATCTCTGCTCTTTGCCAACTGTTGATTTGGATCGCTTTTGGCTTCCGCGCAGCTTGGGATTGCCGCAACTCGCGCGTGTTGCTCCCCTCGTTCATTGCCTTCTCGCGCGCTCGGTATTGAGCTTTTTCGCGGCGTTCTTCTCGTTCCTCTCTTCGAATGCGTCTGGTGTCTTGATCTCGCGCACGGGCTGCGTTTCGCAGTTTCTCCTTCTCAGCTGCCCGGGCAGCTAACGCACGCCTTTTCGCTTTCTCTTCGTTACTGCGAGATACCGCTGCATTTTGTTCGCGAACAACAGAAATTCGTTTTCCCACTAGCTGTGCCGCCTCCTCGACAAGGTCTTCCTCGGAGGCGGCAGGACGGCCGCGGACTAAGCCTTCGAGCATCGCCCACGCGTATCTGTGGAGCGACGAGTAGTCGAGGTCGCTTAGATTGTGGTTGTTTTCGACAGCGATCATGACCTCGAGGTCAAGATCGCGCGTAGGCCTTTCCTCGATCTGCTCGAGAACCGGTTCGTCAGTTCGAGGGAGCTTTCCGAACATGGCTTTGGAAAGTGTCTGAGATTTAGTTGGAGCTTCTGGTGTTTGGGCGCGGGCGCGTTCGTACTGACGTAAGGCATGTGCCATTTGTGAAAAACACTTCTGGTTCATTTCTTCAACACGATGAGGCATTTGTGAACCTATAGCTTGGATCACGGCGTCCCCTCCCTGACTATTGCTCTTCATGAGTTGATCGGATGGATTGGGCCATCGATTCCATTTGCTCGATGACGAGCTTGATCGCTTCGGGCTGCTTATCCGGCGGGTAACCGTTGATCACGAGGAGTCGCTTGATGGACGAGCGGAGCTTGGCCCGAACGTCTTCACGTACGGTCCAGTCCGTGCGCACATCGCGGCGCATGATCGCCACCAGTTGGCGGGCAATCTCTGCCAGGACTCCTTCGCCCTGAACCTCGACCGCGGATTCGTTTAGTGCGACGGCGTCGTAGAACGCCAGCTCGTCTTCGTTCAACGGGGGAGTGAAGCGCTGACCGCGTTGGGACTCCTCGGCGACCTCCTTCGCCAGCTCGACCAGTTCGGCGATGACCTCGGCCGAGGTCAGCTGCTGGTTGGTGTACTTGTTCATCAGTTCGGTGATCCGCTCCGAGAACGCCCGCTGCCGGATGGTGTTGTGCTTGGTCGATTTCGCCGACTCGTCGGCCACGAGTTTGCGCAATGCCTCGATGGCCAGCTGCGGGTTGCGGGCCTTCTGTGTCTTGGCGACGAACTCCGGGGTGAGATCACTCAGCGATGGCTTGGGCATGCCGGCCGCTTCATAGATGTCCAGCACCTCGCCGGTGGCGTCCGTCGCGGAGGCGATGAGTTGACCGAGCATGCGCTGGATCTCCTCGGGCACCGGTTCGCCGCGGGATTGGCGGTCCTGGGCGTCGTACTTGCCCATCCAGACGCGGATTTCCTCGTACACTTGGATCTCCGGACGCAGTTCCTCCAACCTGCCGGAGCCCGTGCACAGGGCCCATGCGCGGGCGAGTTGGCCGGCCGTCTGCCGGTAGATGACCGCCAGCGTCGGGGCTTCGTCCGCGGGGGAGTTCCCCTCGGTCGCCGGGTCGCGGAGGTAGTTCACGGCCCCTGTGATGGCGTTCAGGAAGGACTTCGGCCCCGGCTTGGCCAGCACCGCCCGCCAGTCATATCCGGCCAGAAGCGCCTTGATCTGCTCCACCAGTTCAACGGCAAGGCCCGCGGCCTCGTCCACGTTCTTCCCGACCGGCTTCGCCTCCTGGTCGGTGCTGGAGTATTCGGCCAGTGCCTTGGCCAGGTTCTCGGCCAGCGGCGCGTAAGCGACCAGCAGGCCATCCTCCTTGCCTCGGAAGGTCCGGTTGACCCGGGCGAGGGTCTGCATCAGCAGGGCGCCCTTCAGTGGGCGGTCCAGATAGAGGGTGTGCAGGGGAGGGGCGTCGAAGCCGGTGAGCATCATGTCCTTGACGATCACCAGTTCTAGCTCGTCGGCCGGATCCTTGAGTCGTTCCTTGATGGTGTTGTTCATCGAGTCGCGGCGGACGTGGTTGGAAACCGGAGGGCCGTCTGAGGCATTGCCGGAGTAGACGACCTTGATCCGACCCTTCTCCAGCTCGTCGGAGTGCCAGTCGGGTCGCAGCCTGATGATCTGGTTGTACAGATTCGCACAGATTTCGCGAGTCCCGCCCACGATCATGGCCTTGCCATGCGTCGCCGAACCGCCGGTGTCGGCGATGAACGGGGCCATGGTGTCCCGACGGGTCTCCCAGTGCGCGACCAGATCCCGGGCAAGCTCCTCGAGTCGTTCGGGGGCTCCGTAGACGGCGTTGACCACGGCGACGGACTGCTCGATCCTCGCCCGTTCGGTGTCGTCCAGCCCGGTGGTCGCCTCGTCGGCGGCGGTGTCCAGGTCCTCCTGGGTCAGGTCGGCGGCCAGCTGCACCTTGATCAACCGCGGCTCGAAGTAGACCGGAACGGTGGCGCCGTCCTCCACAGCCCTCGAGAGATCGTAGACGTCGATGTAATCGCCGAACACGTCCCGGGTGTTGCGGTCCTCGAAGGAGACCGGGGTGCCGGTGAACGCGATCAGCGTGGCGTTGGGCAGCGCATCGCGCAGGTGCCGTGCGTAGCCGTCGAGGTCGTCGTAGTGGCTGCGGTGGGCCTCGTCGACGATAACGATGATGTTCTTCCGGTCCGAGAGTAGCGGGTGCACCGTCCCGGACTCCTTTTCCTCGGTGGTGCGGCTGAACTTCTGCAACGTGGTGAAGTAGATGCCGCCGGTGACCCGGCCGGAGAGCTCGGTGCGTAGTTCGGTACGACGGCGGATCTGCTTGGGCGTATCGGGTAGCAGCTGGGAGCGGGCGAACCCGGAGAAGAGTTGCCCATCGAGTTCGTTGCGGTCGGTGATCACCACGACGGTGGGGTTCTTCAACGCCGGGTGGCGCATCACCCGGTTGGTGTAGAGCTCCATCTCCATGGACTTGCCCGAGCCCTGCGTGTGCCAGACGACGCCGGCCTTGCCGTTGGTCCGCACCGCGTCGATGGTGGAGCCGACAGCCTTGGTAACGGCGAAGTATTGGTGGGGCTTGGCGATGCGCTTGAGCAGTCCCTCGGCGCCGCCGTCGAACGCGGTGAAGGAGTGGAGCAGCTGCAGGAAGCGGGTGGGGTTGTAGAGCCCGGCCAACGCGGTTTCGATGGGAAGGACCGCATCACCGTCCACGGTGTGTCCGGGCGGGACGGGCTCGCCGTCGTCGTCCACGTTCCAGGGGGAGAAGTGATTCAGCGGGGTGAACGGGGTCCCGTACTTGGCGTCGATCCCGTCGGAGGCGAATGTGAAGACGCAGAACCTGAACGCCAGTGGGAATTCGCGCAGGTAGGTCTCCAGCTGGGCGTGCGCGGCGGCGACGTCGGCAGCCTGGGAGCCGGCCTTCTTCAGTTCCAGGATGCTCACCGGCATCCCGTTGCAGTAGAGCACGACGTCGAAGCGGCGCCGGTAGTCGCCCTGCACGAGGGTGACCTGGTTGACAGCGAGCCAGTCGTTATCCGTCTCCTCGGTGCCCAGGATCCGCAGGGTGGGGTTCTGCTCGGTGCCGTCAGGGTCCAGGTAGGAGATCCGGTGGCCTTCGACGAACATCCTGTGCATCCGGTGATTCTCGGTGATCGCATCCTGCGAGGTGGGGGCGGCGATGGTGGCAAGGGCCTGTTGCAGATACTGTTCCGGGACGCCGGGGTTCAGCCGGCGCAGCGCGGTCAGCAGGCGCGGACGGATCAGCAGGTCGTCCCAGGTCTCCCGCTCGCCCGGGCCGGGCGCGATCTCGTCCCCGTGGGTGGGCCGCCAGTTCTGGTCGCCGAGTTGTTCCAGGACGAGGTCTTCCCAGTCGGCCTCGGTGAAGCTGGTTTGCAGTGTCATTTCGTGCCTTTCCCCCGGCTTGTCCCTGTCATGAAAACTATTCCGAAGTATCAAATCTCTGATATTGCAGTCAATATCTGCAAAACCACCGTGTGATTTCTAGTAGACAGTGTTCGGAAGTCTGCGGTCTTCGTCCTTGTCACCTCGAAGTCAGATCGTAGCGGTCACGGCTTCCGCAGCTTCCTTCGTTCGTAGTTTGCCCGATATTAGTCGTGGGAGCAGGGCATCCCGAGTCTCCCTGAGAAGGCGACTTTCGAGATCCGTTGCGTGGGCAGAATTGAGTAGGACGGATATCGATTTTCCTGCTCGCAGAACGTCTTCGTCCGCGGGCATCGGAATTAGAAGAGAGTCGACGTCCTGCTTATTGACATGCTGTTGGGCGGCGCCAGTAGCCTTCCTTAACAGTTGCGGGATTTCGCTGCGAATTGCGAAGTGAAGCCAGCTGTTGTGGTCAGGTCGGTCAGACCACGCACCAACTAATGATTGATTCCCTGCAGCTTCGATTTCAAGTCGGGCGACTTTACCCAGAGTTGCACCAGTAATCGCGATCAGCGTCGTTGCCACAGGCATTAATTTGGCAGCGCTCCTAGCGAGTGCGTCTGCTGTGATTAATGCTGAGGGTTCAACGATACGATCTTCGTTAGCCTTTCCTGAGTTGAGCCAAGGCACGGTGCCGTTCGACCAGTACTCTGGCTTGGCTCTGCTAGGCGTTCCGCCGAGAACTGTCGTGGCCAAAGAAGATAGTGGAACGTGAGCGGTGACAAGATCCAGAGAAGTTTCATGCTCTAGAGCCGCTAGCTCGAATAGCTTGTTTGCGAGCCGGTCGTTGGCGGCAATTTTGTCGTCGAGGGCGCCGAGGACTTCGGCGATAATTTGTTGTTCCTTCACGGGCGGCCAGCTCACGGAAAGTGGGTGTAAGTGGTTGCGGTTCAAGGTTGGATTTGCGGAACCAGCATCGAGCCATGAGACGTCAAACCGCGACATAAAGTAGTAGACGAATCGGGGATCGCTACCTTTGAAATCCTGAACCCACAGCGTAGTGTCGTGTGGCCAATAGTCGGAGGGCAGATAGTAGGCCTTGCCTAAGGTGCCCTTACGTCCAATGACAACGCCTGGACCGCTCGCTGACGGTGTGTCGTGGTAGCTGCTGATTCCGCCGGATGAGACAACGGGGATGTTTCCTGCACGCTGGGTTGCTCGGGTGATGTCAAATCCGCGTTGAAAATTGAGCACTTCTCCGAGCGTCTTAGTCTGCCAATCAGGCATCGACCCTCCCTAACTGTTCGCGAACGACCTGCGACAGCCGCTGGGACTCTTCGAGCTGGTCAAACAACTCCTGTTTCAGGCGTGCGATCTTGGCCTCGACGGGTTGGCCGTCGTCCTCAACATCGACTGCTCCGACATAGCGTCCCGGCGTGAGGGCATATTCTGTGGCCTTGATCTCCTCCAAGGTGGCCGAATAACAGAACCCCGCCTCGTCGTCGTACTCCACACTCGCTGCGCCAGCGGAACCGCGCCAGGCGTGGAAGGTGCTGGCGATCTTGGCGATGTCCTCGTCGGAGAGGGCGCGCTCGGCGCGGTCGACCATGTGCCCGAGGTTCCTCGCGTCGATGAAGAGCACCTGCCCGGTCCGGTCCACGGAGCCTTGTGCTCCTGCGGTCTTGTCCTTCGCGAAGAACCACGTACACACCGGGATCCCGGTGGAACGGAACAGTTGCGTGGGCAGGGCGACCATACAGGAGACCAGATCGGCCTCAACTAGCTGGGCGCGGATCTGGCCCTCTCCGCCGGAGTTCGAGGACATCGAGCCGTTGGCCATCACCACGCCGGCGGAACCGCCCGGAGCCAGCTTGGAGATGATGTGCTGGATCCACGCGTAGTTCGCGTTGTTCACCGGCGGGACCCCGTAGCGCCATCGGGGGTCTGATTCGTTGCGGGCCCAGTCCTTGATGTTGAACGGCGGGTTCGCCATCACGAAGTCGGCCTGCATCTCCGGGTGCTGGTCGCGGGCGAAGGTGTCGCCCCAGCGCGGGGCCAGGTTGGCGTTGAGCCCGTGGATGGCCAGGTTCATCTTCGCCATCCGCCAGGTGCGCTCGTTCAGTTCCTGTCCGTAGACGGAGATCGCTGTGCGGTCCTCGTTATGGGCGTCCAAGAACTTCTCGGTCTGCACGAACATGCCGCCCGAGCCGCAGCAGGGGTCGTAGACCCGCCCGTGGGTCGGCTGCAGGAGCTCCACCAGCACGCGGACCACACCGGCCGGGGTATAGAACTCGCCGCCGCGCTTTCCCTCGGCGCGGGCGAACTTCTCCAGGAAGTACTCATAGACTTCCCCAAGCAGGTCACGGGCCCGGCCGGCGCCCTGACCAGTGAAACGGGCAGAGTTGAACAGGTCGATCAGCTCGCCCAGCCGCCGCTGGTCGACGCTATCGCGGTTGAAGATTTTCGGCAGGGTCGCCGCCAACGAGGGGTTGGCCGCCATGACCGCATCCATCGCCGCGTCGATGAGTTCTCCGATGTTCCGCGGCGGAGCCCCGTCGATGGCCGGAAGGCCCTTGGCGTTTTCTGCCAGATGCTCCCAGCGCGCTCGGGCGGGAACCCAGAAGACGCCGCGCCCGGTGTATTCGTCGGTGTCGTCGATCAGCTGGGCGATCTGGTCCTCGCTCATCCCGTCGGTGGCCAGTTCCTCGGCGAGCTGGGTGCGCCGCTCGGAGAAGGCGTCGGAGACGTACTTCAGGAACACTAGCCCCAGGATCACGTCCTTATACTGCGAGGCATCCATGGAGCCGCGCAGTTTATCGGCGGCCTTCCAGAGGGTGTCCTTGAGTTCCTTCATGGTCGACGGCAGCGTTGCGGCCTGGTTCTTCTTCGGGGGCACTACGGCCTTCCTTCCATGGTGGGTAGTTCTTCATCAAGAGTAGCGATCACGCCGGCGGCGGCGCCGTCGAGCAATAAAGCGGTCAGGTCATCGACCCGTTGTAGCCCTTCCAGCAGTTCGTCCCGTGTGGCCTCGACCCGGGCCAGCACGGCGCCCAGACCGGAAGCCGCCTCCGGGGTCAAGCTTCGCACAGGCCACTGACGCCAGAGGCCTCCCGGTGCCGCGTTGATGTCGGCCGCAATGACGTCGGGGACCAGCGTCGATTGGCCGGCGTTCACCCGCAGGATCCGCGCCGGATACCGCACGACGGCGGACCCCGCGCGGTCGATGACGGCTCGCGGTCGTGGGCCGGTGCGGAAGATGATGTCGCCGGGTTCGGTCAGGGTGGCTCGCGGATGCTCTGCGGCGAGGACCATGACGTTGATGTGGTGATCTTTGGGGTGGCTGATGCCGGGTTCCAGGCGGTCGACGTCCCAAACGGGGAAGCCTTCACTACCGAGGATTTCCGGTTCGATACGCGTGCCGGGAAGGTAGCGGAGCTGGTTCTTCGCCAGCAGCGTGCCGAGGCTCTGCTGGGTGCGCGCTTTGTGCTGTGCGGGAGCTCTCTGGCCTTCTTTCGGGGGCACGTCGAAGGTAATGCCCAGCCTGCCGGTAGGAACCGGCGTCGACTCGATGGCGTCCATCGCTGACTCGAGGCGGACTAGGTGGTCCACGGCTGAGGGTTCCGCTCCCGCCGGCGACGGCGCAGTCGGTGGAGTCGACGAAAGCGGCGAGGCCGACCAGGAGGCCAACAGAGTGGGGGTTGGGACCAAGCGGGCGAACCGGAAGGCGTGGGCCGAAATCTCCCGCCGGGTCCCCAGCGAAGCCGAGAGGTCACTGATGAGGTCCTGCCGGGCTGCGGTGTCCAAATTCGCGGCCGAGAGATCCGCGATCATGGTCCACCGATCGGCAATGGGCACGTTCGCATGCGCCGGCCCCAGGACCCAGAGCGCCATGGCCCGCCGCGGGCTGGCTGGCAGAAGCTTCTCAGGCAGCCGGACCGAGGCGCGAATGCGCCCGGTGCGCAGGATGCGCGAACGGGCGCCCTCGCCGACGCCGCGCAGTTCGTCGGTCAACGCTTCGGCGGGAGCGAGGATGACCGCGCTGTCCCAGGTACCGAGGTGCTGGACGAAATCCTCCAGGCTGGTGAGCACTTCGGTGGCTGTGGGGGAGGGGAAGCCAGGGGCCGGGAACTGGGCGACGTGGACGATCGGGCCGCCGGTGAGGCCGGGGTCCGCTGGCCCATGGTTTCCGTCGCTGCGCAGGTGGACTTTGAGTCGACGCTCGGCCAGTCGGGTGAGTGCTGCCCCGGTGCCCTCTAGGGTTGCGGAGGAGGACACCAACCCGAATCGACCCGGCAGGGATTCCCCCAGTTCCCGCAGGATGGCCAGCGGGATATCGCTGCCGCCAACTGAGGCATCGAGGAAGGTCGGCACGACCTCGCGGCCTTCGCCCAGGCGCCGGGCCAGCTCCACCGCGGTCCCCGCCGCCAGGGCCACAACCTCGGGCGCGAGGCGCGTCTGAGACAGCCCCAGGAATCTGCCCGGCATCTCCTGCACGATGGCTTCCATGGCGGCCTCCGGACTGAAGGCGGCATCAACGAGCTCACCGGCCAGCTCGGAGCACCCGCGGAGTTTGTCACCTAGCGCTTCGATCTCTGAGTAGAGGTAGGTGTCGTCCGGGTCCATCTCGTCCGCGGCGTCGACGATATCCTCCTCGTCCAGCATCGACAGTGCCTGGCCCGTGCGGCCCTGGAGCGTGACGAGCGCGGTCACCGCCAGCGGATCGTCAATCGTCGAGATCGCGTGGACGGCCACGTCCAGCGCCGCGTCGGGATTATTGCCGCGGCCCGTTTCGGTCAGCCAGCGGGCAATGTCATCGGCGTCGAACAGCTCCTGGGCGCCTCGCATCGTTGCGGCAGCGGGGAATGCGCGGCCCGTGGGGCTTGTGCGCTTGCGCCACATGCTGACGACCGGGCGGCGAACCTGTGCCAGGTGGGCGACATCGGTGAGGGTGAGCAGCTGTTGCCGGCCCATGATGCCTCCCTGATCCCGATGTTGATGATGTCGAGGCTTGAGTCTAAGCACAAACACCACTAAGCACGCATTCTGGTTGATAACCCTGCTTATCAACAAAAATCTTTGTTACGTTTCTCGGTTTCTCTAATGTCAGTGGTGTTCCGCCGGGCTTCTGGCGGAACCGGCGGGAGCTCTCAAAGGCAATTGGGGGTGGGGCTCCCGCCACCTCTCGCACCTCGACGTAAGGCAGTCCACCATGGAACACCCAACCGGAACCCGCGATCCCTGGCAGCAGCCCGGGCCGCCCGCCGACCTCTCCGAGCCGGTTCGACTGGGGCCGTCGATCGGCAAGCCCTGGGCATTCGGCATCATCGGCCTGGTCATCGGCGTCGCGATCGGAGCGATCGTCGGACAACTCTCGACCGGCACCCCGGCGGTGCCGGTCGAGAGCCAATCGGCTGCGTCCACTCAGCTCATCACCGACGCCGTGGCCGACTGCGACGTCGAGGACTCCTTGGGTGTCGACGTCATGGATGAGGGGGCCAGTCTGCAACTGTCCACCACGGGCGAGGAATCCAGCGGCGCCAGCTACATCGAGGTGATCTGCGTGTTGCAGAAACTCGATGTGCCCGAAAGCGTCGTCGCCCGCTTCGGAACCACCCGGGCCCTCGACGGACAACAAACCGCCGACTGGGATGGCTTCACGGCCTCCTGGGGATACCACCCGGACACCGGCCTGGACATCGTCGTCGAACCCCAGCCACAGGACTAGCCACCATGCCTATTGGAGGAACCTTGGAACAAATGACCGAGCGCCCCGGAGCGACGCCCCACAGCAAGGCTCCCCGCCACTGGCGGAAATGGATTGCGGGCACCAGCGTCGCCGTCGTTCTCATGGGAGCCGGCGCCTGGGCTGGTAGCGCGAGCACCGATCCCACGAGTAGCGAGCAATACGCTTCGCTGCAGAGCGAACTCGCCACGACGGCTGCCGAACGCGACTCCGTCCAGGAGCAGCTCGACGAAACCACCTCCGACTACGAGACCCTGTCGGGCGAAATCGACGACCGTGAACTGGCCGCCGACGAGAAGGAGGCAGCGCTCGGCCAGCGCTCCGAGGAACTCGATGAGCAACAGGGCGCCGTGAAGAAGCGCGAGAAGGCCGTCGGCGCTGCCGAAAAGGAAAAAGCCGCCAACACGGTCACCGGGGGCACCTGGACCGTCGGCCTCGACATCGCCGCCGGCACCTACCGCGCCAACGAACCAGTGGATTCCGAATGCTATTGGGCCATCATGCGCACCGGCAGCAATGGCGACCTCATCGAAAACGACATCCCCGGGGGAGGACGCCCCAGCGTCACCCTCTCCAAGGGCCAGGACTTCAACACCAGCCGCTGCGGCAGTTGGACCAAACAGTAAAACCATGCACGACGGCGGTGCCTCCTCCCCAGTGGATGGAAGCCGCCGCCAACCCCACCACCAACAGGAGAAGAATCATGAGCACCACCATTCATCCCGAGGAATCCGCCACCGACATGGCGCCCACCATCGGCCAGAAGTCGTTCATCGTAACCTGGCTCCTTTCCCTCTTCCTGGGTGTCTTCGGCATCGACCGGTTCTACCTTGGCAAGGTCGGCACCGGCATCCTCAAGCTGGTCACGTTCGGCGGTGTCGGCGTCTGGGCCCTCGTGGATCTGATCATCATCCTGTCCGGCGGGATGCGGGACAAACGCGGACTGGCACTGCGCGGATACGCAGAACGCAAGGTCATCGCCTGGATCGTCACCGGTGCCCTCATTGTGATCAGCGCCGTAACGGGCGGGAATACCGCCTCGCAAGCCGGCCAATCGGCGGCGGACGTGCCGGCGACCGTGCCGACCAGTGAAGCGTCCGCAGCCCCGGCGGCGAAAACTGCCGAAGCTGCACAGGAAGCATCCACGAAGCCCGCACCCGCCAAGGAAGCGGCTGAAACCTGGACCCAGGTGGCCACCCTGAAGGGCAAGGCCGACTCCGCCAGCTCGACGTTCGAACTCACCGGAGCCGAAGCCCGCATGACCTACAACTTCGAAGGCTCCGGCGACATGGTCCTCGGCAGCATCTACCTGCTGACCGAAGGTACAGACCTGATGAAAGACGGCGGAGTCCCCGAGGTCATGATCGACGAAGGCGGCAAGGGGTCGACGGCACTTCACAAGTCGCCGGGAACCTACTTCCTGGACGTGAACAGCGCCGGCTTCACGGGCTGGACCGTGACGATCGAAGAGAAGAAGTAGGAACAACCCACACCTTGAGTGCCACTCGCGCCGAATGAGCTGAGAGAGGCATCGGCGAGAGCGGCACTTCGGTCAAATCACACCATTGAGAACGGAATTGAAGCCATCCGTGTCCCTGCCTACTTTTCAAATGAGTTGCCCACTCCGGAAGTCCACCATGTACATAGCGATTGCCTGGTCGGGAAACGCGTCCCATTCCCAAACCGACGATCCGGAACGAATGGGACCCCGTTGTGCAAGAAATGTGCGTCCCATCAATATTTGTGTGACTGGCCGAGGATCTGGTGAGGGTGACGGCAATTCTTCTTCGGTCTTGGCCTGCTCCGTTCGAGATACTTCGGCTTCGACGAGGTACGGGTGCCATTCTCTTCTAGGATCGAGGGTCTATTATCGGGTGGAGATTTAAGCAACTTGTGGGGGCACAATGGATTCGGGGAATCTAGATAAATTACGCGCACTAAAGCAGCAGCTGGCTATAGGGAGCACACGAGACTCTTCTCGGGGAGCAAGCCAAATTGCGGCACGGATAGCGGCAGCTCCGCCGTCAAAAGAATCGATTCGAGAGCCAGCCGAATCGGAGCCGCTGCACTACGAATCAGGGGGAACTTCACCGCAGGTGCCGGGTCCAGTGGATCGAGAACCATCGAGGGCTCGGAAGACCGGGGATATCAACCGGCGAAGAGACCGAAGTGCCTTCGGAGCAAAATCAGTAGTCGAAATCGCCCAAGATCTCGAGATTCCCATCCGAGACGTCGTGGAAATGCTGCGCAACCACCTCCACCTACAGGGCGTTATTTCGCTGGAGAGGCTTCTGGGCGCAGATCAAATTCGGCAAATTCGGAAAGTGTTTGAAGCGCGATCGTTGGTTCGAGCCGCGACTCCCTGGGAGTACTTGCCGAAGCCGACTGGGGAACTGAGCTTTGAAGAATTTGAATTGATTGACGCCCAGCTCAGGGCAGAGCTACAGGCCAAGCAATTCCTACCGGCACGATCCCAAGTTGCTTCTGCACCGGGTAGTTCATGGTCGACAGTTCGACGCCATGCAGAATCATTGACCAGATCGAGGCCCAAGCAAACATCGATTAGACGTCCCAAGATTGCCGCGTCGGTGGTCAATCCCATCAGGTCAATCAGTGATGAAGAAGACGGCCCTCGACTCATCACGGCGCCAACGCCTCAAGCTCGAAAATTATCGGAGCCACGTACTGGGTCCGGCAAAGTGATTGCTGGGCATCCTTTGGACACGGCCAGGAAATTGCTCGAAGTCATGAATGATTTTTCACCCGGTCGATACCCTGATCTGTTTGAATTGCTGATCGCGTGCCTGCGAGAAGTCGATTGCAGCCGGTTGAAAGACGACCGTTTGAGCGCGAAGCGACACAACTTCCTGCTAAGCATCTGCCGTGAGAAGTACGGAATCTTCGCTTACTCCGCCATGGCGAGCGAGTTGTGGCGCGCTGCGCGAACAGACACGACGAGGGACCAGAGGGTTCTACTGGCCGACATTAAGAAGCTACAACCGATGCATCGCGGGCTTCTTACTGACTTGGCCCGACGACAGTTCATCGCTTGGGATGTTTCCAACACGGCCTATCGAATGCTGACAGTGTCGTTCGACGATCTCGAAGATTGGGCACTGGGGCTTGCCCGTGGACAGTATGCATGCGTGCCCGGCAGTTTCGTGACGATGGGGCACAACGGAAGAGACGCTTACGAAGTTGTCCACTTCATGGCCGCCTGTGCAATGTCCTTGAGGACCGGCGTGCACAAGGTGGCGACGAAACGGGTCGAAACCCTAAAGAGTCGAAGTGAGCTTGTAGGGGCGATGGGGCGCCCGGCGCGGCGGCGGGCATTGAACTACATTCCGGAGTCAGCATGGCTAATACCAATCACTATTACCGGGCGTGAAGTCAGGCTAGTGCTGGACGAAGACTTCTACAAAGACTACGGAGGGCGGCGCCAACATGAGGTGCGGGGACATTTGCGCCGTATTTCTCGGGTTGGTGAAATCAACAAAACTTGGATTCAGCCGCATACCAGGGGCGGCAACGCGGATATCGCCAGTGGCAAGACAGCGCTGAGAACCCCAGCGGTCACAATTCGAAGAGGCGGAAAAGCATAGTCGAGCGCCAACCATGGTGCTCAGATGGCTAGAATGACGGCTCGCGGTGATAGAACCAAGAAGGTACACAACAGAGCACGGGGGAGCTATGGGAAACGGGAGACAGGTCCGTTTGTTCTTGGTGGACGGAGCGCCAAGCGGCATTCTGACGGCGGAGATCATGAACTGGACAGGCCGAGTCGTTTCCGGTTCAAGGTCAGATCTGAACGAAATCCTAGGTCGGGGCGAAGCAAATTCACCAGGGGTGTATTTCTTGCTAGGCGACAACCCGGAGGACCCCGACCGGCGTTCGGTCTATGTCGGAGAAGCCGACGATGTCGCAGTACGGCTGCGGCAACACAACAGCGCCAGTACGGGTAAGGAATTCTGGAACCGCGTGATCTTCCTGACCAGTAAAGATGCCAATCTCACCAAGGCGCACGTGAGGTATTTGGAGAGCCGATTCATTTCGCTGGCCATAGAGGCCAACAGGTCTTCGTTGGAAAATGGCAACGAATCGTCCAAGATCAGTCTCCCGGAAGCTGACCTCTCAGACATGGAGTATTTCATTAGCCAGGCCCAGATCGTTCTACCGGTCCTCGGGCTCGATGCGTTCAGGCGCCGTCCCACCCCAACGCAGTCGGTAGGGGCCCTTGGAAGCAAGTATTCTTCGCCGGTTTTCGAGATGAAGGTGCCCACAGCAGGCGGCTTGGCCCGTGCTCAGGATATTGACGGTGAGTTCGTTGTTGCGGCTGGATCGCAAGCCCGCTCGAAGTGGACAGGCGTCGGTCATTCCTACGGGGGACTCTATGAGCGGTTGTTCTCCATGGGAGTGCTCAAAATCCAGGATGGAGGCTGTGTCTTCGCCGATGACTATGCGTTTGCCAGTCCCAGCGCAGCTGCTGCCATAGTGGCGGGTAGAGCCGCCAACGGGAGAACTTCATGGCGTGACCCGGTATCGGGACAGACCTTTGCCCAATGGCAGGAACAGCTTGCTCCGCCACTGGCGGATGAGGCATGACCCAGGCTTGGGACCGGTGAAATGAGTTCACTAATTTCCTGGCTCGACGCGAGCGCGGAGGAGACTAGCCGGATGCGCGAGCTCGTCAAGCTTTTCGAGATGCCGGAAAGTGTCGACGACCTGGCGCTCGGCCAGTTCCGAGACACCATCAGCAACGCACTATTCCCCGGGACTTCCGTACTGCACGTCGCTGCCCGCTATCTGGTGTTGGTGCCGTGGTGTTTTCAAGCCGCCGGCAACGCCCGAAGCGGCGAGAAGGTCCGTGTTGCCGGTGAGCAGACCGAGCGGCGGCTGATTCGTCGCCTCCAGGAGGTCGGCGCCGCACGATTCATCGGTAGCAGCGCGGGGGACCGTGTCGCCCAGTTGCCTTCTGCCGCCTATTGGTCGGCACTGCGCGCCTGGGGAATCGCTCGTGGAGATGTCGAACGCAGCGGCATTGGCGAAGCCATGGCCGAGGAAACCGATCTGCGGGCCCAAGGCCTCCCAACGGAACCGGTCTGGCACGCGGGCCTACCGCCGGTGCCGGCAGGATTTCCGGGAACCGACGAACAAGGCATCGAACTCAACCGCGTCGAAGCCGAGTGGCTTCGGGACCGGATCCTGGCAACCATCGGCGACTCCCTGCTCGCCCAGATGGCTGCCAACCCGAAAAGCCTCCACAAGAAGAGCGAAGCGCCGTGGGCCGACCCCTGCGCAAAGAGCGCCACTGGAGAAGCCGCCGTCTGGTTGGCCCATGCCGAGTCCTATTCAGCACTTCAGCGTGGGCTCGATTCGACCTACTACGATCTGGTCACTGCGCAGGCGCATGTCAAGTATGGGAATGCCGAAGACGAGCCGGACCGGGATTTCGTCGATGAGTGGCATACCGGTGAGGACTACCGTGAACTGCTTCGACACTGGGACCTCGATGACTTCATCGTTCGCGCTAAGAAGGCCAACCCACGCATCCAGCCACACAGCACCGACTTCCTGCGCCGTGCGGTCAAGGAGCTCGCATCCGGCCGGAACCCCGGAGACAACGAGGTTCTGCAGCGAATGGTCCGGGACCGTGAGAAGCGTGCCAAGGGAGCCAACTCCCGCTTCACCAACGAACGTCGTCTACGGTCTTGGAAAGCTCCGGACCGGATCAACCAGCAGACCTTCCGCTGGCAGCAGGTCCGCACCATGATCGTCGACCTGAGGGAAGGACTCGCCCGTGCTTGACCCCGGAGCCCGTGAAGCCCTCACCGAACAACTCCGCCCACCTGCCGGCTACCGGCTCAGCCAGGCCGTCGGCACCACCTTCACGCTCGACATGCTCAGCGCACTGGCCGTCCCACTAAGCTTCGTCAAGGGAACCGGGGACGATCCCTCCAACGCCGTGGCCGTCCTCAATGCGGTGCGCAAGGTCTCCGACCGCGTCGACGTCTTCTGCCAGGCCGGGCTCATCCGCGCACCGCGCCAGGCGAACGATCTGCTCGCCGTCCTCGAACCCATCGTCCACCAGGTCCTGCCGCCCCGGCGCGGCACGCTGTTCCACCCCAAGATTTGGCTCCTCGAATACGAATCCGAGGACGACTTTTGCTACCGGTTCCTGTGCAGCAGCCGCAATCTCACGCCCGACACCACGTGGGACCTGCTCGTCCGATTGGATGGTCGCCTCGAGAATGAGTACGACGTCGGTGCTCCGGCCCCCGTGGACAACGCCCCTTTGGCGCGCTTCATCAGCGCTCTTCCCGGCCTCGCAACGGTCGAGCTCCCCGAGGAAGGAGCGCGCCGGATCTCTGGCCTTGCCCAGCGTCTGGCGACGGTTCGGTGGGAGCTGCCGCAGGACATCAACTCGTTCGCGTTCCGTCCGCTGGGCGGTGGCGAATCCTTTCCACTAGACTCGCTCGCGACCTTCCTCGAGAAGCCGGGAACTTCCACCGGGCTCAATGGAAAAACCGGGAGCAATCGTTCCTTTGGCGGTCAGCGCCTGCTCGTGGCCCCTTTCATCGACGACACCACCCTGAGCATCCTGTCCCAGCACGGAGCACGTTCGCTCGAGGTCTTCGGCCGCGGGCCTGAACTAGATCGTCTCTCACCGGAAACCCTGGAGAACACCAGAACCACCTTCAACGCCATCGACGACATCGGTCTCGGGGTGGACGACGAACCCTCCGAACCGAGCCCGGCGGCAGAAGACCTGCGAGGACTGCACGCCAAGGCGTTGTTCACCGATTTCGACCACACCACCCACGTCCTGATGGGTTCCGCCAATGCCACCCACGCTGCCTTCCACAGCAACGTCGAGTTCTCCGTGGAAATGACCGGTCCGAGAAGCCGGATCGGCACGGACAAGATCCGCGAATCACTCACCAGCCTGCCCTTCATCGAGTTTGCCGGAGAAGGCGGGGTGGAACGGACCGAGGACGACGAAGCCGAATGGCGGCTGCAAACAGAACTGATCAAGGCGGCTTCCCGCTCCTTCACCCTCGATGCAATCCGTGAGAAAAAGGGGGACGGGTACGAGGTGAGAATCGAGCACGGTTACGCTCCGCCGTCGCATATGACCGGCCGCGTCGGCCTCCTCACTCTGCCGGCGCAACTCACGCCCTTGGGACCGGGCATGTCCGGACAGCACCACACGTTCCGCAACGTTCTGCTCGAACTAGTGACTCCCTACGTCCTCGTCGAACTCCGTGATACAGCCAGCGGGCTGGTGCGCAGCTCCGTCGTACAAGGGGTCCTGCGCACGGATGTCGAGGGCCGGATCGACCACATCGTCGCCAGCCAGCTCAACACCCCCGAAAAGCTGCGGGCTTTCCTGCTGCTCTTCCTGACCCCGGAGGAGCTGTCCCCGCTCGGAGGCAGCGGGGCCTTCAACGGATTCTTCGGTTCGGCAGGAACCACGGGGACGTTCGCCGGCCTTTTCGAAGCCGTGGCCGGCGCCGCGGCAAGCCCCGACGCAGCCGAACTGTTCGCCGACCTGAAACCCATCATGGATCGGCTGGAAACCGTCATGGGCGAAGATACCGAGGTCGATGAAGTACGCCGACTCTGGGAAGCAGCCGTCGAAGCCGTGGGAGGCAGACCATGACCGCCTTCAACGCCCGCCCCATCCTGGCCGGGCTGAAACCCTTCCAAAAACGTACCGTCAACCACGTGATCAAACGGTTCTACCACGGGGCTGAGACCACCGACCGTTTCCTGGTCGCCGATGAAACCGGGCTGGGGAAATCAGTCGTGGCCGCCGGCGTCGTCGCCCGGGCCATCGAGCATCTCGAAACCGTGGACGAGGTGGGCCGGATCGACGTCGTCTACATGTGCTCCAACACCGATCTGGCCAAACAGAACATCGACCGAGTCAACGTGACCCGACAAACCGACGTCATCGAATCCGGCCGACTGTCGCTGCTGCCGCTGGAACTGGTGCGCCTGAATGCCCCACCGGCGGAGAACACGGCCAAACGCGTCAACTTCATCTCACTGACTCCGGGCACGTCGTTCAGCGACGGGCAGCGCCTGGGTAATGCCGAGGAGCGAGCCGCCGTCTACCTGGTCCTCGAAGAGTTGTTCGGAGAGCGAGAGCAGCGCTCCGAACCCAAACGATTCCCCGCCGACATCGAGCCGACCGTCGTCGAGCTCCTGCGCGGTGGTTCAGGAGAACGAGGATTCCGCTACCACATCAATCGGCTCAAAAGGCGGCATCCCGAAGGCTTCGAACCCTCGGTCCGGAACGACTTCCGGAAACGCGCCACCGAACGGGGCCTGATGCGCCACTTCAAGAAGCTGCTCCGTTCCGAGGAACCTGCCGAGGCTCTGCGTAGCGAGATGCCTGACCTCATCCGTGACTTCCGCGCTGTCCTGGCCGAAGTGGGACTGGAATGTTTGGAACCTGACCTGATCATCCTCGATGAGTTCCAACGCTTCCAGGATCTGCTCCGGGCACCGTCCGATAATGCCGAACTGGTGAACGCGGCTGAACTGGCGCGGCAGTTCCTCAATTACGACGACGCCAAACTGCTGCTGCTGTCGGCGACCCCCTATAAGGCGCTGACCAGTGGGCAGGACGATGCCGGCGAAGACCATGCCAAGGAGTTCACCGAGTTGCTCGGGTTCCTCGCGCACGACGAGCCAGCATGGATGACGACGCTGGACAAACTCCTCGCCCGGCGACGCCGACAACTGGCAGCCATCGAACCCGGTGACAACGCCACAGCCGTGGAGCGGCACCTGAGGAAGTACATGTGCCGGACCGAACGGCCACAGCTGGGCGACGACAACATGCTCACGGTGATCCCGATGGCTCCCAACGACGTCCGGCCCGCAGATCTGCGATCCTTGGCGTCCTTGACGAAGCTCTCCCGCGCAGCCGGTGCAGGCAATCCCGTCGAGTACTGGAAATCCGTTCCTTATTTCGCGAACTTCCTCGGCGAATACCAACTGGGACGGGTGCTCGACGGGTCAGTGTCCGGGGAGGCCGTCGACCTTCGCTCCCTGGCGTCCTCGACGACGACGATCGACCGGGACCGGTTCCACTCCTTCGAACGGTTGGAAGGAGACAACGCCAAGTACCGGGCGGTTGAGCATCATGTGCTCGACTCCGGCCTATGGAAGCTCCTGTGGATGCCGCCGTCATGCCCCTATAACGAGCCCTCCGGAGCCTATGAGGACGTCGGGTCCGGGGCCACGAAGCAAGTGCTCTTTTCGGCGTGGAACGCGACCCCGAACTCCGTGAGTACCCTGCTCTCCTACGAAGCAGAACGTCGGATCATGTCCCTCGCTGACGACGAGGCGGAGAACACCGCCGAGGCCAGGGCACGCTTTACGGCCCGCCTGGCGTGGAGGGTGCGCGACGGGGCGCCGCAGGCGATGTCGGCGTTGGGACTGGTGGTTCCGCATGCGGAGTTCGCCGAACTCGTGGATCCCCTGAAGCTCATCGAACAAGATCAGGGCCAGCCGGTCGAACCCCGTCTGCTCCGGGAGCGCGCCGAAACCATCATCCGGGGTCGCATGCGAGAGGGGGAACCCTACGCAGATCGGACACTTGCAGGCTCCTACTATGGTGCGGGCAAGGCCCTGCCGCACGCCTGGAAGCGCGACCGTGAAGCTGCCGTCGAGGGGATCGCCTCCGTCGACGAACTGGCGTCCGCGGATCCCAGCATGCAGACAGACGAGGCTCCGGCCGAAGGCTCGAACTTCATGGTCCATGCCGAAAGGATGCTCGACCTGGCGGAGACCGGCGGGGGCGCTTGGCGTGAGGGGACCGGCGATCTGGCGCTGAACTCCCCGGCGAACTGCGTGTACCGCGCGCTAGGACGTGTCCTTCCCGGCTCATTCGACAAGGTGGAGCATTGGCGGGCGGCACTGTTCGCCGCCGAGGGACTGCGCACCCTCTTCAACCGCCAGGACGCCACCGTCCTGATCGATAGCCTCTACCCGAGGCTCGACTACTGGCAGGCGGTCCTGCGTTATTGCGCGGACGGCAACCTGCAAGCCGTCCTCGACGAATACGTGTTCCAGCTGCGCAGCCAGCAACCCCGCGGTCCTATGACGGTGGAACTGCTCCGCGACATCGCTGCTGGTATGCGGAGGGCGTTGTCGCTGACATCGGCCACGCTGCGGGCCAAGGACCCCGGCGAAGAAGGCCGGGGATTGGCACTCGCTACCCGGTTCGCCGTCCGCTACGGGGGAGGGCGGAGCGAGGACGGTTCGGCCCAACGTCTGCCTGATGTGCGCGCAGCCTTCAACAGCCCGTTCTGGCCCTTCGTCCTCACGTCGACGTCGGTGGGACAAGAAGGGATCGACTTCCACTGGTGGAGCCACTCGGTCATCCATTGGAACGTGCCCACGAACCCCGTGGACTTCGAACAGCGCGAAGGCCGGGTGCACCGCTATATGGGCCACGCCGTGCGAAAAAACGTCGCAGCAGAACACCGGGCCGATGTCTTGGCCCGCGGGGCGAAGAACCCTTGGGCGGAGTTGTTCAAGGAAGCCGAGGTATCTGCTGAGTCGTTGCCGGGCAAGGTCCGTGAGTTCGCGCCGTATTGGGTGCAGCCAGGCGAACACAAGATCCAGCGCCGACTGCTCGACCATCCGCTGAGCCGCGATGTCCCACGCACCCAGCGAATGCTCTCTTCACTCGCAACCTACCGGCTGGCCTTGGGACAGGCCCGCCAGGACGACCTGATCGAGACCATCCGCAATCATGAGGTGCGGGCGTTGGATTTGCGACCTTCGGGCACACCAAAAACTGGGGAAAACATGAACGACGAAGAACCGACTGAACTACCAGCGCCAAAAGACCTCCTGAACGCAGCACTCAACTTCGCCGAGCGCACCTCCAAATCCCGCGTGGAATACCACCGGCGTCGTCACCCGGACTTCGACGCATCCCAGCTCGTGAGACTCCTGGATAAGGATCTGGTGGTTGCCTTGACCAGCCAAGGAGTCGGTGTTGGAACTGCCGCAGCAGCTCCCGGCGTGGGAACGTCGGTGGCGCTGGTAATGGCTGGTGGGGAAGCTGCCGCCACGATGAACTGGACGGCGGTCTACATCTTGGCCCTCGCCGAGGTGCAAGGGATCAGCATCATCGACATCGAGCGCAAACGAACCTTGCTGTTGACCGTGCTGACGGGTGGGGGCGCTCAGCGGGCTGCTTCGAAGGTCGCTGGGAGAACCGGCAAGTTCTGGTCCTCAAAACTGGTCAGCAAGGTGCCCGTTCAATGGTTGCGAGGCGTCAATTCGGTGATGGGCAAGAACTTCATCACCAAATACGGAACCAAGCAGGGCATCGTGGTCCTCGGCAAAGTCGTCCCCTTCGGGGTGGGCGCAGCCATCGGCGGAACGATGAACTTTGTGATGGCCCAAGGACTCATCAAGAGTGCCCGTCGCGTGTTCGAAATTGAGGTCGCCGTGGACACGGTGGTTGACGAAGAGGACCTTCTCGAAGATTCGGACCTTTAGGAGGGCGGCGGGGCAGCAGTCGGGCTAGCGCCTGGTTCGCTCTTTCACAGGTGAAATGATGCGTTGCCTGTCCAGAGCCGTCCCCGTTGAAGTCCGCCCGAGGTTTCGGAGGCCATACATAGTTTCTGGCCATGGGGTGGGAACTGGGCGGTCTCAAAATGAACGATTTCGGCGACTAGTAGCGTCTCACGTCATGCAGTAGCTCCCCGGTCCGAACTGACGGGTACTCGTGGCAGGATAGCCAAATGATGAATCAGGACGCGGAGCGTCTCCTCGAATACATGGACGCCCAAGGAATCGACGGCGGTCAGCAGATCACGCGTGGCTGGCACCATATTGGTGCGTTGATCACAGACTCCGTCCTTCAGCGTCGTCAGAAGTACAAAGCGACCGTCTATCCCCGGGTTCAGGCACTCGTGGAGGAGTGGCCAGATGCTGCGACGACCAGCGGTTTTAGGACTCGGATCAACCAGGGTGGGCTGTCAGAGATCATCCGGTGGAACGGGCAGCAGCGGTTGCAGCAAATCGAGGACATGGTGGCAGTGTTCGAGGCCCTCGAGATCGAAGACGTTGAATCTTTGTTCAAGCGCCTCCAGCCCGGCTCGAAACGCGACGAGTTCCGGACCGTGCTGAGGAAAGTTCGCCACGTGGGCCCTAAAACGGTGGACTACATGGACATCCTGGCTGGCGTCGAAACAGGCACAGCCGTGGATTCCCGCATCAAAAAGCACATGAAATCTGCAGGCGTCTCCAACCTGACCTACTCACATGTTCAAGGTGTCATGCGGAAGGCCGCCGACCTGCGAAATTGGCGCCACGGAGACCTCGACGCCGCCTTGTGGAACGCTGCCTAGACTCGAGAATGCTCCCAGCGCGGAGACCGACGATTAGATCGGAAAAATAGATCGGCATGGGCGTTGCACTCTTCCGCTCGATGCCGCCGCGTTCCCAAACATCAACAGCTAAGCGGCACAGGCCCAGTTCCCATCGACGCGGGAAGAGTCACTAGAATCGGGGTGGCTGGAAAATACTAACCAGCCCAATTGCGTCGAATTACAGGGAGGTCGCGGGTGCCGATCACACGGACCGTTCTGGACGCATCCGAACACCGTCCCGACCAGCCGGCGATCGTTGGGGACGACGGCCAGCTGACCTACGCGCAGCTCGTCGAAGATTCCCGACGGATGTTCGCAGCCGTTGACGCCCTGCACCGTGCCCAAGCCACACCGCCGGCACCGGCCGCGGAAACCGGCGGCATCCCGATCACAGCCGTGAGTATCTCCTCGGCGTTCCACACCTCGCGCATCATCGCGGGTCTAGCCGGGTTCCGAGCCGTGTCGGCGACCATCGACCCGCAGTGGCCGCTGGACCACCGGATCGGCGTCATCCTCTCCACGGGAATCGGAGTCGTCATCAGTGACTCGACCGACCTGGCGGAAGGCCTCATCGCGCGGGGGTGGACGGGCACCATCATCACCCTCGCCGAGTTCAGGCAACAAGAGGCATCTACCGCCCCGGCAGCCGAACCGACGGTGCGGGATGGTGCGGAACCGTTTCTCCTGTTGTTCTCCTCCGGCACGACGAGCAACCCCAAAGCGTTCCTGAAGACTCGGCACCAGTACCGCGAGAACTTCGCCGTCTCCAGCGCGTACCTGGAGCCGTTCGCCGGCGTCGCCACCCTTACTCCCGGTCCGGTGTCTTACAGCCTCACGTTGTACGCGCTCATCGAGTGTCTGGCTTCCGGCGGCAGCGCCCATGTCGCGGATGCCTTCGATCCGGCTGTACTGGGCCGCCGTATTGACGACGAGAAGATAACGCGTGTGGTGGCCGTGCCCGCGATCGTCCAAACACTCGTGGACGCCGCCCGACGCGACTCACAGTCCCTGGCGACGCTGGAACTGGTAGTCACCGGCGGTGCCAATCTCCCCGCGATCCTGCGCACGGGTCTGGCCGACGTACTACCCCACGTGCGACTGATCAGTTACTACGGGGCCGCCGAGATCGGGTTCATCGGTGACAGTCGAGGCGGTGACGGCACCCGCATCAGCGTCTACGAAGGCATCGACGTGAGCATCAGGGACGAGCAGGGTGCCGAAGTGCCCGACGGCGGACCGGGCACCCTGTTGGTCCACGCCGCCTCATGCTCCGACGGGTACCTCCCGGGAACAACGGACGCGGTGCTGCAAGACAACGACGGCTGGGCGACGGTGAATGACCAGGGCCGGCTGGTCGACGGCGCACTGGTGTTGGAGGGCCGCGCCGGAGACATCGCCATCACCGGCGGGCACAAAGTCTCGTTGCCCGGCGTGGAACGCGCCTTCGATGGGATGCTGCAGCTGGGAGCGGTTTGCGCGGTGGCGGTGGCCCACGATCGGCTCGGCACCGTCGTCGCACTCGTCATCGAGGGAGAGGCACCGGAGAAGAACGAACTGCTCGCCCGTGCCCGTCAGGAACTGGCCCCGCAGTTCGTCCCGCGCCGTTGGTACCGGACGGAGCAGCTGCCGCGCACCGTCGGTGGCAAAATCCGCCGCCCGGCCGTCGCCGAGCTGATCACCCACGGCGAGGCGGTGCGGCTGTGAAAGGTCCTCGTCGAGTGGTCATCACAGGGCTCGGAGCGATCACTCCGAGCGGTTTGGACGTCCCGACAATGTGGGACAACGTCCTGAACGGTCGCAGCGCCATCACGACCCTTGACGGCCCCGAGTTTGAGAACCTTGCCGTCCGCATCGGCGGCACCGTGAACGGTTTCGACGCCTCCACGGTCCTGAAGCCAAGCCTGGCCAGACGGCTTAGCCGCAGCCAACACTGGGCAGTGGCCGCCGCCGACCAGGCCATGGAACAGGCCGGCTGGACCCCGGAAGTGGGGGAGATGCCCTGGGACCCCCAGCGGTTCGCGATCATGGCCGCAACCGGCTCCGGACCGGTCGATGCCATGCAACAGGCCACCCGCACCCTGAACCAGAAGGGCCCGCGAGCCGTGCCGTTGACGTTGGCGATCCACGGTGCACCGGATGCCGCTGCGGCCATACTCAGCCAGCGGTACCAGGCGTTCGGCCCCGCGCAGGGGGTATCGGCGACCTGCGCGAGTGGCGCGATCGCCCTCGGGGAGGCGATGCGTCGGATCCGCCACGGCTACGCCGACGCGGTCCTGGTGGTCGGTATGGAGGACTGCCTGAATGCGGTGAACCTGGCGTCGAACGCGAATATGCGGGCCTTGGCCGCCGGGTATGAGGACGACCCGGCTGCCGCCTCGAGGCCCTTTGACCGGGCACGGTCCGGCTTCGTCATGTCGGCCGGCTCGGCGGCCATTCTGCTCGAATCCGAAGAGAGTGCCCGCGCCCGGGGAGCCACCGCATTGGCGGAACTGGCAGGATTCGGTGCCGCCAGCGACGCCTATCACCCGACCGCTCCGCATCCGGAGGGCAGGGGAGCGGCGCAGGCCGTGCGCGACTGCCTAGACGATGCGGGTGTCACCGCGGACGCCGTCGAGCACATCAATGCGCACGGTACCGGAACCCCCGCTGGCGACGCCGCCGAACTGAATGCCCTGGAGGCCGCACTGGGCAACCGGGCCCAGACCATCCCGATCAGTGCCACCAAGTCGAGCATGGGCCATCTGCTGGGTGCCTCGGGAGTCGTCGAAGCGGTCATTGCCGTTCAAACGCTCCGCAGTGGGATCTTGCCGCCCACGATCAACCTCGAGGACCCGGAGTTCGACGGCTGGGATATCGTGACCGGCGAGGCCCGTTGGCAACAGGTCGGCGCCGTGTTGTCGAACTCCTTCGGATTCGGCGGACATAACGGCGCAGTCTTGATCACCCGTGGGAATGACTAACGAGGGAGCACCTATGCCAGACCGAGAGATCCGCCATGCAGAGTTGGCAGAGCAGTACCTGCCCGAGGATCTGTTGGAGCGCTTCCGCGAACGTGCCGACCGCTACGACCGGGAGAACAGTTTCTTCCACGAGGACCTGGCAGAGCTGATCGATCAGCACTACCTCACCGTCTTCGTGCCCGAGGAATTCGGCGGCCCGGGCCTGGGCCTGAACCAGGTGTCCCGCCTGCAGCAGCGCCTGGCCACTGCGGCACCCGCAACGGCACTGGCGATCAACATGCACCTCATGTGCACTGGCGTTGCTCGGGCCCTGTTCGAACGCGGTGACCGGTCGCTGGACCATGTGTTCGGCGAATCCATGAATGGGGAGATCTTCGCCTTCGGGATCAGCGAACCGGCCAACGACTGGGTGCTCCAGGGCTCGAACACCACCGCCGAACCCCAGGACGACGGCGGTTATCTGCTGACCGGGGTGAAGATCTTCACCTCACTGTCCCCGGTATGGACGCGACTGATCACCCACGGGCTGGACAGCACCGACGCCGAGAACCCGACCCTCGTCTACGGGTTCATCGAACGGGGCGCCGAAGGCATCGCCGTCTCGGACCAGTGGGACGTGCTCGGCATGCGCGCCTCCCAGAGTCGGGCCACCACCTTGAAAAAGGTCAGGATGGCGCCCGGGCGGGTCGTTCGGAAAATGCCGACCGGACGCCACCCCGACCTGTTGACCTTCGCGATCACGAGCAACTTCCAGCTGCTGATCGGTTCGGTTTATGCCGGGGTCGCCCACCGCGCCCTCGAGTTGGGAGCGCAAGGGCTCAAGAAGCGGAAGTCGGCCAAGACCGGAACGACCTACGCCGAGGTGCCTGAGTTCCGGACCCGTCTGGCCGATGCCCATATGGAGTACATGGCGGTGCCGGCCCAGTTGGATTCCTATAGTCGTGACTTCGACGAACTCGTCGACCACGGCGCGGGCTGGCCGTTGCGGCTGGTCAGCGCCCGCATCAACGCCTCGAACGTCGCCCGCCACGCTGCCGAAGCCGCGCTCATGTGTGCCAGCGGCAGCGGATTCAACAAAGGGAACGAACTCAACCGGCTGTTCCGTGACGCCACCGCCGGGCTGTTCCACCCGCCGACCACCGACGCCGCGCGGCCCATGTACGCGGCGGCCCTGCTCGACGACTGAACCGGCGGCCCACCCTCGCCCTCACGGGCCACAGACTGATCCCCATCCGTTGATTGGCCGTTGGTCTAATGGCTGGGCCGCCTGGCCTCAACGGTATACATCGGATGTTACATGGGCTCTGGTGCTGGATCGGAAACTGAGAACAGCCGCGTGACCAATGCGCGGGCGGCGCCGTGGAGTCCGGCGTTGGCGCCGAGGCTTGCGGCCCGGATGGTCAAGCTGCGGGTAGCTAGCGGGTGGCATCCCTCGTAGATCTGGCTTCGGACGGCGGCAATGAAAAGCTCGCTGGCTGCCATGGCGCCGGTGAGGAACAGCGCGTGAGGGTTGACGAAGTTGACGATCCCGGCCAAGACATCCCCCAGATGCGTGCCGGCTTGGCGCAGCATCGTCGTAGCGGACGGATCGGCTGCCGAGACCATCGAGAGGATATCCGCCGTCGACTCGACCGGCAGGCCTTGGTATTTCAACGCCCTCACGAGACCGGCGCCGCTAGCCACGGTTTCCAGGCACCCGAGATTTCCGCAACTACAGGGTAGGTCTCCGGCTGCGGGGAGCCGGGTATGTGTGAGATCCCCGGCCGCTCCGGTGGCGCCATAGTGGATCGCCCCCTCAACGATGATCCCAGCGCCGATCCCGGTTCCTGCCTTGACGGTGATGCTGTGTTCCCCGGGACCGAACTGTGCGTAGTGCTCACCCAGAGCACAGAAATTGGCGTCGTTCCCCACCACTGCGGGGCATTCGAATTCTTGTTCCAGCCACTGTGGGATATCGAATCCGGGCCATCCCGGCATGCGGGCTGGCATGTCGAGCTCTCCGCTGAGCGGGTTGACGGGACCGGGCAGGGAAAGCGCTACCCCAATGATCTGTGTGGAGTCATCACCTTCAGCTGCAAGGGAGCGAAGTGCCCCCGCCAGTTGGGGCATGGTGGCCTCCGGCCCGTCAGTGGTGAGAAGCGGTAGCTCGCCGGTTCGCAGCAATTGTCCGGTGGCATCAAAGAGGCCCAATCGGGCGTGGTGCCCACCGATCTCGGCGACAACCAAACAGCCGGTGGCCGACGTCAGGCTCAGGATGGTGGCGCGGCGGCCACCCAGGGATGCGGTTTCCCCGCTTTCGGTGACCACTCCCTGATTGAGCAGTTCACTCACACGCGCCGAGACCGTCGATGGCGCCACTTCCAACAGGCGCACCAAGTCGCCACGAGTTCGGGCTTGACCGCTCGCCAGCGCCGAGAGGATCACGCGGCGTTGCTGAGCCGTGGAAGATGCCATCGAGCGTGCTCCTTTCGGTGTGAAAACCGGGACGCCGTAAACATCGGATGTCCCCATTGTAATTCGCGTCTCATTCTGACAGAGTAACTAATTACGCGAACAAACAGAAGTTGGTTCGATATTGAATAAAGTCCTGGTGCCTGCCAGCCTCTGACGGTCAGGTATTCGAGATTCGTAGTCCGGGTGCGGCCCGGTTCTTCCCAAAGGAGTGGACGAATGAAGAGAACTCACCTCGGTGGCCTGGCCATAATTGCCTCGACGGCACTCGCGCTGACGGCCTGCGGCGGCGCAGGAAACGGCGCCACCGCAGATTCCTCGGCGATTGTCGTCGATATGTGGGCTGGTAGTGACGATGACACCAATGTGCTCAATAAGCAGTTGGACATGGTCAAGGAAGACCACCCCGACATGGACGTTTCGATGCGGATGGCACCCTGGGGTGACTACTTCACCAAAATGACGACGAACATGGCTTCGGGGAACATGGCCTGCGTTTCGGGTATGAACAGCGGACAGCTCTCCAGCTATACCGACGGCTTCGCCGAACTGACCGCAGAGGATCTGGAGACTGCTGGCCTCTCCGAGGACGACTTTGCTCCCGGCGCATTGGAGATCCTGAAGAAGGACGGCAAGCTCTACGGCATTCCCTTCGACGTGTCGACCATGCTCGTCTACTACAACGCCGATATGTTCCAGAAATCCGGCGTCGATGAACCTGCGCTGGACTGGACCTTCAAAGACTTCGAAAAAACAGCAGAAGACGCCACCCAGGATGGAAAACACGGCTTCGCCGTCGGCATGGCCGAGTTCCAGTGGCAGGCCCTCCCCATCGCCAAGGCAGGCACCCAACCCGTCACCGCGGACGGCACCTTGGATATGACCAACCCGGCCTTCGTCGACGCCGCCTCCTGGTACTCCTCGCTGGTGACCGAGAAGAAGGTGGCCGCTCCGGCAGCCAGTGCCTCCGAAGCAGGCTGGGGCGAAACCCAGTACACCAGTGGCAATGCGGCGATGGCCGTGGATGGCACGTGGAACGCCGTCGGCTATCTGGATAACGACAACGGCTTCAAGGCCGGTCTGGCCCCGCTGCCCACCGGCGAGAACGGATCGCTGGGCCTGGTCATGGGCTCGGGCTTCGGCATTGCCAAGGATTGTGCCAATAAGGACGAAGCGCTGAAGGTCCTGGGGTCTCTGTTGAGTAAGAAGTCGCAGGACTACATTGCCTCCACCGGCCGCAGCTACCCGGCCCGCGCCGCCTCGCAGCCTGTCTACTTCGAATCCTTGGATCCGGAGTACCGCGATGACGTGCAGGAGGTCTTCGACCAGGCCTTCGAACAGCTGGAAGGCCAGAACGTGACTGATGACTGGTCTCAGGTGGGCACCTACATCCAACCGAACCTGGTCAGCGTCTACAACGGCCAGGAAAAGATGGCCGACATGCTGAGCAACACCCAGAACCAGTTCGCCAAGTAACTAAGGAAATCCCACGAGATGACCACCACCCTCACCCCCACCACCGGCGGCAAACGCCGCGGGGCGATGGCGAGGGCCGAATCACGGCAAGCGTTTGGGTTCGTTAGCCCAGCGCTTGCCGGCCTCGCCCTTTTCACCATCGTGCCCGTTGTCCTATCAGTGGTGATGTCCTTCTTCGACTGGCCCACCTACGGCGATAAGAAGTTCATCGGCCTCGATAACTACATCAAGCTGTTCACGAGCAGTCCTGATTTTCTTCCGGCGCTGCGCAACTCGGCAGTGTTCACCCTGTTGTACGTTCCGATCAGCGTTGCTCTGTCGCTGGGGCTGGCACTGTTGCTGCACGCCCGCATCAAGGGCCGTGGCGCCCTGCGGATCCTCTTCTTCATCCCCGTGGTCACTCCGATGGTCGCCAACGTCCTGGTGTGGAAGATGCTGCTGCAGCCCCAAGGCCTGTTCAATGGGCTCTCGGTGTCGTGGTTCGGTGTCGAATTACCCAACTTCCTGGCAGACCCGAACTGGGCGATGATCATGGTGGTGGTCATGTCTGTTTGGCAGGGGCTCGGCTACAACATGCTGATCTTCTCGGCAGCCTTGGAACAGTTGCCGGATTCGGTGATGGAAGCGGCCCGGATGGATGGTTCCGGCGGATTGCGGATGATCTGGAACATCACCTTGCCGATGATCTCGCCGTCGATCTTCTTCGCCACGGTGATGACCATGATCACCTCCCTGCAGGTTTTCGTGCAGCCACAGCTCCTCACGGGCGGCGGACCGGGCAACTCCACCCAGCCGTTGGTGCAGTTCATCTACAACCAGGGTTTCAAGTTCCAGGACATGGGGCTCGCGGCCGCGGCCGCATGGATTTTGTTCGCCATCATCATCGTGATCACCGGCTTGCAATTCGGCGCGCAGAAGAAATGGGTCCACTATGAGCACTGATCAAATCACCCGCCCTGCCCGCACCGGACAGCCGGACGACGATACCGCCGCCGTGGCGACCGGAGAGCCGACACGACGCCAACGGCGTGGCCAGGCCCGGGCCGATCGCCGAGCCCGAAATGCTGCGATGAGCACCGGAGCGAAGTGGAAATTGCTGGTGAACCACCTGGTGCTTTATCTCGGGGCACTGGTATTCATCTTCCCGCTCATCTATGCGTTCTTCGCAGCACTGAAACCGAATAACGAGATGTTCTCCATGCCTCCGAGCCTGATCGGTTCGGAGATCCGCTGGTCGAACTTCGCCGAAGTCTTCGAATACGGGCCATTCTGGACCTATATCGGCAACTCGCTGTTCACCTCGGTTGCCGGCACCCTGGTCACCATCGTGGTGTCGACCACCGCCGGTTACGCCTTCGGGCGGCTGCGCTGGAAGGGCCGCGATATTGTTTTCGTGCTGTTCCTGGCCACCATGATGGTGCCCCAGGAAGTCACCGTCATTCCGATGTTCACCGTGATGCAGTGGTTCGGGTGGGTCGATACCTATCAGGCGCTGATCCTTCCCTTCGCCTTCGGGGCGTTCGGTACCTTCCTGATGCGCCAGTTCTTCCGCGGCATTCCCTATGAACTCGAAGAAGCTGCCAAGGTCGACGGCGTGGGACCGCTGCGGACTTTTCTGCAGATCATCATGCCGCAGGCAAAACCCGCGGTGGCAGTGCTCGCGGTGTTCACCTTCATGGCTTTCTGGAACAGCTACCTGTGGCCGCTGATCGTCACGGTCGATTACAACTCGATGGGAACCCTCCCGGTGGGACTGGCGTCCTTCTCCGGGCTGACCGGGACCCGCTGGGATCTGCAAATGGCCGCGGCCATCATCTCCATGGTCCCCACCACGCTCCTGGTGGTGGCCTTGCAGAAGCATCTGGTCAAGGGAATTTCCATGGCCGGACTAGGAGGTCGCTAGAGTGCCGACCACGAGCCAGGAACCACCCCAGTACGTAATCGGAATCGACTTGGGTGGCACAAAAACCAGTGCCATCGCCGCTGACTTCAGCGGACAGATCCTGGCCGAAGTCACCGTGCCGACCCCCGCAGCATCCGGTGGTGAGGCCATGCTCGACACCATGGGGCAGGTCGTGGACCAGTTGCGCCACGGGGTGGGCGCGGGCCCAGACGCCGTTGGGGTGGGCGCGGCAGGGGTCATCGACCCATCCACCGGGCGGGTCATCTCGGCCTCCGATTCATTCACCGGGTGGAAAGGCTTTTCCCTGGGTGAGCGGCTTGCCGATCTCTGCGGCACGCCGGTGGTGGTTGAGAATGATGTGAACGCCTTCCTGGCAGGAGAGTTGGCCTACGGCGCTGCCAGAGGTTCCCAAAGTGTTCTGGCCTTGGCGCTGGGCACCGGAGTCGGCGGGGCACTGGCCTTTGACGGGCAGATCTTCACCGGCATGCATGGAGCCGCCGGGGAGATCGGGCACACCCCCGGATACGGCAGCGAGCCGTGCACGTGTGGTCAAAGCGGGCACTTGGAGTCGGTAGCCTCAGGGCTGTCCATCCATCGCCGCTACCTCCAAGCAGGTGGAACGGAGCCGGTAGCCAGCACTGCTGGCATAGCCCAAGCGGCACGGGCCGGAGACCCGATCGCCGCCCAGGTCTTCGCCGACGCCGCGGCCGCGCTGGCCCAAGCGATCGTAGCCACCGCCAACCTGGTGGACTTGGACCGCGTGGTCATCGGCGGCGGGGTCCTGGGGGCCTGGGACATGATCGGGCCCCACCTTGAACAAGCCATGGGAAGCACGGGCCCCATCTCCGGTTTTCCGGTGCTGATCCGCCCCTCACGACTCGGCGGCCATGCCGCAGCCCTGGGCGCGGCGGCCCTCGCATGGCAACTGATATCGAACACAGAGCACGACCAGAAGAAAGTGCAGGTTGCCTCGTGAGCAAGCACATCAAACCAGAAGCTTCGGACCTGTGGCCCGGCGCCCTACCGGAACTGTCCGAGACCGGGCTAGGACGCCCACGGATCGGAATCGCCGGAATCTCCATTGAATCCAGCACCTTCTCCCCACATCAGAGCGGCGACAAGGCCTTCACCCAGCGCCGCGGCGAGACGCTCCTGGACTACTACGGCTTCCTCGACGCCGGCGAAGAAATGCGCGATGCCGCGGACTGGATCCCTCTGCTGCAGTGCCGCTCCCTACCCGGTGGCGCCGTGCCCCTAGAGACCTATGAGCGGTTCAAAGCCGAGATTCTCACCGGGATCAGAGCCGGTGGTGCCTTCGATGGTTTCTACTTCGATATCCACGGGGCCATGAGCGTGACTGACATGGACGACGCGGAAGGGGATCTGGCCGCGGCGGTCCGGGCCGAGCTGGGCGACGATACCCTCATCAGCGCGTCCATGGACCTGCATGGCAACGTGTCCCGACAGCTCCTGGACGCCGTGGACCTGATCACCTGTTATCGGATGGCACCCCACGAAGACGCCTGGAATACCAAGGCCCGTGCCGTCCACAACCTCCTGTCCCGGCTTCGAACAGAAGGCGGCGCCGATCCCGTGGCTCGCCGCCCGTATAAGGCATGGGTCCAGGTCCCGGTGCTTTTGCCCGGCGAGAAGACGAGCACCCGCATCGAACCGGCCCGATCGATCTACCGACAGGTGCCTGAGGTCGAGGCGGGCGTCGGAGTACTCGATGCCTCCATCTGGGTGGGCTATGCCTGGGCCGATGAGCCCCGCTGCCAAGCAGCTGTCGTGGTCACCGGCGATGACCCGCGGGCCATCGCCGAGGGGACCCGGAAACTCGCGTCGGCCTACTGGGACGCCCGCGCCGACTTCGCCTTTGTGGCCGACGCACTGGATCTGGACGCCTGCCTGGACGCGGCCCTGGCTTCCGGGGCGCCGCGGCCCTATGTGATCTCCGATTCGGGGGATAACCCCACCGCCGGCGGCGCCGGCGACGTGTCCTGGACCCTCGGCGAGTTGCTTCAACGACCAGAACTGGCCGACGGGGCCGTGACCTTGATCCACGCCTCAATCTTTGACGAACAAGCAGTATCGCAGGCCGTAGCCGCTGGGGTGGGCGCACAGGTCGATTTGCAGGTCGGCGCCAACGTCGACGCGGGACCGGCCGGGCCGGTGAACCTGAAGGGCACCGTTTTCTCGATCACCACAGGCGATCCTGAGGCCGGCACCCAAGTGGTCATCTCCTCCGGCGGGGTGCACGCGATCATCACCGAACGTCGCAAACCGTTCCATCACCTCGAGGACTTCACGAAGCTGGGCCTGGACCCACACGCCACGGATATCGTGGTGGTCAAGATCGGCTATCTGGAACCCGAACTCTACAAACTGGCCGCCGGGTGGAAGCTGGGTCTGACACCGGGTGGCGTCGACCAGGATCTCATCCGTCTGGGCCACGCACGACTGGCTCCAGGGGTTTTCCCGTTTACCGATGACCCGACCGCCGGGGAGCTGGATATCGTCGTCTCCCGCCGTGAAGGACAACAGATCGTGGAGGTACAGAGTGCTTAACTTCGAGAAACGCATTGGTCCAGACTTCGGTCAGCAGGCACCGGTCTATCCATCGACGACGGTGCCGCAGTGGTACCAGGACGCGAAACTGGGCTTCTTCATCCACTGGGGCCTGTACTCGGTGCCGGCATGGGGTACCCCACCTTCCGAAGACCCCGTACCCACCGAGGATGCTTACGCCTACCATCAGTACGCGGAATGGTATGGGAACACCGTTCGCATCCCGGGCAGCCCCACCTGGCTTCACCAACAGGAAGTCTATGGAACCGGGACCAGCTACGAGGACTTCGCCGACCGGTGGGATGTCGGCTCCTTCGACGCCAGGACCCTCGTGGGCCAGCTGGTCGACGCCGGTGCGCAATACATCGTGCCGACCACCAAACACCATGAAGGCTTCTGCCTCTGGGACACCGCTACCACGGGCTTCAACGCCAAGGCCCGTGGGCCCCGTCGTGACCTGATCGCCGAGATCGCCGCAGCAACCCGTGAACTCGGGGCGCGTTTCGGCGTCTACTTCTCCGGCGCCCTGGACTGGCACGTCAGCGACTTCCCGCCGATCGAGTCCGACACTGACCTGTTCCGCTTCCGACGCAATGACGAACAATTCGCCCAATACGCCGCAGCACAACTCCGCGAGCTGATCGAGAGATTCGGCCCGGATATCCTGTGGAACGACATCGACTGGCCCGATGGAGGCAAAGGGTGCGAACCCTGGGCCGTCGCCTCGCTCCTGGACGAATACTTTGCCCAGAACCCCGAGGGCGTGATCAACGACCGGTGGGGAGTGCCCCACCACGGATATTTGACGCGCGAGTACCGCAACATCGACGAGATCATTCCGACCCCCTGGGAATCGACTCGAGGCCTCGGCTACTCCTTCGGCTACAACCAGAGCGAAAACGAAGAGCACTCGCTGACCGGTGACGAATTGGTGCGCCTGCTCATAGACGTCGTCGCCAAGAACGGCAACCTGCTGATCAACGTCGGCCCGCGAGCCGACGGCAGCATCCCCGAGCTGCAGGCACAAGCCATGGCCCAGTTGGGTGACTGGCTACGGGTGAACGGTGAGGGAATCTATGGCACCCGGCCGTGGGGTCGCTTCGGAGAACAGACAGCCCACGGCGCCGTGGCCTACACGGTCAAGGGTGCAGACGTGTACGTGCACGCCCTGGATCCGTCCTCCGGCACACTGTGCCTACCGGAGGAACTGCTCGGAAAGGGCAGGGCTTCCTGGCTGCTTCCAGAGGGGGCCAACCATGCGCAGGTAGGCGCCAGCGGAGTGATAGAGATTCCAGCAGTGCTGCACGAGGCTCCGGCAGCAGTGCTCAAACTAGGGGGTGCCCTCTGATGCCGACCGGACGGCTGGCCCTGGAAATCGCGGTCCAGGACCCTCGGGGTGCGGACGTTGCCGCGGCGCTCGGAGCAGACCGAGTCGAGCTGTGCAGCGCGTTGGTCACCGGAGGACTGACCCCGTCCTTGGGTTTGGTCGATGCCGTGCTGGAGGCCACCGCAGGTCACGAGGACTTCGTCCATGTTCTTGTCCGTCCCCGCGGAGGCGGATTCCGCTACGACGGATCCGAGGTGGAGGTCATGGAATGCGATATCAGAATGCTGCGGGAACTGGGCGTCGCAGGCGTTGTCATCGGCGCACTGGATGGGAGCAACCGCGTGGACCTCGACGCCATGCGGCGCCTGATGGATGCCGCAGAACATCTGGAGGTCACCTTCCATCGGGCCATCGATACCTGCGCACAGCCGGTGGCAGTCCTCGAACAACTGCTGGAGCTGGGCGTTGGCCGGGTGCTCACCTCCGGCGGAGCATCACGCAGCGTGGACGGTCTGGAACAGTTGACCCGGCTAGCCGCCGTTGCCGACGGGCACATCCAGATCATGGCAGGTGGCGGCGTACGCATCGAGGATATCCATGCCGTGGCAGGTTCAGGGGTCGATGCCGTCCACCTTTCTGCCCGCACGACGCGCGACGATGCAGGACCCAGTGGGCCGGGGGGCGGCCAAGGATCCTACGATGTGACCGACGCTGAACTGGTCAGGGCCGCCGTGGACGCAGTGGCTGCCACATCCTTGCGGACTCTCGTCTAGAGGGGTCTAGATAGCTGCCGGGAACGGCCGTTGCCGCTACGTGGGGGATGGCTAGCGTCCCCGGGCTACAGTGGGAAGAGATTTTTGCCCGTTCGCACCGGACCGGAGTCCCCATGAGTGCACCACACCGCCGTCGTCCACTGTCTGTGGTGTGCGCGGCGCTCGCAGGATTCCTCCTGGTCGGTGCGCTGGCGGGCCCGGCAGTTGCCAGTGAGGCCCCCGAACCCGCAAGTCCGTCGGTGCTGACCCCCGACCGGCCCGATGAGGACGAGGGGAAGATTCGCATCCCCGGGCGCGAAGCGGAATCCGAGCATCTGTTCCTGGCCGTCGTCGACGCCGCAGCGAACCGGGTCAAGGCCCCAGACATCGTCGAGGCGGCGGAATCCGCCGGCATCGGAAAAGGCACCCGGATCCTGTTGGCGGTGGACCAGCAACCCACCAAGATCAAGAACGCCGCCCAGCTGGTCCGTGGCTCGTTGATGTTCGGGCAGTCCGATGCCCTCGCCGATGACTGGTTGGAGAACGGGAAATCCGAGGGCTACGTGGGGAAGGACTGGATCGTGCTCGGGGTGATCCTGCCCGAAAACGACGGCGGCCCGGTCGACGTGTCCATTGAACCCGGACGCAATATCGAACTCACCGACGACACCAGCCTCGAAGCCATCGCCGGCAGTGGAACGGCTGCCTTCGATGAGGGCCGGTACACCGAGGGCCTCTCCGAACTGGCCGTGGCCGCCGGGACCGGCCTGCACGCCCGCTCCAACCCGTTGCCCTGGGTGCTCGGGGGAGTGGGGGTCGTGGTCCTGGCCGGGATCGGCGCCGCGGTGGCCAGTAGCCGGCGGAACCGGCGCGCACTGGCACAGCAGGCGCGGGAGGAAGAGGTCGCGTCCCTGCGGGCACGGATCCATGAGAAGGCCGGGGAACTGCGCCAACGCGGTGACACTCCACCCCGGGGCGGGAAACCCGGGCCGGTCGCCGCATCCGTCGCCCGGTTGACCACGCAGCTGGTGGAACGGACGGCGGGGGAGGAACAGGCCGCTGAGGCCGCGGCCGCCGATGACACCGCGAGCGTGACGGCGATCCTGGAACGACTGAACACCCAGCAGCGCGCCCTGAGCGGGATCGACCTGCTGCTGGGCTCCGGCAAGAAGGCGAGGCAGGCCCGGCAACGCCAGATCCACGCCCACCGGGAACGGTTGCAGGACCTCGCCGAGGGCCTCGACGCCCCGGGCGCCCGGCAGCTCGAGGCAGCTCGTGACGTGGTTGCCCTGCTGATTGAACAGACCCGCGCGCTCGACGATATTGACCAGGCCGTCCGTCGGGCTGCCAAACGCGGGCGTCGGAACCCCGGCTACGACCTGCTCGACCGGCTGGAGGCGTTGCGCGGCGAACTCGACGCCGTCACCGGGCGCCTCCTCGCCCAGGCCGCTGCGGCCGAAGTGGAACTCGGACCGAAGCTGGTTGGCCCGGGAACCGCCGACGGAGGGCAACCCGGCGCCCACGACGTCCTCGCCCAGTTGGCCCGGGCCGTTGCCCTCCTCGATGCTGCCGAAACCGCCCGTGCGCCGGACGCCGGGAGGCCAGCATGAGCGCCGCCGCCACGGGCCGCCTGGTGCGCGCCGGAGATTCGCGCCCCCACTTTGGTTTCCCCTGGCTGGCCCTGGTGCTCGGGGTCATCACCCTGCTCTTCGCCGGCTTCGGGTGGAACGCCGTCACGTCCGAGCCGGAAGCCCAGGTGAGGATCGTCGTAGAGGGCTCCCCGGGCCACGGCATCAGCCAGTCCACCGTCGACGCCGCCCACACCGGGCCCCTCCGTTCGTGGAAGCCGCTGACCCTCAAGGTCACCGCCGACCACCTCAGCTACGACCAACAGCACGGCCGAGCTGACCTGAACGCCGACGTCGTCCTCTCCACACAGTGGAAGAACGCCGAGAACCCGGCCAGCGACCGGCGCTTCACCGGGGCTGCCCTGCGCTCCTCCGACGACCCGGACGCCCGCTTTGCCATCGGCAACGCCTACCAGAAAAACCTGGGGCTCGGCCATGGTCCGCTGGCCGTGGTGGCCGCCGCCGAAACCGCTGCCGACGTGCTCGGCGGCGGGCCCATCCGCACCCCCGTGTTCTGGGTGGCCGGGACCGGCCTGGGGATCCTGCTCACCGGCACCGCCCTGGCCTATTCGCTGCGCCGCCGACGACGCTGGGAGCACCGGTACCGGCGGCTGGCTACCGCCCAACGCCGTCTCGCCCGGGTGGTCCTGGACTTGGAAGCCCTCGAGGTCACCTATCGGGCGACGCCGGAACGACGCCGTCCCGCCGGCTACACCGTGGCCTGGCGGACCTTGCGGGATTCAACCCTGGAACTGGCCCGCACCGAGGCAGGGGTGATGACCGCCGTCAGGGCCCCGGAGACCGCGCTTTCCCTCCATGCCGGGGGTCTGGTCGATCTTTTTGAGGCCTCGGCCCGCGAACTGACCATCCTGGCCGATGCCCTCCTCGCCGCCGGGGCGGTGCATGCGAACCTCTCCCGCAGCGGCGACGTCTTTGACCGGATCACCACACCCCTGAACGACGCTGCCCGTGAACTGATCATTCGCCTCGAAGCAGCCCCGGTCGACGTGTTTTCGGCCAAGACCATGGACGATCTGCGCGGCAGGTTACGTGCCCTGCTGGAGGCCTCGGCCCGCTCCGGCCGCGGGACGACAGGGGCCGGGGTCCACGCCTGGGCGGAGGCGGAGCGCAGCCTGGAGGGGATCGCCCGGCATATCGCCGACGTCCTGCGCCGCTACCCCCACGGGAAGGTCAAGGCCCGCCGCCGGGATACCGAAGACCTGAGCGAACTGCGCGAGAGTCTGGGCCTGCCGGGGGAGTCCTCGCTGGCTCTGACGGTCCTGGACGAAGCCAATGCCGTGGCCCGGGCACTGCTCGGTGACGTCGAAGCCTACGACGCCCTGTCACCGGCCCGCAAAACCCGTCGACACCGCGGCCACCGTGGCCGTCGGGGCCTGCGGCGGCTCCACCCCGACGACCTCGGCCCGGCAGCAACCGGTCGGCGCGGACGGGTCTGGTGGCTCGGGGGCACCGCCGTCGCGCTCGTGGTCTCGGCCGTCGCCGCGGGGCTGATCACCGGAACCGTGCTGGGCCGGCCCGGCTGGGAGTTGACCGGTACCGACCATCTGCGTAGCTTGAGCATCGACGGGCAGGCCGAGGGCATCACCGAAGAAGGGATCCGCGACTCGCTCGAGGACAAGTTCCCCCAACCCATCGACGTCACCGTGGCCGTCCGGGACGCCGAACAGTATCTGCGGCCGAGCCCCAGAGCCAGCTCGACGCTGGGAGTCGAGGTAGACCCGACGCGCCACCTCGACGCCCTCTGGCGGGTGAAGGGCGAGTTCCCGCAGCTGCTGGACCCGGTGACCGGCGAACTGCGGGCGGACCAGGTCATCATGCCGGTCATGGTGTTCGACGACGGTCGGGTCGCGTTGCCGGGGCAGCTCACCGGGGCTATCGCCCTTGGCGAGGGGCACCGGCTGGGAGCCCCGAACTGGGACGTCCCACACCTCTACGTCTCCTCGCCGGGCTCGGCGGAGGTCCATGTGTCCCAGGGGCTCGAGGGCCTGGCCCGCGGCCTGCAGAACAATGGTTTCCGGGACCAGAACGTCAGCGGGGCGCTGTTGTTCTGGTTGCTGACCGCGACGCTGACCCTGGGACTGCTCACCATCGCCCAGGTGGTGCGGTTCGGTGGTCTCATCTCGGCCGGGCTGGGCCGTTTCGGTCGGGGAGCTGCCGCCCTGCGCACGGTGCGGGCCGACCTGGACCAACTGGCCCTGGGGTTGGACGATTCCCGACTCAACACGGTGGCCGTGCTGGGTGCGGGGGCCGCATCCTCCGGCGCAGAGGCCGATCAGCGCCTGTTTGAACGGGCCCTGGTCATGGCCTGGCGCGAAGCGGCCGATCTGGCGGCACTGCCCCTGTCCGCCCGGCTCTCGCAGCGCTACCTTGAACGGGTCACCCGGTTGCAACGACTCGTGGCCACCTTGGGCGAACGCGACGCCGACGTCCACCGCCGCACGGCAACACTGCTCGAAGCGACCCGGGATACCGGCGGATAGCCAGTGGCCCGGGGCTGCCCCCGTCGAAGACAACGCCGCGCATGACAGCCGGGGATTGACTTGTGACGGGAGCGAAGAAATATTGCCCAAAAAGTGGTTTATCGTCTTGTGACCTGAATTCTGATGTGCCAGACTCCCCGGAGACGCCCCCTTCGCCCGTCCAGCACTGATGAGAGGACCGATGATGACCTCGTCACCGGCACATGTTTTCCGCCGCGCCGCGCTCCCGCTGGCCGCGACCTTCGCCCTGGCCTCCGCGCTGGTGCCGGCAGCCTCGGCGGCCCCGAGCACCCCGCAACCCACAGACTCCTCGGAGCGTGGCGCCGTCGCAGAACAGATCACCGAGTCCCTCTCCTACGGGCAGATTCCTGCAGGCCAGCGGAAGGCCCTGGCCGAACAGGCCTCCGAAGCTTTGGGGGAGAAGGTGCTGCCCGCTCAGATGGGCCAAGGCCAGAAACGCATCGCCGAAACCGGCGACCCCCAGGTACTCACGCTGGAGGAACTGGCCGAGCTGGGCCGAGCGGCGGGCGGCGAGACCGTTTCGATTCCCGACCTCCCCTCAAGCCCAGCGAAAGCACAGAACTCGACCGTGTCGCCGTCGTACACCTCCGGCAATGGCTGGTGGCGTCCGCCGGGGGTTCCCGGGGTGGACGTCTCCGCCCACCAGGGCAACGTGAACTGGTCCTACGCCTATGGCAAGGGGGCCCGCTTCGCCTACGTGAAGGCCACGCAGTCCTGGCCAACCTCGGTGTATAAGAACCCCAACTTCACCCAGCAATACAACGGCTCCTACAACGCCGGGATGATCCGCGGGGCCTACCACTTCGCCATGCCCGCAGCCTCCAGCGCCAAAACCCAGGCCCGGGCCTTCGTCGCCAACGGCGGAGGCTGGTCGGCCGACGGCAAAACCATGCCCCCGCTGCTGGACATCGAATGGAACCCCTATGACGCCAAAACCTTCCCGCAGGGCAAGGGGGACACCTGTTACGGGATGAGCCCGAAGCAGCTCTCGGACTGGATCCATGCCTTCGGCGTCGAGGTCAGGAATCTGACCGGCCGGCTGCCGATGATCTACACCGCCAGCTCCTGGTGGAACCAGTGCACCAATTCCTCCTCCCGGTTCAAGAACTGGGACCTGCATGTGGCGCGCTACCCGGGATCGGCCCAGGACACCCCCGGCGCCCTGCCCGGCGGATGGACCGGCTACCGGCTCTGGCAGTACGCGACGGACACCGGGTTCATTAGCAAGACCGCCGGAGTGGACGGCAACGTCTTCAACGGTTCCCTGACCCAACTGCGCTCCTTCGCCAAGAGCAAGGGCTAACCACCGCCGGCGGGAATCCCGGCACGGAGAGGCACGGAATTCGCCGTCGTCGTGCATTCGCGGGAAGATGGGCCTCATGGATAACGCCACCGGTGCCCCCGATCAGTCATCTGCAGACCAGCCAGCGTCGCAGCAGCCCTGGGTGAAGAACTACCAGCCGGGCGTCCCGGCCGAGATCGAGCTGCCGACCGAGTCGCTGGTCGACATGCTCGAGCACTCGGTGGCCGAGGCCGGCAACCTCCCGGCGCTGGAGTTCTTCGGCCGACGGACCAGCTACCGCGAACTTGGCGAACAGGTCGACCGGGCTGCCGAAGGCCTGCGCACCCTCGGGGTGCGCGCCGGGGACCGGGTGGCCCTGGTGCTGCCAAACTGCCCGCAGCACGTCGTCGCCTTCTACGCGGTGCTGCGCCTGGGCGCCGTCGTCGTCGAACATAATCCGCTGTACACCGCCCGCGAACTGCGCCACCAGTTTGAGGACCACCAGGCACGCATCGCCATTGTCTGGGATAAAGCCGCAGCCGCGCTCGCCGACTTCCCCTCAGATATCGAGATCGACCACATCGTTTCGGTGAACCTGCTCGAGGCCTTCCCGAAGCTCAAACGTGCAGCGCTGGCCCTGCCGGTGGGCAAACTGAAAGCCACCCGGGACTCGTTGACCGCCAAGGCCCCGGGGACCACCGGCTGGAAGAAGCTGCTGTCCCACGGCATGCTCGACCCGCTGCACCCGCGCCCCGACGTGAGTGATCTGGCAGCCATCCAGTACACCTCCGGCACCACGGGTCGTCCCAAGGGGGCGATGCTGACCCACTTCAACCTGTATTCAAACGCCCTGCAGGGCGAGGCCTGGATGGAAGGCGCGCAGTACGGCAAGGAGATCTTCTACGCCATCCTGCCGATGTTCCACGCCTTCGGCATGACGCTGTACCTGACCTACGGGATCCGCAAGCAGGGCCTGCTGGTCCTGTTCCCGAAGTTCGACCCAGAGCTGATCCTGGACGCGATGAAGAAGTCCCCGGCCACCGTCTACTGCGCGGTCCCGCCGATCTACGAACGCACCGCCATCGCCGCGAAGGAACGCGGGGTATCGCTGCGTTCGGCCAAATACTGCATTTCCGGGGCCATGAACCTGCCCGACCATGTCGTCGAACTCTGGGAATCGGTCTCCGGCGGCCTGCTGGTCGAAGGCTACGGGATGACCGAATCCTCGCCGGTGGCCCTGGGTAACCCGTTCCACCCCACCCGGCGCAACGGCACCATCGGGGTGCCCTTCCCCTCGACCCTCATGAAGGTCGTGGACCCCAAGGACGCATCGGCCGAGGTCACGGCCGGAGAACCGGGGGAGCTGCTCATCAAGGGCCCACAGGTCTTCAGCGGCTACTGGAACAACCCCGAGGAAACCGCCACAACGCTGCTGCCCGGCGGCTGGCTGCGCACCGGCGACATCGTCACCGTGGACGACGACGGTTTCGCCACCGTGGTGGACCGGGCCAAGGAACTGATTGTCACCGGCGGCTTCAACGTCTCACCCACCGAGGTCGAAACCGTGCTGCGCCTGCACTCCGACGTGAAGGATGCTGCCACCTTCGGCAAACCCCTGGAACGCGGGGGCGAAATGGTGCTCGCCGCCGTCGAACTCGAACCCGGGGCCGGCCTGGATGAAGACGCGCTGCGTGCACATTGCCGTGAACACCTGGCCGGCTACAAAGTTCCCAAGCGCATCGTGGCCATCGAAGACCTGCCACGCTCTATGCTGGGCAAGATCCTGCGCAAGCAGGTGCGCGAACAGGTGCTGCCCGGACTCTGATCCGTCATCCACCCTGGACCAGTACGGGAGAACACGATGACTGAACCTGACGAGGCACTCGACGGACGCGAACGTCTCCAGTGGACCCATAGTTTGAGTCGTGCCGGTGAGTGGGCCCGCAGCATCCTGTACCTTCTGGTGTTGGTGGCCGTCGTCGTCTTCGGGCTCCTGCAGATCACCGTCGTGATCGTGCCGCTCTTCTTGGCGCTGATCCTCGCGGCGGCCATCAACCCGCTCGTGATCTGGCTGCGCCACCACGGCTGGTCGGCGGGGCCAGCCACGGGCACCGCCTTCGCTGCCTTGCTCATCGCCTTCGGGGCCATCCTGCTCGGAGTCATCACGACGATCCGTGCCGAATGGGGGTCCCTGGCGGACCAGGCGGGGGACCGGACCAAGGACCTGTGGACCGCGCTGAAAAATAGTCCGTTGCCGGTCAACGACGCGACGCTGAAGCATGCCCAGCAATCCTTCCAGCAGCTGTTGGGCAGCGATGCAACACAGGACCAGGCCATGGCCGGCGCGGCGCTCGTCTCGGAAATGGCGACGGGCTTCGTGCTGATGGCCGTCATCCTGTTCTTCTTCCTCAAGGACGGCGGGAAGATGTGGGCCTTTGCCATAAGAAAGCTGCGCGGCCGGCAGCTCGCCAAGGTGCGGATCGCCGGGCGACGGATCACCGCCGTTTTGGGCGGCTACGTCCGGGGGACGGCCATCGTCGCCGCAGTGGACGCCGTCCTGATCGGGGCCTGCCTGCTGATCCTCAAGGTACCTTTGGCGCTGCCGTTGATCGTCCTGATCTTCATCGGGGCCTTCATCCCCATCCTGGGTGCCACGGTCACCGGGATCCTGGCCTCCGTCGTCGCACTTTTAGGCGTCGGCCCGGTGGCGGCAGTCATCGTCCTGGTGGTGGTGGTCGTGGTGAACCAGCTCGAAGGCAACCTGCTGCAGCCGGTGGTGATGGGCCGCACGCTCCAGATCCACCCGCTGGTGGTCCTGCTCGCGCTGGCCACCGGCGCCGTGGTCGCCGGGGTTCTCGGGGCCATCCTCGCGGTCCCGTTCACGGCAGCAGCCTGGGCCGCCCTGCAGGTGTGGGCCGGGGTTCCGGCGGACCGCGCCGACGGGAGCCGATCGGTAGCTTCCTAGGCTGCGGCCCCGGTTTCGACCAGGAGCACACCCCCGATGATCAGGATGATGCCGCAGGTCATGACCCAGTTCAGCGGTTCACCGAAGAGGACCTTGCTGGCCAGAGCGGTCAACGCCACCCCCACGGCGGCCCAGATCCCGTAGGCGACGCCGAGGGCCAGCCCGGTCTGCAGTGCCAAGGCCAGGCAGGAGAAGGCGACGAGGTACCCGGTGGCGACGGCGCCGTACCAGCGGCGACTCCCGGACGTGGCCATGCGCAAGGACAAGGTGCCGGCGACTTCACTGACGATGGCCGCACCCAACAGGACCCAGCCGATCATGCTGGAGTCCCTTGCTGTTCAGGTGCACGCTCCGCGGCGCGTTGGGAACCGAGTTCGATGGTCAGCACCCCGGCAATGATCAGCCCCATCCCGGCGAGCATGGTGGCCGTCAATGGTTCGCCGAAGATGATTGCCGACAGGGCAGCAGTCAGGGCGACACCGCTGGCACCCCAGATGCCGTAGGCCACGCCCAAGGGCATCCCTTCGCGCAGGACGGCGGCGAGGAAGACGAAGGCCACCACGAATCCGACGGCGGTGAGGAAATACCAGCCGGGGTGTTCGACGGCGGCCTTCAGTGACACCGAGCCGGTGACCTCGGTGAGGATGGCCCCGGTCAACAGAAGCCACTTCTTCATGGCTGGTCCTCCAACAGTGAGACGGCGGCGGTGCGGATGGTCTCCAGCTCGTCCTGCGCTGGGGGCAGGATGTCGGTGGCGCTGGCGAACCAGATGCCGTCGGCCAACAGCCTGACCGCTGCCAACCGTCCGCGCAGGGCCGCCGATGCGCCGTCGGGCACGGCGAACCACGGGCCGAAGCGTTTACTCCACCGTTCGGTCAGCGGGTCGCGCAGGCGCGGATCGGTGAGCATCACCAGATCGGAGGCGTCGAAGTTCCGCTCCAGTGTCCATTCCAGATAGGCCGTGACCCGGTCGGTGGCCGTGGCCTGTTCCGGGGTATCTCCCAGACGGGCCGAAAGTTCGACGACCCATTGATCGATCACCGCGTCGACCAGCCCGAGCATGAGCGCTTCCTTGGTCCGGAAGTGGTACATCAGCCCGGGTTTGGTCAGCCCCGCCTCGCGGGCCGCCGATTCCAGGGAGACCGTGTCCCCCTGGCGCAGCAGGCGCAGGGAGGAATCGATGATCTGGTCGCGGGTATCGGCACTCATGCCCTTACTTTACCAACCGGAAGGTTGGTTCGTCATGCCGGGGTGGGTGACGCCGGATCCTCGTCGGCCGCGTCCGAGGGCGTCTCGGGGGCTTCCGGTGGGGGAGCGGGTTGGGTTTGTTCGCGCAGGTAGCGCAGGACGACGACTGCAACGGCGGTCACCGGCACGGCGAGGAAGGCCCCGATGATGCCGAAGAGAGTGAAGCCGAGTGTGACGGCCCCGATGACGACGGCCGGATGCAGATGCAGGGCCTTGCCCACGATGTAGGGCTGCAGCAGGTTCGCCTCGAGCTGCTGGACGGCCAGCACCACCACCAGGGTCGCCAGGGCGGTGGCCCAGCCGTGCGCCAGCAGGGCCACCAGGGTGGCCAGCAGGCCGGTGGAGACGGCGCCGATCACGGGGATGAATCCGGCGAAGAAGATCAGCAGCGCCAGCGGGAAGGCCAGCGGGACGTCCAGCAGCCACAGGCCCAACCCGATGAAGACGGCGTCGACCAGGGCCACGATGATCTGCGTCTTCAGGTAGGCGGACAGGGCCTGCCAGGCCTGTTCGCCCAGACGTCCGGCATGGACGTGGGTCTCCGGCGAGGTCCAGTGGAACACCCAGGGCAGGAAGCGCTCGCCGTCCTTGAGGCAGAAGAAGGTCAGCACCAGGGTCAGCAGCAGCACGACGATGAGGCTGGTCACCGATCCCAGACCCGAGGCGATGCCGAACAGGATGTCCTGCCAGCGGCCGCCCACCCAGCCCAGGATGTCCTCCAGGTTCTGCTGCAGGTCCACCCCGCTCAGATCCAGCGGCAAATCGCGCAGTTGCGTGGTGAAGCTGGTGAGGTTCTCCTGGGCGAGTGCGCCCAGGCGGCGGGTCCCTGAACCGAGGGCGGGGATGGCCGCCCAGATGACGCCCGCCACGACGGCCAACAACACCAGCAACGACAGTAGGGCGGCCAGCGCGCGGGGCATTGCCCGGTGGAGTCCCCGGCATAGCGGCCACAACAACGAGGACAGCAGCAGGGCCAGCAACAAAGGGAAGACCACCGCCCATAAGGTGCGCAGCAGCAGCCACAACACCACCAACCCGACGACCAGCACCAGGGACTTGGCGGTCCAGCGACTGGCCGTGGTGAGGCCGCGGGCCAATGAGCGGGGCGGGGCCTCGCTCATGAGCCGGCCCCCGGCAGGTCCAGGGATGCGGCGAAACGTTCCTTCTCGAGGCCGGTTTTCGGCATCACACCCCTCCTTGGAGTCGACGGGTCAGGGCCCAGTCTCACACCCCCTGCAGGGGATCACAACGACCGTGGGCCTCCAGACAGATGTGTCGGCTAGCGATCGAGGAAGTCCAGCAGCGCGGAGTTGAATTCCCCGGCGTGGGACACGATGAGTCCGTGGGGTGCTCCCTCGATGACGACGAGCTCGCTGTGGCCGATGGCTTCGTGGGTGCGCTGGCCAGAGCCTTCGAAGGGTACGACGCCGTCGCTATCGCCGTGGATCACGAGTGTAGGCACCGTGATGCTGGGTAGGTCCTCGCGGAAGTCGGTGGTGCCGAAGGCATCCATGCAGGCCACTGCGGCCGCCTCGTTGGACCGGCAGGACACGGCGATGGTTTCCTTCAGCTGGTCCTCGCTGACGCACAACTGGTCCCCGGCCGAGTAGAAGCCGGGGGTGAACCCCTCGAAGAAGGCGTTGCGGTCCGCTGTCAGTTGGGACTTCATCTCGTTGGCTTGCGCCTCCTCCAGCGGACCGTCCGGGTTCCCGTCGGTCTTGAGCAGGAAGGGCGGCACCCCCGCGGCGAAGATGATCGAGTGGAGGCGTTGCTCGCCGTGGGCCGAGACGTAGCGGGCGACCTCGCCGCCACCCATGGAGAACCCGACGAGGGTGACGTCCTTGAGGTCAAGCCCCTCCAGTAGTGCCGCGACGTCGGCCGCCAGCGCGTCGTAGTCGTAGCGTGCGGCCGGCTCGGAGGCGCCGAAACCGCGACGGTCGTAGGTGATGACGCGATGGCCCTTCTCGGCCAGCGGGCCCACCTGGTTGGCCCAGGAGGTGCCATCGAGCGGCCAGCCGTGGATCAGGACGACCGGACGGCCTTCGCCCGCCGTGTCCTGGTAGTTCAGCGTGTTTCCGTCGGCTCCGGTGATCTGTGGCATGGAAATCATCCTCTTCCTGGTCGGATGGGTGGGGTGGCATCCCCTTCCAGCCAACGTACGCATAAGCTCCCGGTGAAGTACAGGAGCCCTGCTCGTCCCCTCCACAGGATCCGTGCCGGTGATGGCTGTGCACAGGCGGGATCCCGTCGGGATGGGGTCGGAGGAAGAAAACTAAACTCGAATACATGTTCGAGTATGAGGTAGGAGAAAATGCCGGCGGAGCCCCGGGCTCCCCCGGGGTGTCCGACGCCGCGGCGGTTGCGGAGCCCGCGCTCGCCCGGATCGAGGCGGTGAGGGCGGCCCTGGCGCTCGGGGGAACCCGGTTGGGCGAAGCGGGTCTGGTGGATCTGCTTTCCGGGTTGGAAGCGGTGAAGTCGGCTGCCGGCGCCTATCCGGCGCGGGCGGCCGTGGCCCTGCGTGAGCGGGCGGTCAGACGCGAAGCGGCCGCCGGTGTCGACCCCGAAAAGCGTGGACAGGGGGTCGGCGCGCAGGTGGCATTGGCCCGGCGTGAGTCCCCGCATGAGGGCTCCCGGCTCCTGGGCTTCGCCCGGGCCATGGTGGATGAAATGCCCCATACCCATGAGGCGTTCCGCGCCGGGGAGATCAGCGAATGGCGCGCCACGTTGCTGGTGGGTGAGACCGCCTGCCTGGAGTTGGAGGACCGGAAAAAGGTCGATGCGGCCTTGATGGCCGATCCACGCACCATCGAGGGGGTCGGCAATCGGAAGCTGAAGGCCATGGCACGGCATCTGGCCGAGCAGGCCAGCCCGAAAGCAGCGGTCGAACGCGCCCGCCGGGCCGTGGGGGACCGGCATGTGAGCCTACGTCCGGCCCCGGACACCATGGCCATCCTGACCGGGTCCCTGCCCGTGGGCCAGGGGGTCGCGGTGCTGAAGGCACTGACCCGGGCCGCGGATCTCGCGACGGCAACCGGGGATGCGCGCAGCCGCGGCCAGATCATGGCCGACACGTTGGTGGAACGGGTCACCGGGCAGCAGCGGGCCGAGGGTATGCGCGTGGAGATCCAGCTGGTGATGACGGACCGGACGCTGTTCCAGGGCGATACGGAACCGGCACACCTGCAGGGCTATGGGGTCGTTCCGGCGCAGGTCGCCCGGGACATGATCCGCGAAGCGACTCGGGCTGCCCGTCTGTCGACAGCGACACCCCAGGAACCCACCGACGGGCAAGAGTCCAACGCGCCGCCCGGGCCCGACTCCCTGGCCTGGATCCGACGGCTCTATACGGCGCCTGCCACGGGGGAACTCGTGGGCCTGGATTCGCGGGCCAGACTGTTCCCGCGCGGCTTGCGGCGCTTCATCGAAGTACGGGACCAGACCTGCACCCGCCCGTGGTGCGATGCTCCCATCCGGCATATGGATCACATCCTGGCCTGGGCCGGAGGCGGGGCGACCGTCGCGGAAAACGGGCAGGGAACCTGTGTCCGCTGCAACCACACGAAGGAAGCGCTGAACTGGCACTCCCGCAAGGTCGCCGGAGCCCGGCACATGGTGGAAACCACAACGCCGACAGGACACGTCTACCGCTCGCAAGCACCAGCACTCCCCGGAACCGCCGACTGAGGCGACAGCAACCGCGGCACGCGAAAAGCGGCGGGCCGCCCGCGGCACCGTAGTCTGGTCCGCGTGAATCGATCCTTTACCCTCCTGGTCAACCGGGCTGCCGGCAGCGGCGACCCTCTGGCCGCGGCCGCCCGCGTGGAGCGGATCCTACGCGAGTCCGGGGCCCGGGTCGAAACCGTGGCCCCCTCGGGGCCGGCGGAGGGCAAAAGAGCCCTTGCCCAGGCCGTCATCCGCGGCGATGTGGTGGTCGCTGTCGGAGGTGACGGGACCGTCTCGGCGCTCGCCGGAGAAGTGGCCCGGCTCGGCGGGATCCTGGGGGTCATCCCCGCCGGACGGGGCAACGACTTCGCCAGGATGCTGGGATTGCCCACGGATCCTCACGCCGTGGCAACCATCCTGCTCGACGAGGAACCCGCGGAAACCGACCTCATCACCACCACCGCCCCCGACGGCACCTCACGAGTGGTGGCGGGTTCGATCTACGCAGGCATCGACGCAGTGGTCGCCGACCGGGTCGCCCGCGGGCACTGGCTGCCACGGTCGTGGCAGTATCCGCTGAACGGCCTGTACGCCTTGGCCACGTTCCGTCCCACCCGGTTGACCGTGGGCATCGACGGGACCGAGCGGATCTTCAAAGCGGCCTGCGTGGCCGTTGCCAATTCGGCCTACTACGGCTCGGGTATGCGCATTGCCCCGGAAGCCAGCATCGACGATGGACTCTTGGACATCGTGGTGATTGAGGCCTTCGGCCGGCTGGACATGATCCGGGCCTTGCCGAAGGTCTACGGAGGTACCCACGTCGACTTGCCCACGGTGCACACCTTCCGCGGCAGATCCATCACACTTTCGGCCGAGCCGGCGATTCTTTACGGGGGCGATGGCGAAACCGAGGGAATGGTCGGCAGCGGGGCGGTACTGATCGACGTTGTGCCTGCTGCCGTCCAGATTCTGCGCTAAGGCGGTACCTGCAGGGTTGCCTTGGTCACGGTTCGACATCTGGCGGCCTTGCCTCCCCTGCCGGGCGGGTCGAGACTGTACCTTGGGGCTTAAGACAGGTTCTTGGATGAATTCTGTCGCCTGCGAGAACGTATCAACAACTGGGGAGGGCGTCGGCCATGGTCTTTACGATCGTCATGAACATTCTTGGTCTAGCAATGGTCGCGGGGGTGGTGTCCGCGGTGATCAAAAAAGATCGGAACGCCAACGCCAACGCCATCGACGCCGAGTTCGATGATCTCTCCGAAGACCACAGCACGACGCCGGGGCGCGGTTTCTAGGTAGTCTGCTTCCAGATGGCCCGCCCGGCGACGTGCCGGATGCGGTCCTGGCTGCGGTGGCCCTAGCATGGCAGTCGTGAGCATCGAATCGGCCCTGCTGTCCTTCGCCGTCGTGGCCGCCCTGTTGACCATCATCCCGGGGCTGGACACCGTGCTGGTGCTGCGCGCTTCGATCAGCCAAGGACGCCGCCATGGCTACGCGACCGCATTGGGCGTCAACTCGGGTGCCATGCTCTGGGGCATTGCCGCTGCCGTCGGGGCATCGGCCTTGCTGGCCGCCTCCGAAACGGCGTTCACGATCCTCAAACTGGTCGGTGCCCTGTATATGGCCTGGCTGGGCGCGACCATGCTCTGGCGTTCGCTGGGTCGCACCCCACCCACGGTCGTTGCCGATCAACCCGTCGCGCGGGCCAGCCGAGGGCTGCTGTTCTCCTGGGCCAAGGGTGCGGGCACGAACCTGCTCAACCCCAAGGTCGGGGTCTTCTACATCGCGATGATCCCGCAGTTCATCCCCGCAGGAACCTCGACACTGCTCATGGGCATTGCGCTGGCCGGGGTGCACAACCTGTTGGCGCTGATCTGGTTCTCGCTGCTCATCAACGGAACCCATCTGGCCCGGGGAACCTTCCAGAAGCCGGGCTTCATCCGCTGGACCGACCGCGGCGCGGGAGTCGCACTGCTGGGGTTCGGGGCCTCGCTGGCGGTGAATAGCAGATAGTCCTGCGTTTGGCCTGCGGCCGGGGTCAGTCCCGGTCGGAGAGCCGGGCCGCGGTCACGGCACCGGTCGTGTAGGTCAGGGTTGCTGCCAGGACCAGGACCAGGGGAGCGGTCCAGCCCCCGGTGAGAGTGTTCAGCCAACCGACCAACGGCGGGGCTGCTGTCGCTGCGAGATAGCCGCCACCCTGGACGCGGGCCGACACCGAGGCTGCTTCGGCGTCGGAATGCGAGATCCGCGGGATGACGGAGAAGATCACGGTGAACCCGCCGCCCTGGGCGATGCCGCCGATGATCGACCACAGCACGAAGGCCTGCGGGGCGATCAGTAGCCCCACCGGCAGGATGATCCAGAAGACGGCCACGACGATCGCCGCCACCGACAACCTGGTGCGGTTCGCCAGCAACGGGACCCCGAAGGCGCCGAGGATCGCGGCGACCTGGAACAGCGAGGCCGAGGCCCCCGAGGCCGCCGGGGCCAGGCCGCGGGTCTCGGTGAGTAGCAGCGGCAGCCACGCCGTGGTGGCGTAGTAGGCCGCCGACTGCCCGCAGAAGGCGAAGACCAGCAGCGCCACGATGCGCTGGGTGTGGGCCCGCTGTTCCGGGCTGCGGGTCGGGGCCGCCGCCGGGCCAGTCGTCTTGCCCGCCATGCCGGGGGAAAACGGGGCCCCCGGGGCGTTGCGCCGTCGCAGGACCCAATAGATGAGTCCGACGGCGGTGACGATCGACCAGGCGGCGATCGCCCACCTCCAGCCGGCCACCCCGGCCAACGGTGCGGTGCCCAGCAGGGTCGCCATCGAGCCGACATTCATCGTGGCCGAATAGGCGGCCGTCGCCGAGGAGACCTTATTCCAGGGGACGTCCCGGCGGATCAGCACCGGGACCGCGATATTGCCCAGCGTCATGGCGGCGCCGATGACCGCGGTGCCGCCGAGCACCACCAGGGCCGGCCCCGAGGAGCGGATGAGCGTGCCGGCCATGATCCCGGCCAGGCAGAGCACGATCGTGGTTTCGGGGCCGAAACGGCGGATCACCCGCGACGCCAGCGGGGTGGCCAACGCGAAGAGGAGCACCGGCAGGCCGGTCAGCAGGCCCGCCCCGGCGGCACTGAGCCCGGTGCCTTCGCGGATGTCGGCGATCACCGCGGTGGGGGCGATGATCGGGGCGCGCAGGCTCAACGCGACCATGACGATCCCGGCGATGACCCACGGCAGGGCGGGCCGAACAGCGGTCGGCGGGCTCATCGGGTGGCCTCGGTATGGAAACGGTCCGAGGTGGCGACGAGGGCACCGGCGGCCAGCAGGGAACACCCGAGCAGGACGAACCCGAGGGGGAGCGCGCTCGTTGAACCGCCGAGGCCGCCCAACGGGGAGACGATCGCCCCCAGGGTGAATTGGGCGCCACCGAGCCAGGCCGAACCGCTGCCGGATATCTGCCTGACCTCGGCCAAGGCCAGCGAGGTGGTGTTGCCCATGACGAACCCGATGCTGCAGGTGGTGGCGAAAATCAGTGCTGCGAGTATCCAGCCGGGCGCGGCGAGTAGCGCGCAGAGGGTGAAGGCCACGGTGACGGTGACCAAGGTGGAGACGGCGACGGTGACGGTGCTGCGCAGGGGGATCCGGGTGGCGAGCCGGGCGGAGACCAACCCGGCGCTCATCATGCCCAGGGCGTTGGCGCCGAAGAGCAGGGCGAACGTTCCGGGGCTCAAACCGAGGACCCCCTGGTAGAGGAACGGGGAGGCCGAGATGTACCCCATGAGGATCCCGAACGCCGCCCCGAAGAGGACGATGTAGCCCACGAATCGGCGATGCCTCATGGCTTCGGCCAGGCCCCCGAACAGCGGTCCGGTGCGTCGGTGGGCCACCGGCAGCGTCTCGCGCACCTGCCACAGGGCGCCGAGCAGCATCACCACCGACATCACGGCGATCGCCCAGAGGACGGCCCGCCAACCTGAGGTCGTGAATATCAGGCTGCCCACCGAGGGGGCCACCGCCGGCGCCACCCCGCTGATGGTCATCATGATGGAAAACAGTCGGGCTGCCTGCCCGCCCACGGCGCGGTCGGAGATCACTGCGCGGGAGAGGACGACGCCGGCTGCCGCACTGAGCCCCTGCAGGAACCTGAATGCCGTGAGGGTTTCAATGGTGGGGGCCAAGGCCACCGCGACGGAGGACAGGACGAAAACGGAGGAGCCGATCAGCAGGGGGCGGACCCGCCCGAACCTGTCAGAGAGCGGGCCGAAGAGCAGCTGACCGGCGCCCATGCCCAGCAGGAAGCCGGTCAGGGTCAGCTGGATGGCCGAGGCGCTGACTCCGAACTCGCGGGCCATCTCGGGGAAGGCCGGTAAGTAGAGGTCGGTGGCTACCGGACCTGCCATCGACAACAACGCCAGCGCGGTGAGCAACAGTGCCGGGAACCTGAACGAGCGCCCCTCGACTGCGGTGGATCGGCTCTCGGGCATGGGCCGATGCTATCGCCGCTGCCTGTCACGCGCGGGATTCTGGACGACGTGTGACGCGGTGTTCCTGGCCACGGAGAGCACCAGCCCGATGGCGGCCAGCGAGACCAAGAGCGATGAGCCGCCGTAGGAGATGAAGGTCAGGGGGACCCCGGTCACGGGGGTCAGCCCGATGACCATGGCGATGTTCAGGATGGCCTGGAACACCAACCAGATGAGGGTGACCGAGCAGATGCAGCGGGAAAACGTCGTCGTGGTCCGCAGGGAGACCTTGTGGATCGCCACGGCCAAGACTCCGAAGAGCAGCAGTACCGCCAAGGATCCGAGCAATCCGAGTTCCTCACCGAGGATGGCGAAAATGAAGTCGGTGTGGCCCTCCGGAATCCAATGCCATTTCTGCCGGCTTTGTCCGAGCCCGACGCCCCACCAGCCTCCGGAAGCCAACGCATACTGACCCTGCAGGCCTTGCCGGCAGAGTTCCGCGCCCTCGGCACAGTTGGCCCAGCTCAATAGGCGCATCAGCCGGTTGGGGCTCAGCAGGGCAGCGGCCACGGCGATGAGACCGGATCCGGCGAGGAGCACCGCCAGCTTGCGCAGGGGGAGGCCGGCATAGAACAGGGTGGCGAGCATGATGAGCATCAGCATCATGGTGGTGCCCAGGTCCTTCTCGAGCAGGACCAGGACCACCATGGCACCGATCCCGAGGAGGTAGGGGACGATCAGATGCGACCAACGACCCAGCAGGGAACGTTTGGCGTCGATGATCTGGGCCCCCCAGAGGAGGGCGGCCAGCTTGGCCAGTTCCGAGGGCTGGAGACTGATGGCGCCCAAGGAGATCCACCGTCGAGCCCCGTTGACCTCCTGGCCGAGCGGGGTCTGAACCAGCAACAACAGCACCAGGGTGCCACCGAAGAGTGGCCAGGCCAGTTTCCTGAGCTGTTGGATCCGCAGGCGCGAAAGCAACCACATCGCTCCCAACCCCAGCGCTGCGGCCAGACCCTGTTTGATGAGGTGCCGGTAGGAGGTGGAGGAATCTCCGACGGCTGAGGCGGAGAGCACCATGAATAGGCCCAGGGCTGTCAGGATCACGGTGACGATGATGATGATCCGGTACTCGGGGCCGGAGGAAGCACGGCGGGCGGTTGGCTGGACGTCAGGGTCTATTTCACGCAAGGCAGTGCACCTCCCCGCAATGGGCCGTGCCAATCGTCGTAGGACCGACTGCCCTCTGAAGTGGAATCCGCTGGGGTTTGATCGGCGGCGGGGCTGCCGGGACTCCGGGCTGGAGTCGGCGGAGAAGACTTGGAAGCTGGGCCGTCAGTGGAGGGGCCCCCGGCATGTTCCGGCGAGGAGGCCTCGGAGCCGGGGACGGCGATGAGATCCTTCACGGTGCGGCGGATCTTTTCACTGTCGACGAGGTTGATGGACTCGCCGGAGGCTGAGGTGCCGAAGCCTTCGATGGGCAGGGTGACGAACTCGGCGTTCCCGCCGAGCAAGGACGTGGCCTGACGCGAAAACCGGATGATGTTCAGGTCGGAGTCCACGGCGATATTTGAATCGGCGGCATCAAGGATGCGTTGGAGCTTCGCCGGGTTGGTCAACGTGCTGGTCTGTTTCAGCTGATGGGCCAGGGAGGCGATGAATGCCTGTTGGCGACGGCTGCGGTCCAGATCGGTGAAGTTCAGCTCCGGGTGGGCGGTGTCGCGACGCTGACGGACGAAGGCGACTGCCTCCTCGGCGTCGATCTCCTGCTCTCCGGCAACGAAATCGGCACCGGAATACGTGTCTGAGGTGTTCTGGTTCAGGCAGACTGTCATGGGGGCTACGGCACGGGCCAGGTCGAGGAAGGCGACCATGGTGACTTCGAGAAAATGGTCGACGTTCACGTCGAGGAAGGCCGAGACCGTCTCGATCTGGGCTTTTCGTCCGGCGTCACGGCTGCGCTGGTGAGCCTCTGGCTCGCCGTCGGTTCCTTCACTGACCTGTCGCTGGTGCTCTTCGGCGAAACCATATCCATAAGCTTGCTTGATCTTGGCCTGCCGCGGACCCGCAGAAAGACCCTCCATGGAGACGAAGTCATCGCGGGGTATCGACATGATGGTCGCGTGCCCACCGGAGGCCGGGACATGGAGCAGCATCAGGACATTGGAATTAAACCCACCGGTTGAGGCGTCGCCGGAGTGCAGAGCTTCGTAGTCCGCGGCAGCCAATGCATTGCCCTGCTGGTCGAGCCGACTATCGAGCCCCATGAGCAGGATGTTGGTGTCCTCGGATAACGGCACTACCGGTTCTCCCGTCTCGGCGGCAGAGGCATCGGACAGGACATCCGAACGATGCAGACCGTTCTCGAAGGAGACGTATTTGACCGCAACGAAACCGCCAGCCAGGAGGAGGAGGACAACCACGGTCATGGCCAGGATGGTGGTACGGCGACGTCGTCGCCGTCGGGCACGGATCATCAACTGCTCATTCAGCGGTTTACGGCGCGGTCCGAGACCGGTCGGCATATGGCTGGAGATCTCTTCCACCTCGAAATTGTGGGGGTGGGCACGATTGGCCCGCACGTTTCGACATACCGTAGTTTCGTTTTCGTTGGGACGTCCAATAGCCTCCACGTCCGGAATCATGCGGATGCTGCAAGTCTGCGCACTGGGCTAGCGTGGGGGCATGAACCATGGCCAGTTGGAAGCGATGCTCGCCGTGGTCGACCACGGGTCCTATGCCGCCGCCGCTGATCTGTTGCAGATCAGCCAGCCTTCGCTCTCGAAGCGCCTCAAGCATTTGGAACAGTCGTTGGGAGTTCCCGTGTTCGTCAGGGTCGGGCGAAAGATGATGATCACCGACTTCGGACGCGATATTCTCGCTCCGGCACGACGGATGGTGCGTGAAGTGGCCGAGGTCCGGGCCGTCACGCAATCAACGCGCGGTCTGACTGCTGGCACCCTGAGGATCGCCGGTCTTCCGTCCCTGGTGTCCACCCATGTCCCCGGACTGCTGGGCAGGTTCCATCGGCGCTATCCGGATGTGCGCGTCGAGGTTACCGGCGTGGATGACCCCCAGGAGCTCGTGGACGCGGTGCGGCTGGCCCGCTTTGACATCGCCGTCGGAGATACCTCCCATGTGGGCGATGACCTCGCCGTCCTGCCGCTCGAAGGCCAGGAGTTTGTGGCCGTTTTGGCTGGCGCCGACGAATCCGCCGACCTGCACGCCGGAGAGCCGATGGAGGTGGATGCCAGGGTGTTGGCCGAACGGACATTGGTGACCCTGCCGCGTGGCACCTCCACCCGCTCGGTCACCGACGCTGTCTATGCGCATTGGGGTGTCCAGCCGCCGCAGGTCATCATGACCACGCAACGCGATGCCCTGATCCACCTGGCGATCGCCGCCGGGGGATTGACTGTGGTGCCGCGGATTCTAGCCGAAGCCACCCACGCCAGCGGAGCCCGCCTAGGCGCCTTCAACCACCGGGTCAACCGCCCCATCGGGTTGATCTACCGCGGCGATGCCTTCCTTTCGCCGGTCTTGAGGCGTTTTCTTGAACTCAATACTCGGCCCTAGTCGAACGTGCTCCATTAACTGATGTCGCGAAGACAGTAATGGTGGTATTGTGTCTTCAGGACATCAAATGAGGCCACTGCCCAGAGCAGCGACCGGGAAGTAGGGGATGAACATGCTTTTCGAAGACAGCGTGGCACTGGTGACGGCCGCCGGTGCGGGAATTGGCAAGGCCATTGCGGTCCGCCTGGCCGCCGAGGGCGCCGCGGTCGTCGTTTCGGATATCAATGACGAGGCCGGTGAAGCGGTGGTCGCCGAAATCGTCGAAGCCGGAGGACGGGCCGTCTACCAGCGGGCCAACGTCGCCGATCCGGAGGAAGTCGCAGGCCTGATCGACGTCGCCGTGAAGACCTTTGGCGGGCTTCACCTCGCGGTAAACAACGCAGGCATCGGCGTCATGCCACGCCGGATCGAAGAGACCGAGAACTCCGACTTCGACCGCGTCATGTCAGTCACTCTGCGCGGTACCTTCCTGGCGATGAAATCCCAGATCGGACACTTCCGCTCTCAGGGGAGTGGCTCCATCGTCAACGTCGCCTCGATCGCCGGCGTGCAGTCCACGCCGATGCTCACCCCGTACGGGGCGTCCAAGCACGGGGTGGTCAGCCTGACCCGGAGCGTCGCCATGGAGAATGCGCCCGAGGGCATCCGGGTCAACGCCGTGGCCCCCGGGGCCATCGAAACCGCCTCGCTGGCCTCCTTGCCGGCCGAGGCCAAGGCCGAGCACAGCTCCAAGATCCCGATGAAGCGCCTGGGACAGCCGGCGGAGATCGCCAACGCCGTGGCCTGGCTGCTCAGCGACGAAGCCAGCTTCGTGACCGGCGTCGTGCTCCCCGTCGATGGTGGAACCGTCCATGACGACTAACGAGACGGACTACCGGCCGGCACTGATTGCCGCCCTGACCCGCATCCTGGGCGAATGGACGGCGCCGGGATTCCTTACAGGGGTCGCCGCCCGTGAAGGAGTCCATCTGGACCCGCCGGCGATCGTCATGGTCACCGTGATCGCCCAGAAGGGCCCCCAACGCCCCTCGGCGCTCGCCGCCCACCTGGTGACCGGCCCCTCCAACATCAGCAAGATCATCCGGCGCCTCTCCGAGGCCGGGCTGGTCGTCAGGGCCACCGACCCCGAGGATGCCCGGGCTCAGCGAGTGCAGCTGACGCCCGCAGGAGAGCACGTCGCCGCGGCTTTCGTGAAAGCCGGAGACGGGATGGTCGACGAATTACTTGAAGGATGGAGCGAAGCCGACCGGCGGACGTTCGTGACCTTGCTCGAACGTTTTGCCGTCGCCTCAACATCCTTCGCAGGAACGCTCGGAACCACCGAACCACCCACCACAGGAGAAATATCATGAGCCGCACTTATGTCATCACCGGAGCAGGATCGGGCATCGGGGCCGCCACCGCGCAATTGCTGCGCGAACGCGGGGAAATCGTCATCGGCGTGGACCTGAAGGGGGCAGAGATCGATGCCGATCTGAGCACCCCCGAGGGCCGCAGCTCGGGCGTCGAACGCGCCATAGACCTGGCCGAAGGCCGCATCGACGCCGTCATCGCCTGCGCCGGGATCTCCATGCCCAAACCGCTCACCGTGAAGGTCAACTACTTCGGGGTTACCGAGTTCCTCGATCAGCTGGCACCGACCCTGGCCAACAGCGATTCCCCCCGAGCCGTCGTCGTCAGCTCCATGGCCTCGCTGCAGCCCAATTCCCCCGAGCTGGTCGACGCGTTGCTCGCCGGGGACGAGGACCGCGCGGTGGAGATCGGCACCGCACTGGCCGAGGCCGGCCCCGAGCAGGGCTACCTGAACTACCCCTCCAGCAAGCGGGCCCTCTCCCGCTGGGTGCGTCGGGCCTGCATCACCGAGCGGTACGCCGGCGCCGGCATCCCGTTGAATGCGATCGCACCGGGCACCGTGATCTCCCCGATGACCACTGAGCTGCTCTCCACCCCCGAAGGCCGGGCCATGGTGGATCAGCACGTGCCGATGCCGTTGAATTACCACTCGGAATCGATCGTGCTGGCCCGGCTGCTGGCCTGGTTGACGAGCGTGGAAAATACGCACGTCACCGGTCAGACGATCTACGCCGATGGCGGCGCAGACGCCTCGCTGCGCGGAGACGATATCTGGAGCTAGCCTCTTCCGGTCCACCACGACGCCTCCGACGCCCCCGCTCCCACGGGCCGCCGGAGGCGTCGTGCGTGGTCGGGTGAGGGGTGTGGCCAGGAGGCCGATTGGGTCCAACCGACGAAAAAATGCTAACGTATAGGTTCGCCATTTTCCGGGAGCAATCCCGGGGAACCCCTTCCTGACCCGGGTGGCCGGACTGTGTCGCAGTCCGCGTGCCGAACGCGCACCATGGCGCGGGTCTCCAAGAACTTTATTCGGTAGTCGCTTCGCACCCGGCTGCGTTCAATCAGCTAAGTGAGACACACATGACTGAGCCCACCCCCCCTGACCACCCCCGAGGCTGATGCGCCTCCCTCCGCTTTGGCTGCGGGGCTTGACCGCAAGGTCGCCGGCATCAGCATCGGCATCGTCGTCCTCTTCGTCGCGGCAAGCCTCGGATTCCCCGACTGGACCGCCAACGTCATCAACTCCGGTTTCAGCGGTGCCGCCAAATGGTTCGGCGCCTACTGGCAGTACCTGCTGCTGATCACCTTCTTCGTGGCGATCATCCTGGCCTTCACCCCGTACGCGAAGGCGCGCCTGGGATTCGAAAAGCCGGAATTCAGCAGGTTCAAATGGGTCTCCATGATCATGTGCACCCTGCTGGCCGGCGGTGGCGTGTTCTGGGCCGCTGCCGAGCCGATCGCCCACTACATCTCC
>NZ_JBQSYU010000005.1:0-173245 GCF_052379645.1 Arthrobacter sp. 179 | reverse complement strand
AGCGCCGTTCGGGAGCAATACATGAATATCGTCGGCGTGGATACCCACGCCCGCACCAACACCTACGCCATTCTTGCGGCCGCCACCGGCCAAGTGATGGGTACCGCCACATTTCCCACAAGCCCTCAAGCGTGCCATCGCCTGGTTCAACCGGCGCAGCTAGTCGGGAAAGACTCTAGGGTTCATCGAGGGAGCCAATTCCTATGAATAGGGACTGCCCCGTGCCCTACGTGCCACAGCCTTGGATATCTATGAGGTGCGATCGTCACGCCGGACCTCACGAGCCGGCTGCGGCAAGTCCGATGACATTGACGCGTTGGCCGCTACTCGCACGGTGCTCGTGGAACAAGTAGCAGCCCTGCCGGGCCTCCGTGCTGAAGGCAAACGGTGGCCCTTAGAGTCCTTCTCAACTCCCGCGCCACCATGGAACGTCTAGGAACCTCAGACCGGCTAATCCTCAGCGCGCTGCTCCGCACCATGGACCTGCGCATAGACGATCGACGGGAGCTCAGCTACGACCAAATCACGGAGTTCAGCCGCTTCTAGATGCACAGGAGCGACGACTTGCAGGCTCAGATCGGACGCGAAGAGGCCAAGCGACTGGCCACCGCCATCAATCAATTCGCGTCCAGGTTGCGCGCAATGAGGAGCAACTGCGGGTGATCGGCATCCTCATGGCTGCTGCCCTCAAGGACCTATCCGGGCCTGGCCCGATAACCTCAGCACAAGTGCTCGTCTCGTACTTGCACCATGGTGGTGTCTGATTGGAAGCTGTCTGAATATTTGAGGCTTCGAGCCTCACCCGATCGTGCCACTCAGCACCATCGATCGTGTTATAGAGCACCGGCAGCGGTCTGGCATAGCGCTGCCGAAACCCTCCGCTTCGGACTAGGCGCCGCCCAGCGCCATACGTTCCCGCAAGTTGTGGTTGCCCGTCTCGACCCAGACCATGTTGTGGATGACCCGGTCCATGTTTGCGTCTGCATGGACGCCGGAGCCGATCTGTTATGCCGGTCCTTCTGCTGATACTGGGCGGACATAGCGTCGACAACTCCTGATGCGGCAGCTTCAATGTCGCGCCGGCTAGGGCAGACTCGGTGTGAATCCGAAGCCAGTCCGGCTGCGCAAAGACAGTTTCCCGGACACCGCGGCCGGGAAACGGTGCTGAATACACCTCGTGCTCCGACACCTGCGCAGAATCGTCCCAGCCGAGATTGCGGCGGTCCGCAAGATCGAGGACCCGCTGGAAGTTGTGCCCGGATATCTCCGGGGCGGGCCCGATCGCTCTTCGCGACAAACTTCGATCTTCCATACCACTACCGGTACTTCCTTCACATGTGGCCGTAGCGTGGTGGAAGTAGCCCCATGAGATTGTGCTCATCCAAGCCGAAAGCGGTGTTCAACCACACCAATCGCGACGCCGCGACATGCTGCACGCCCGGACTACGAGTGGAGCCCAAAGAGGCGAATATTCACTGCCTTCGCCGTGCTGGCCGAGGTGCCCCCAAGCCAGGCGTCCTCAGGCAACAAGACCAGACAGCGACTCAACCTCCACGGCGACCTACATCTGAACCGTGCCCTGCATACGATCGCTCGGACACGGATGATGTTCGATGCCGCCACCATGGAATACGTCGAGCGGCGCACCGCCGAAGGGAAAAGCAATACAAACATCCACCGCTGCTTCAAGCAACTCTTCGCCCGTCAGCTATTCAGAAAACTTGGAACCCTCTTGACTTGAACCATAGAAGAGTCTTCTAGTTCCGCTTCACTTTCACTCCCAACAATCTCGAGAGGTGAGAATTTTTCTTCCCCGGAGATCGGCCTGAACGCAGGCCAGGAAAACTCGAAAGGACTTTCCTCAGCCTAAGGCGCGACCTACGACGGCCAGACTCCGCCAAGGCCAGAAGGCTCTTTTCGAATTTCGCGGCCCCCGCCTCCATGCCCAGCACATCGTGCCGAAAGGCCAGTCCTTTTCGTCCCAAAATCTCGCGTCTTTCCGCGTTTCCCCCTAGCTCCACTACCGCAGTAAGCAACGCTTCGGGCTTCGCCGTATCCACGCGCAACCCTGCCTGCGAAGCTTCTATCTCGAAGGCTGTTGCACTACCGGAGTCCGTCACAGCTACGACAGGTAGACCTGAGTTGAAATATGACGTCAGCTTGCTCGGTACGGACATACCGGAAACTCCGGGCCGTTCGTTGACGAGCAAGATGTCAGCCGCAGCTAGCAATGCCTGAAAGTCGCCATCCGAGACTGGATCGATGAACTCGAGCCGGGAAATGCCCCTGCCTTCTTCTTGCAGCCTGGCCCGTTGATTGCCATCGCCTAAAAGTACGAATCGGACGTACGCTTCCCTGGAGTCGGCGAGCCGAGCAGATTCCAAAACATTTTCAAGTCCTTGTTTGACTCCCAAGTTGCCCGCATGAAGAACTATAATGTCGTCCTCGTTCCAGCCTCGCCCATGACGCGTCGCCATGCGATCCACCCGACGTTCAGGTCCCAAATGAGTCCAGTTCCGGATGATTTCCACGTTCTTCTGTGGAATCCCCAGCGCTCCTTCCGCGTGGCGGCGAAAGACTTCATGGATCACCACTACTTTTCCGGGCAAACGGAGGGCGAAACGCTCTAGTTTCACCATCATGGCAACAGCCGGACCGGAGACGGTCCCGGTCTCGGCGGTCCCGAGACTGTACAGGTCCTGGATCCAGATGCCTGCACGTGTCCCGGTAGCGCGGGCCCTGAGCAGTCCACAGAGCGAGGAAATAAGTGCCGGGCTCACGAACAGCACTACGTCGGGGCGTCTCCAGTCAGCCGTCACGACTTGCAAGCCGAACACTAGCTCCATGAGTGCGCGTCGAATGTTGGTCGGGTTTTTTGGCACCGGATGTCGCAGGCGTTTGACCGTCACTCCGTCCACGGTTTCGCTCCCTCTCAACCCGCCATAGTCTTCAAATACTCGCCACTGCGGATAGTGTGGATATCCGGTGACGGCTGTCACCTGGTGCCCTCGCCGGACGAGTTCCGTTGCCAATGACGTCGTATAGGGCGCGTTCCCGGAAGTTTCAGGAGCAAAGTTCAGGCAGACTAATGTGATACGCAGCGACTGCCCGTCGGAGTCCTTCACGACCAGACCGCCGGGATGTCGGCGCCGGCTACGACGGCGTACTTACTCGAGTTTCCATGACCCGAGCCTTCGCTTACGACGGCGGGCTGTTCCGCCTGCAAATTACCCCTCGAGAGGGTGTTAGATGTGTGGACTCTATAGCGACAATAGACAACTTGAACAGTTACTTCTGTAAAGACCCGTTTTAGCACAACGCCCTTCCGTGTTCCCTGCCATTCACCGCCTCTAGCCAAAACGTCAAAGCTCATTTTTCGCCCTGCATCCATCTCGTCCGGGAGTACCTCAGCCACTGCGCGGTCGCCGCATCGGGAGCTTTCAACGATCTCAAGTTCCTCGGCTAGTGCAGCTGACCGACGATTTCTCTTGCTGAGTTCGCACTTCTCGTCCGAGACCACACCAGCTATCAAATAATCAATGCGGCTGCGGGTTTTCTGGAGGATGTTTAGGTGACGTATGTGGAAGATGCCGACTGCTCCAGGGGCGTAACTATACTTTGTGATCAAATCGAACTCCTTAGATAATTGTTTACGAGCAGAAGATCGCTCATAGCTTCAGTTCTTTTCGCGTCGCACCCCAACTTGGAGCGTGCACGGTAATGGTGCCTTTCGAGGATCCGTTGGGCAGAAGAGCGCTGAGGCAATTTGCTTGTTGCTTAGTCGCCAGACGATGAGGTCCACAATCACCAGTTCGCGCACAACGAGGTCGATAAACGAGCTCATCTGCGAGTAGACGACGATGCCCAGCGACGGGAATTTGCGGATCAGAGCGATGATCTTTGCCAGCTTTCGCGTCTTGGTTCCCAAGGCTGCTGAAGGCATTCTGGCAACGTTCCATTTTCTGGGATCTGTCTGCATTCTGCCTTGCCCCAGAGCCCAAGCACCGAGACGGTTTAGGACCTTGCCAATGTGCGGCCAGTCGCATGTTAGCGCCGTGAGGCTCCTGGCACTATCTTCGTCCATCGGACATGCGGGTTTACCCAAGTTGGAAATCACGGGTCCCCCCATGAGTCCTTCGCAGAGTTCATCAGCAGCCCGGCTCACAATTTGTCCGACGTCCGCTTGGTACAGATGGCCATTTGCGCAAAGACTCAAAAGGCCACCGTAGAGAGCAGAAGTGTTACCGCACTGCAAAAACAAGCGCGCTTTGCCGCTGGTGACAAGGCAACCAAGCACTCTGGCCTCTTCCCGGTCGAGTCGTTGCGTTTTGGCTCGTTGCACGTTGGACAGATCGCCTACGCGAATCTCGTTCAGAGGTATCCTCACTTTGTGAAGAATCCTGTCGATTTCTCCCCGCCACTGCGAATGCACTTCGCCTAACAAGGGCACCAGGACGCTACACGGACCGTCCGGCAAATAAAGCGAACCTCGCAAGCACGGCGAGTCAGTCGCGGCCAGGCCGCGTTGTGTAAGGATGTATCTGCTTCCTACGCAGGGAACAAACAATAAGATGATGAGTCCGATGGACAGCACATGGGGCTCATCGAAAAACCCTTCCCGTCGCAGAGCATCGGCCTGGACACTGTCCGCAATCGCACCTTGACACTCTGTCGTCGGACTTCTCCACCGCAAATTGGTGACAATCGCCCCCAAACCGACCCCCTCAACTAGTGCGACCATCCGCTGCATCGATCGGCCCGGAGCCAACCGGATGGTATGAGGAAGAAAATATCGAGTGCAGGTACTCTGCACACGAGTAACCAGCACTGGTTCGCCACTTGGATTTGGGCAGTGGCGGTCCACAGGACACCACACCTGCCATCAGGACTTCTTCGGAAGCTCAGCCTCCGATTTGGCTTGATTGCAAGCAAATCGGGACCCTCGGGATAGTTCAGTCGGTAGTCGAGAAAAAACGAGTGTTTTATTCGTCATGATTCCGGGCCATACTTCTGGGAGGTGTACTTCGACGAAGTGGAAGGAACCAAGCGAACTTCTGGGGGATGAGACGTGAACGTTTACCAAACGGCCTTAGGGACACTTGCCGCGAAGCAAAAGTCTCCACGCGGCGTTTCCTTTTACTCACTGTGGGTAAACCGCCCGGCCGGCCGACGCCTAGCCGCGATGGCTTATGTGCTGGGAATGTCGCCCAACCAAGTCAGTCTGTCCAGCGGTGCCGTGACGGCAGGTGGAATCATCATCGTGGCGACGGCGGCACCGACTTGGATTGCTGGGTTGGCAGCATGGTTCATGCTGACGTTGGGTTTCATGCTTGACGCTGCAGACGGTCAATTAGCACGACTTCAGGGGTGCAGTTCACCCGCCGGAGAGTGGTTGGATCATGTCCTTGACGCCGGGAAGATGGTCGCCGTTCATACAGCAGTGCTGATCAGCTGGGCTCGTTTCTTCGATCTATCGCTGCCCATGCTGCTTGTACCGCTCGTGTTTCAATTCGCAGCGGTAGTTACTTTCACCGGTGGGACGCTGGCAGGCCTCCTCAAAAGACCGGAGGCACAGGGACGCCCGCTTCGCCAACACTCTAAAACTCGCTCTTTCTTGCTACTCTCGGTCGACTACGGGATCTTCTGTACTGTTTTCTTGGCTTTCGGGTCTCCTTCCGCCTTCGTTTTCATCTACACCGTCTTGGCCGTCATTCGTCTAGCTTGGACGGTTGCTTTTTCCTTCAAGTGGTTTAAGGAGCTCGCCCAATGAAAATCTGCCAGCTAGTTGCCTACGTGAGCAAGGATGGTGCCTACGGGGGGCCGACGGCTGTTGCTTTTGCCCAGTGTCACGCCCTCTCACAGAATCACGACGTGACGCTCGCAGCTGGCGTAGATCACGCAAGAACCTCTCATAGACGCGCACCCTACAAGACACAGTTCAAGCGGGCGTACAGACCGCTACGCTCGTTCGGTAGCTTGATTAGTCCAGCTCTGCTCTACTGGTTCGCGCGCAACGCGAGGACGTTTGATATCGTACATATACATTTGGCGCGTGACTTCCTAGTCATGCCGGCTGCTGTGCTCTGTCGACTGATGCGTGTTCCGTATGTCGTCCAGACACACGGAATGATCAAGCCGGCACGTGGTGTGGCCGAGCGTTTATACGATATGGCTTTGACGCGGACCGCACTTATGGGAGCCGCTCGGCTTTTTTTTCTCACGAGTGTAGAGTCAGCAAATCTCACAGCGCTGCGGGGCCCAGACCGACTGCAGGAGTTGCACAATGCGGTACTTGTCCCCGCGCATGTGGCACCGCGCCGTACTCCCCCAACACCCTTCACCGTGCTCGTCTGCTCTCGCCTACACAAGCGCAAAAGGCCCGAGTTGTTTATTGCGGCAGCCCATGAACTCGAACGACGCTACCCCGGACGCTATCAATTTCGGCTCGTCGGGCCCGATGGCGGTCAGCTCCGAAGTATCCTGGACGCTTCAGCGGCTTTCCCCGATGGTAATTTCTCCTACGAAGGGGCCGTAGCACCTTCCGACGTCTCCGCGGTGCTTGCGAAATCCGATGTTCTAGTACTTCCCAGTATCAACGAGCCTTTTCCGATGATAGTCCTCGAAGCATTATCCAATGGTGTTCCTGCCGTCATCGACGAAACGTGCGGCTTGGCACCCTTGGTCAATGGCCGTCCGGGTGTTCGCGTGGTCAACAGCAACGCGTCCTCATTGGCAGATGCCGTTGATTCGGTGCTTTCAAACTACGCTGAGGAATCTACTGGCGCACGCCAAGTAGCTTCGAAGACCTTTTCGCTTGAGTCGCTGGGCCTCCAACTACAGACCGTATACCAGGATTCGGCGGCATGAGCTCCGCCCCCCGAAATCCGCAACCTACCCATCCGCGAGTACGGGTCATCAAACTTCGCGACGTTCCTAGTTCGGGTATCGGCACTGGTGCCACACGCGCGAAAGAGGCTGTCTGGCGCCTCGTTGAATACGTTTTGGTGACCAACAGTCTGCAACCAAGTTCGCGCCTAAGAGTGATGGCTCTTCGTGCTTTCGGAGCCAGCATCGGTTCGGGCGTCATCATACGGCCGAGAACACGAGTCCGCTTTCCATGGAACCTTTCAGTGGGAGACGACTGCTGGGTCGGGGAAGGCGTGTGGATCAGCAATCGCGAAAAAATCACTGTGGAATCCGACGTAGTTATATCGCAAGACGTCTTCATCACCACAGGATCGCACGCAGCTTCGACGGATATGCGAGTCACGGCGGCATCCATACTTATCGAAAGCGGCTCCTGGATCACGTCACGCTGCGTTATTCTGGGTGGCGTTCGAATGGGGCGTTCCGCTCTGATCACTCCGGGAACCGTAGTATCTGGAACTATTCCAGCCGGCGTTGTATTCGGGCAAAGGAAGCCGGAAGTGCTTCGAGATCGATTTCCAAATGAAAGTTCGTAGGCACCTCGGGGGTAGGGCTGGAAGTCCTACTGGAGACGGAGTAACGCAGACTCGCGGCGCGGTAGGTACCGACGACGTACCGAAGGTCCGAGCCCCCTTCCGCCTGAGTAAATTCATGCGTTTGGGCGACCAAGGTCTGTCGAGCGCTTCAAGTATCCTTGTTGTGCTGGTGATTGCCCGCGTCTATCCCGCTGCTGATTTCGGGCATTTTGCGATCGCGTATTCAGTGCTGGCTATGTCGCTAGCTTTGTGTCGCGCGTATCTGGGCACCCAGATATCCATGACCGTATCCGCAGGAGATGCTCGTGCGCTCGGAGCAAACTTCATGGGCGCAATGCTGATACTCGGACTACCTCTCGCTGGCAGCGTCTTCTTGGCTTCTCTAGTTCTGACTGGTGGTGGTACAGGTATTCTCGTCACCGTCTCGCTGGCTGCACCCATGACATGCTTACAGGATTTAGTGCGTTTCGTTTCCATCGCTTCTAACCAACCCGTCGCGGCGCTTGTGTCCGACTTTACCTGGTTCACCATGATGACGGTGGTCTTCTTTCTTCCACTCCAGCCGGGACCGACACTGCTCATCCTGTGGATTGGCACTGTCATCCTTTCTTTCACCGTTGGATTGGCCGTCGCACGGCTAAGGCCAGTTTTCAAGGGGAGCCTTCGCCGGCTAATGCGCTGGGACTCGATATCAGCCTCAATGGCGTGGGGAGCAGGACTGGCCCAAGGCTCACAGGTAGTCGTGACCACGGCCGCTGCCGTGATCGTCGGCCCGCAGGCCGCCGCCGCTCTGCGTGGAGCAAGCACTCTCATTGGGCCCTTGAACGTCATTTTCGCTTACGTCAACATTGCCGTGACCCCGGTTGTCCTGCGCCGCCCCCGAAATTCCCATTTTAGTTCAGCGCGGCGCGTTACCGTCACGATTACGTTGACCGCACTCGGCTGGGGACTCGTCTTGGCGTTCTTGCCCAACGGGTTGGGAGAAGCAGCACTTGGTGCTTCGTGGTCCATCACCAAGTCCATAATCCTGCTCACGGCTTCACAGTACGTCTTTTTGGCGATTGCTTCCGGGCCCACCTTGATACTCAAAATACGGCGCAAAGCGAAGATCCTAGCGTGGCAAAAACTTATTGTTGCCGCCGCTGGTGTCACCCTAAGCATCCTCGGATGCGTGCTCCTGGAGAGCGTCGCCGGAGCCGCTTTGGGGCTGGCAATATCCGGGTTCGTGAGCGCAGTACTCAGCTGGTCATCGTTGCTCCGAATATTGAGGGATCCGAATGCGCAGACATAGGAGTTGCCAAAAGGACTGGCCCGCCACTTCCAATTCCTTGCCCCCGCCTCATCCAATGGGCATTCACAAACGGCTGAGCAAACTGATATGGCTTGCCGAAGCAGCGATCCTGCTAGCCGCGGTGCTCCCTACACTCGTGATCCTGAACGTGCCAGACAATGGACGAAGTTCCGCATGGATGCTAACCATAGCGATCATGGCGTGGTCGGGTTTGAAGCTAAGCCTTATCATAGCCAGCGGCAAACCCCGCGTTTTCGAGTTCATGTTCTTCTTGTTCGTCTACATCTTCATGGGCCTCGCCCCGACGGTTCAAATCAGGTCCGCGTCCATCGCATCGACGACAAAGGATATGCCCGCAAATATCGACTGGCCCACCGCGTTGATCGTCGCGCTGGCCTTGGGGGTCTATGAACTTGGAAGACTGGCGCCCGCTCGACGCATCGATGCTCCCACGGCGAGGTCTCAGCGAGCCATCAACTCACGAGCTCTTTGGGTGTTATTCTTCATCGGGCTCGCAGCGATGCTCTACTATGTACAGTCGGTCGGCCTAGACGTTTTGCTACAGGACCGGCATTCCCGACAGGCAGCCCGCGACAGTAGCTTCGACGATGGCTCACTAGCTGCCATCGTCGCAGCCATGGCTTGGATCCCTCTGATGGCCTCCAGCGGAGGCTTCATGCTCGTGCGCCGGCGCTTACGACAGCAAGGTGAACCGACAGGACCGTACGGCTACGTTGCTTTGCTCGCAGCAGTGGGCGTCTTGCTGGTCGTCAATCCGATTAGTGGTGCTCGCTATACCTCGGGAACTGTCTTGTTCGCTCTCCTGTGCTCCACCGGGATACTCACCAGTAGATGGCTTCGGCCGTTTTTGGCCTTAATTCTGGCGGCTTTCCTTTTCCTGTTCCCTATTGCCGATGCCTTTCGACGTGCCAGCGTCGATGCCAGCCGCTCGGGGTTTTTCGCAGAGTACGCCGGAAACGGCGACTACGATGCTTTCTGGCAAATATCAAATTCGCTGCTCTTCATTGAGCAACAAGGAATCACTTGGGGCAATCAAGCGTTGGGCGTTCTACTGTTTTGGATACCTCGAAACATATGGCCCCAAAAGCCAACTGGAACAGGAGTATTGCTAGCCCAGTATCGCGGCTATGCATTCGAAAATCTCTCAGCCCCGCTGTGGGCCGAGGCACTTGTTAATGGTGGTGTGGTGCTGATGATTTTAACCTTCGTCGGACTCGGAGTTCTCCTTGTTCGGCTCGACGGAAGACTACCACGCTCTCTGGCGAGCAACAGCGTGCTGGCCCTCGCTGGCATGATCCTACCGGCCTACATGATCATCTTGCTACGTGGTTCTCTGCTACAGGCAACCGGCTCACTCGTGGTCATGCTGGCTTCACTAGTCGCCACGACGATCGGTGGTGCTCGGGATTCATCACCACCTGAGTCGGAGATAGCCGACATTGCGATCGAGTCCAGTGCACCGCTTCGGCGACATCGACGGGCACGCCAGCGCACCCCCAAGGAACGAAGGATGCGACTGCGCAAAATCTGACCAAAAGGTCATCAATAAAAACATCGGATCTAAATCCCCACGCCCCCGGGCAGACATCTGTATAGTTGTTCGCATGTTACAGGGATTCAAGGAATTCATCATGAAGGGCAACGTCGTTGACCTTGCCGTCGCCGTCGTCATTGGTGGCGCCTTCGCCACTGTGATCGATGCGTTAGTCAACAGCGTTCTGATGCCGTTGATCTCGGTGCTCGTCGGCACCCCGAACTTCGATAACTTCCTGGCCGTCGGCCCGGAGCACGCGATCAAGATCGGCGTCCTGCTCACCGCAGTCGTCAACTTCTTGCTCGTCGCTGCGGCAATCTACTTCGTCGTGGTCATGCCCATGAACAAGATGATTGAACGCCGCAACGCCCGTCTGGGCATTCTTCCCGAAGAGGAGGAAATCGATCCACAAGTCCTCCTGCTCACCGAAATCCGCGACTCCCTCCAGCCGCGTACTTAGTCTTCTTTGAAGGACCGGCTGCTACCTGCAACCGGATAAACCCAGCGGGCCCCGTCTCACGACGGGGCCCGCTTGATTTTCATGGCTAGGCTCTGTTCGACCTGCCGGCCTCTGTGGTCAGAGCGCCAATTCGTTCTTGACGACACCGGCCAACCGGCTGGCCACATCGTCGGCGACGAGGTGGTCGGTCGCCTCGACCATCACCCGGACGACCGGCTCGGTACCGGAGGGACGCAGCAATACCCGTCCGGCACCGCCTAATTCGTTTTCCGCGCCCTGGACGGCCAATGAGACCGCTGCGTTGGAGTGCGCGGCGTGCTTGTCCACGCCCTTCACGTTGATCAGCACCTGTGGAAGGACCTCCATGACGGCCGCCAATTCCTTCAGGGTCTTCCCCGTGGCTGCCACGCGCGCGGCGATTTGCAAACCGGTCAGGACGCCATCACCGGTGGTGGCGAAGTCGGAGAAGATCACGTGCCCTGACTGTTCACCACCGAGGGTGAACCCGCCGTCGCGCATGCCCTCCAGAACGTAGCGGTCCCCCACCCCTGTTTCGGCGATGGTGATACCCGCGGCTTCCATGGCCATCTTCAAACCCAGGTTACTCATGACCGTGGCCACGAGCGTGTCATCCTTGAGCTTGCCGGCTTCCTTGAACGCCACGGCCATGATGGCCATGATCTGGTCCCCGTCCACGACGCTGCCTTCGTTGTCAACGGCCAGGCACCGGTCGGCGTCCCCGTCGTGGGCAATACCCAGGTCGGCCCCCTCGGACAGGACCTTCGCCTGAAGCATCTCCAAATGGGTCGAGCCGCAACCGTCGTTGATGTTGTTTCCATCGGGATTCGCCCCGATCACCACCACCTCTGCCCCAGCGGCGGCGAAGGCATCCGGTGAGCAACCGCTAGCCGCGCCATGGGCACAATCCAAGACGATCTTCAGCCCTTCAAGACGGTGCGGCATGGTCTTGAGCAGATGGACCACATAGCGGTCCTCCGCATCCGCGAAGCGTTGAATCCGGCCCACGTCCGCGCCGAGCGGCCGGGGGGACTCCCGATCCAGCTCGGCTTCGATGGCATCTTCTTGAGCGTCGGAGAGCTTCTGGCCTCCGCGGGCCAGGAATTTGATGCCATTATCGGGTGCCGGGTTATGGGAAGCGGAGATCACAACACCGAAGTCCGCTTCGATATCGGCGATGAGGTAGGCGGCCGCCGGGGTCGGCAGGACGCCGGCATCGAAGACGTCGACCCCCACGGAGGCGAAACCAGCTTCGATGGCTGCGGAAATGAAATCACCACTGATTCGAGGGTCACGTGCGATCACGGCCACCGGGCGGGTTCCCTCGGCAACAGTTCGCAGACCAAGCACCACTGCTGCTGCCTGCGCCAAGTTCATGGCGAGTGCCGGGGTGATCAGTTCGTTTGCTTTTCCACGCACACCATCGGTGCCAAATAATCTAGCCATCCCGCCCATCTTATCGCCCGGAAACGATAAAAATGTGGCGGCTGGCAACGATCCAGCCACACTTTCGCCCTCGCACGGCCCCATTAAGCGGCCGAGGGCCCCACGGCATATGCCGTGGGGCCCTCGGTGGGAACCCTGCGGTTCCAGGGAAGCAGATTAACGCTTCGAGTACTGCGAGGCCTTGCGTGCCTTCTTGAGGCCAGCCTTCTTGCGCTCGATGACGCGGGCGTCACGAGTCAGGAAGCCGGCCTTCTTCAGGGCCGGACGGTTGTTCTCGCGGTCCATCTCGTTCAATGAGCGAGCAACACCCAGGCGCAGTGCGCCGGACTGGCCGGAAGGCCCGCCACCGTGGATGTTGGCGATCACATCATACGCACCGTCGAGCTCCAGGAGCTTGAACGGATCGTTGACTTCCTGCTGGTGCAGCTTATTCGGGAAGTACTCCTCCAGCGTGCGACCGTTGACGGTCCACTGGCCGGTGCCCGGGGACAACCGAACGCGGGCGATAGCCTGCTTGCGACGGCCAACGGCGGAGCCACCGACAGTCAGTGCCGGACGTTCCTTGACGACGGTCTCTTCGGCCGCCGGGGACGACTCGGAGGTGTAGGCGGACGGAGCCGCACCCTCGGTTTCATTCAGCTCTTCAGTGTTCTGAGCCACGATTCTCCTTGAAAACTAGTCTCTTGTTTCGGGGCCCAGCGCTACTGCGCGACCTGGGTGATTTCGAAGGTCTTGGGCTGCTGGGCAGCATGCGGGTGCTCGGCTCCGCGGTAGACCTTGAGCTTGCCCAGCTGCTGAGCAGCCAGGGAGTTCTTGGGAAGCATGCCCCTGATGGCCTTCTCAACTGCCTGAACCGGGTTCTTTTCCAACAGTTCGGCGTAGCTGACGGACCTCAGACCACCCGGGAAACCGGAGTGGCGGTAGGCGCGCTTCTTTTCGAGCTTGGCGCCGGTGAGGGCAACCTTCTCGGCGTTGATGATGACGACGAAGTCACCCATGTCCATATGAGCTGCATAGGTGGCCTTGTGCTTGCCGCGCAGCAGGGTTGCGGTCTGGCTGGCGAGTCGGCCCAGCACGATGTCAGTGGCGTCGATGACGTGCCACTGGCGATCTGCGTCGCCGGGCTTCGGAGTGTACGTACGCACGTTTATTGCCTTCGTTTCCTTGGATACTGGTCAAGCGTTCCACCTGCGGCAGCTGTGAGATCCACCAGCAGGGAAGAGCACTGTGTTATCGATGCGCTGTACCAGTTCTTCAGGTGAGGTCTGAATCTAACCGGCCATCCATCAGCTGCCTGCAGTCTCCACAGACCAGGGCCCTGCAACTGGGCCGTCACGCGGAAAAAGTTGTGTCAGGCATAGGACATGCACAACAGCAGCCTACTTTACCGTATGCGCGGCCCGGCACCAAAAGCCGCGATACCGGGCCTTTACTGCTCCCCCTGTTCTGGGCCCCAGGGCGCCTCAGGATCGTTGCAGGTCTTCGGGACGACGCCGCGCGCGGGTGGTTTCGGCACGCAGGCCCAGCTGGTCGTCTTCCGGGTAGGCCACCTGTTCCAACACCAGCGGATGCGGTGCAGCCATGCGGGTCCGATGGTCTCGGATCGGCTCCGCGATCCGACGTTCCACCCATCCCGGAGCTTCCTCCCCATCGCCGACCCGCAGGACCGCGCCGATGAGGGTGCGCACCATGTTGTGGCAGAACGCGTCGGCTTGGAGGCTGGCCACTAATGTGCCGTCCTCGGCCCGGGTAAAGGTAAATGCTTCCAAGGTCCGAATGGTGGTGGCGAAGTTCTTGGGCCGGCAATAGGACAGGAAATCATGTCGGCCGAGGGCAACCTGTGCCTCGGTGTTCAGGAGGCCCGGGTCCAGCTCCCGCGGATGCCATAACGTCATGGACCGGGTGAGTGGGTCCCACCGATGCTGCCCGTCGGCGATGCGGTAGCTGTATCGGCGCCACAGTGCGGAGAATCGGGCGTCGAACCCCACCGCCGCCGCCCGGGCCTCGTGGACGAACACCTCTCCCCCGATACGTGAGGTCACCCCACGGAGCCGCCGCAGCAACGCCTCGTCCTCGCTCAGGTTCTTTCCCCGGGGCAGGGCCCGGTATTCGGCCTCGGTGAGATCAAAATGGGCGACTTGTCCTCTGGCATGGACTCCCGCATCGGTTCGACCCGCGACCGTGGTGCGTACCGGCCGCCGGAAGAGCAGCCCCAGGGCCTCCTCAAGGCTTCCCTGCACCGTGCGCCGCCCTGGCTGGGTGGCCCAGCCGGAGAATCCGGAGCCGTCATAGGCCAGTCTCAGGAGGATGCGTACCGTAGCCGGTTCGCTCGTGTTGGCCCCGTCCGCGGTTGAACCGGCGCCGGGCGCACGGCCGCCGGGGCCGTCGAAGGGGAAGTCCATGCCTCGAGTCTAGAAGCGAGGTACCCGGTGACACCATTCCCCGGGGTCCACCACCAACGACGAAGGGGCCGGGACCATCCATCTGGATGGTCCCGGCCCCTTCATGGCTCGGAGTCGGCCCTAGGGCCGGCCCTTACTTCTCGTCGGCTGTCTCGGTGGCTTCCGCCGGAGCCTCGGTCTCAGCGACCTCCGGCTCGGCAACCTCGGGCTCGGCAACCGGAGCGGACGTCTCGGCAGCCTTGGTGGCTTCCTTGACGACGGCCTGCTTCGGGGACACGGGCTCGAGCACCAGTTCGATGACAGCCATCGGGGCGTTGTCGCCCTTGCGGTTGCCGATCTTGGTGATGCGGGTGTAGCCACCTTCACGCTCGGCCATGGCCGGGGCGATGTTGGTGAACAGCTCGTGCACCACGGACTTGTTGGTCCGGTTGCGCGAGGCAATAGCCGCCTGGACGCGACGACGCGAGGACAGGTCTCCGCGCTTCGCGAAGGTGATCAGGCGCTCGGCGTAGGGACGCAGGCGCTTGGCCTTCGTCACCGTCGTCGTGACCGACTTGTGCTCGAAGAGCTGGGTCGACAGGTTCGCCAGCATGAGGCGCTCGTGGGCTGCTCCGCCTCCGAGGCGCTTTCCCTTGGTTGGGGTAGGCATTGTTTTTTTCTCCTAGATGGAGCCCGCCGCCCCGCGCAACGGCGCGGGCCTTGGGGCAAAGTACATTACTTTGAAGGGGGCCTTAGGCCTCTTCGTCACCGAATTCGGCGTCGTCCTCATCACTGGCGGCAGCACGCGCGGCCAGATCAAACCCTGGAGGTGAATCCTTCAGGGACAGACCCAGCTCGATCAGCTTGGCCTTGACCTCGTCGATGGACTTGGCACCGAAGTTCCGGATGTCCATGAGGTCGGCCTCGGAGCGAGCAACCAGCTCGCCTACCGTGTGGATGCCCTCGCGCTTAAGGCAGTTGTACGACCGGACGGTCAGCTCGAGATCTTCGATCGGCAGTGCCATGTCGGCGGCGAGTGCGGCGTCCGTCGGGGACGGGCCGATCTCGATGCCTTCGGCGGCCGAGTTCAGCTCGCGGGCCAGTCCGAACAGTTCAACCAGGGTCGTGCCTGCCGAAGCGACGGCGTCGCGGGGCAGGATGGAGTCCTTGGTCTCGACGTCGACAATGAGCTTGTCGAAGTCGGTGCGCTGCTCGACACGAGTGGCCTCCACACGGAAGGTCACCTTCAGAACGGGTGAGTAGATGGAGTCGACCGGAATACGGCCGATCTCGGCATCAAGGCTCTTGTTCTGCGCCGCTGAGACGTACCCGCGGCCACGCTCGATCGTGAGTTCCATATCGAACTTGCCCTTCGCGTTCAACGTCGCGATGTGCAGATCCGGGTTGTGGAACTCGACGCCGGCCGGCGGGGTGATATCCGCGGCCGTGACGACGCCGGGGCCCTGCTTGCGCAGGTAGGCGACGACTGGCTCGTCATGCTCTGAGGACACAGCAAGGTTCTTGATGTTCAGGATCAGTTCGGTGACGTCTTCCTTCACACCCTGAACGGTGGTGAACTCGTGCAGCACGCCGTCGATGCGAACACTGGTGACAGCTGCACCAGGGATCGAGGACAGCAGCGTACGGCGCAGCGAGTTGCCCAGGGTGTAGCCGAAACCCGGCTCCAAGGGCTCAATCGTGAACCGTGAACGGTTCGGGGCAACTACTTCTTCGGTAAGGGTGGGGCGCTGTGCAATAAGCACTTACATTTCCTTTCAGCGAGCATCCGCTATATGACGCAACACATGTGGGTGGAAACGACGTCTGCCGTCAGGCGTCCGTCTAGATCGGGCGAATGATCCGCAGTTGGCGCGCGCCGCCGTCGTCCCCGGAATACGGAGACGACGGCGGCACAGGCCTATAACTGGGTCAAACTAGACGCGGCGGCGCTTCGACGGGCGGCAACCGTTATGGGCGCTCGGGGAAACATCCTGGATGGATCCCACTTCGAGGCCGGTGGCCTGCAGTGAGCGGATGGCGGTTTCGCGACCCGAACCCGGTCCCTTAACGAACACGTCGACCTTCTTCATGCCGTGTTCCTGGGCACGCTTGGCGGCCGACTCGGCTGCCATCTGCGCGGCGTACGGGGTCGACTTGCGTGAACCCTTGAATCCGACCTCGCCGGCCGAGGCCCACGAGATGACGGCACCGGTCGGGTCCGTGATGGACACGATGGTGTTGTTGAAGGTGCTCTTGATGTGCGCCTGACCAAGCGCGATGTTCTTCTTGTCCTTGCGACGCGGCTTGCGGACCGCTCCACGAGTCTTTGGGGGCATTGCTAACTCCTACGAAGTATTTGGCTGGGACCGCTGTTTAGCGGGTCTTCTTCTTACCGGCGACGGTGCGCTTCGGGCCCTTGCGGGTGCGAGCGTTGGTCTTGGTGCGCTGTCCGCGGACCGGCAGGCCCTTGCGGTGGCGAATGCCCTCGTAGGAGCCGATCTCTACCTTGCGGCGGATGTCGGCCGAAACTTCGCGGCGGAGATCGCCCTCGACCTTGAAGTTGCCCTCAACGTAGTCGCGCAGCTGCAACAGCTGGTCGTCACTGAGGTCCTTCACACGAGTTTCCGGGGTGATCCCGGTCTCGGCAATAGTTTGTTCTGCACGGGTTCTACCCACGCCGTAGATGTATGTCAGCGCAATGACAACACGCTTTTCGCGCGGGATGTCTACGCCTGCAAGACGAGCCATATTGGTGTCTTCCTTACATGATTTTCGGAGGTCTGGAGGCAGCACATCCCGTTTCCAGGTCCCCGGCCTCCGTGCCCGGGGGTATGCGTCCCGCGTAATGGACGCCGTACTGCCGATATTCGATTACTACGCGCAGGTTGAGATTCCCGAAGGAGACTTAGCCCTGACGCTGCTTGTGGCGTGGATTTGCGCAGATCACCATGACCCGCCCATTACGGCGAATCACCTTGCACTGCTCGCAGATCGGCTTCACGCTAGGGTGAACCTTCACGGTATTTCCTTTGCGGTTGCGGTTTCAGTGGAACGATAACGACCTTCGCTCCCCCGGAAGACCGGGAGGACGGAAGTCCCTACTTGTAGCGGTAGACGATGCGTCCGCGATTGAGGTCGTACGGGCTGAGTTCCACCACTACGCGATCCTCAGGAAGGATTCGAATGTAGTGCTGACGCATCTTTCCCGAGATAGTGGCAAGTACCACGTGTCCATTCGGCAGCTCAACGCGGAACATCGCGTTGGGCAGTGCTTCTGACACGGCGCCTTCTACCTCGATGACACCCTCTTTCTTGGCCATATCCTCCGCTAACGTTTGTGCCGGTCGCTGACGCTTCCGACGTGTATGTTCGTGGCTGACGAGCGCCCGTGCCCGACAGCAGCATAAGACCGCGTGTTTTTTGGGCACAAACGTAGAGACAACCAACAAATAATCCTACGCTCTGGAACCCAATATGCGAAATCCCCGGTTTGATCACTGCGCACCTGCCGGAAGAGTGGTAATGCTCCTCGACGGGGACCTTTCTTCTGCCGCGGCACCTAGTCCTGGAGCGGTGCCGGGGTGATCCCGAACGGTGCCAGGCCGGCCGCACCGCCGTCGTGCGCTGACAGTACCCAGATCCCTCCGAGGTGTACCGCCACCGAATGTTCCCACTGCGAGGCTCTCGACCCGTCGGTGGTCACGACCGTCCAGTCATCATCCAACGTGCGGGTTTCGATGCCCCCGCGGACCAACATCGGCTCAATGGCCAGGCACATGCCCGGCTTTACCCGTGCGCCGCGGTCCCCGGACCGGTAGTTGAGCACGTCCGGGGCCTGGTGCATCTCCGTGCCAATGCCGTGGCCGACATAATCCTCCAGAATCCCCAACGGCTCACCTTCGACGGAACTGACGTAGTCGTCGATGGCTTCTCCGATGGCGCCAACGAATCGTGCGTTGGCCAGGGCGGCGATTCCCCGCCACATGGCTTGCTCGGTGACATCGGAGAGCCGCTGGTCGGCGGGGTCAGGAGTACCCACCAAAATGGTCCGCGCGGAGTCTGAATGCCAGCCATCGATGATGGCCCCACCATCAATTTTCAGAACGTCCCCATCGGCGAGTACGTAGTCGGAGGGGAACCCGTGAACGACCTGATCGTTCACCGAAGCGCAGATCGTGGCAGGGAACCCATAGTAGCCCTTGAAGTTCGAGGTGGCCCCGTGACGTTCCAGCACCCCTTCGAAGAGCGCATCGAGTTCTGCCGTCGTGGTCCCGATACGTGCGGCGTCAACCACGGTGTCCAACGCTTCGGCCAGCACCAGTCCGGCTTCTCTCATTTTGCGGATCTGTGCGTTGGACTTGTACTCGATCTTGGGCTGGCCGAATGCCATGCGGTGTTCCTTTGTTTCGTTGTTCATCTGCGGGGTGCTTCTCGGTAAACACCCCTGAAATGCCGCGACGGCCGCCCCACGCGAGAGAGATCACGTGGAGCGGCCGTCGGTTCAGGCGGGTGACGTTAGGACGCGTCGCCTTCGAGGGCGCTCATCACACGGTTGGTGACCTCGTCGATGTCGCCCAGCCCGTCGACGTGGCGGACGATACCCCGTTCGAGGTAACGGTCGACCACGACCTGGGTCTGCTTCTCGTAGACGTCCAGGCGGTGGCGGATCACGTCCTCGGAGTCATCCGCCCGGCCTTCGACCTCGGCCCGCTTGAGCAGCCGGGCCACGAGCTCCTCGGAATCGGCGGTCAGCTGGAGCACGACATCGAGCGCGGTGTTGTTTTCCTGCAGGATCGCGTCGAGCTCGTCCACCTGGGCCGCGGTGCGCGGGTAGCCATCCAGGAGGAAGCCCTCGGCGACATCATCCTGCTGGAGCCGGTCGCGCACCATGCGGTTGGTGACCGAATCGGGGACGTAGTCGCCGGCATCCATGTACTGCTTGGCTTCGAGACCCAGGGGGGTCCCGCCCTTGACGTTGGCACGGAAGATGTCGCCCGTGGAGATCGCGACGATCCCCAACTGCTCCGTGATCCGTGCTGCCTGCGTTCCTTTGCCCGAACCTGGCGGGCCAATGATCAAGAGTCTGGTCATCGCAGTAGTCCTTCGTAGTGTCGCTGTTGCATCTGGGCGTTGATTTGCTTAACCGTTTCCAGTCCCACACCAACCATGATGAGGACCGAGACGCCACCGAACGGGAAGTTCTGATCGGCCTTGATCAGGACGAAGGCAATCAGTGGGGTCAAGGCGATCAGGCCAAGATAGATGGCTCCGGGGAAGGTGATGCGGCTGAGCACGTAGGACAGGTAGTCCGCCGTGGGCTTGCCGGCGCGGATCCCCGGAATGAATCCACCGTACTTCTTCATGTTGTCGGAGACCTCGATCGGGTTGAACGTGATCGCGACATAGAAGTAGGTGAAGAATATGGTCAGAAGCAGGTAGACCAGCATGTACAGCGGGCTGCTGCCGCTGAAGTTGGCTTGGATCCAGGCCGCCCAGCCCGGCAGTGAACCGTCGGGGTTCATGTTGAACTGGATGAGCATCTGCGGCAGTGCCAACATTGACGAGGAGAAGATCACCGGGATCACGCCGGCCATGTTGACCTTGATCGGAATGTACGTCGAGCTGCCACCGACGGTGCGTCGACCGACCATGCGTTTGGCGTACTGCACCGGAACACGGCGCTGGGACAACTCGACGAAGACCACCAGGGCCACGACGCAGAGCCCGATGATGATGACGCCGGTGAAGACGCCCCAGCCCTGGGTGGCGGCGATGGAGCCCATCGAGGAGGGGAAGCCCGAGGCGATCGACACGAAGATCAGGATGGACATGCCGTTGCCGACGCCCTTTTCGGTCACCAGTTCGCCGAGCCACATGATCATGCCCGTACCGGCGGTCAGCACGATGACCATGAGCAGGATGTGCACGATGCTCTGATCGGGGACGATCGGCAGCTGACACCCCTGGAAGAGGTTCCCGCTGCGGGCCAGTGACACCAGTGTCGTCGCCTGCAACAGCCCCAGGGCGATCGTGAGGTAACGGGTGTACTGGGTCAGCGTCGCCTGGCCGGCAGCACCTTCCTTATGGAGGTCCTCGAAGCGGGGAATGACCACCCGCAGCAGCTGCACGATGATGGAGGCCGTGATGTAGGGCATGATCCCGAGGGCGAAGATCGACACCTGCAACAGGGCGCCGCCACTGAAGAGGTTCACGAACTGGTAGAGCCCCCCGGACGTATCGCCCATTTCAAGGCATTGTTGGACGTTGCCGTAGTCGACCCCTGGCGCGGGAATGTAGACGCCGAGACGGTAGATGGCAATGATGCTGAGCGTGAACAGCAACTTACGTCGCAGGTCAGGCGTCCGGAAGACCCGGGCAATGGCGCTGAGCAAGCGTCCTCCTGAAAGGTGTGGTTTCGGCCTGATGCCGTAATGGACTTCTGAGAGTCTACCGGTTGTCGGGACTGTTCGAAGCAGTGGGACTGCCGGTTCCACCGTGAGGTGGCCCCGGAACTAGGTGCCCGGCAGGTGGTGGGGTTCTCCCATCATTCCGTGGGGCGGGATGCGAAAGGTCCCCAGCGCGCCGGGACCTGCCCGGGCGTTGGGGACCTTTCAGCTGTGCCGTGCTTGCATCGGGACCTTAGAGCGAGGCCACCGAGCCGCCGGCGGCAGCGATCTTATCCGCGGCTGATGCCGAGAAGGCATCGGCCTTGACGTTCACCTTCACGGTGATGTCGCCCGAGCCCAGGACCTTGACGGGCTGGTTCTTGCGCACCGCGCCCTTCTCGACCAGGTTCTCGACGGTGACGTCGCCGCCTTCGGGGAACAGCTCCGAGATCTTGTCCAGGTTCACGACCTGGTACTCGACCCGGAACGGGTTCTTGAAGCCGCGCAGCTTCGGCAGGCGCATGTGCAGCGGAAGCTGCCCGCCTGCGAAGCCTGCCTTGACCTGGTAGCGGGCCTTGGTGCCCTTCATGCCACGGCCTGCGGTCTTGCCCTTGGACGCCTCACCGCGACCCACACGGGTCTTGGTGGTCTTGGCGCCTTCGGCCGGACGCAGGTGGTGTACCTTCAGTGACTTTTCGTTACTGGCCATGATTACTTCGCCTCCTCAACCTTCACGAGGTGCTGAACCTTGTTGACCATGCCTACGGTCACGGCATCCGCGTCGCGGACCACGGTGTGGTGCATACGCTTCAGTCCGAGTGACCGCAAGGTGTCACGCTGGTTCTGCTTGCCGCCGATGACGGACTTGGTCTGGGTGATTACCAGCTTCGCGTTGCTCGCGACAATGTTCTTCGCCACAGCTTACGCACCTGCCTTCTGGTTGAGCGTGCGCAGCATCTGGGCCGGCACGACTTCGTCCATCGGCAGTCCACGACGCGCAGCAACTGCGGCCGGCTCCTCCAGGGCCTTCAACGCCGCGACGGTGCCGCGGACGATGTTGATCTGGTTGGCGGAGCCCATGGACTTCGACAGAACATCATGGATACCAGCGCACTCGAGCACGGCACGCACCGGACCACCGGCGATAACACCGGTACCCGGAGCAGCCGGACGCAGGAGCACGACGCCGGCGGCGGCTTCACCCAGCACCAGGTGCGGGATGGTGGTGCCGACGCGGGGAACGCGGAAGAAGGACTTCTTGGCTTCTTCAACGCCCTTGGCGATGGCCGCGGGAACTTCCTTGGCCTTGCCGTATCCGACGCCGACCATGCCGTTGCCGTCGCCCACCACAACGAGTGCGGTGAAGCTGAAGCGGCGGCCGCCCTTGACGACCTTGGACACGCGGTTGATAGCTACCACGCGCTCAAGGAACTTGTCCTTGTCATCGTTGCGGCTGTCCCGGGAATCGCGGCCTCGGCCACGTCCCTCGCCACGGCCACGGCCTTCGCCACGACCGCCCTTTTCGCCGCTCTTTTCGTTGCGACGTCCGGCGGAGGTGTTCTCCGTCGTGGTCGCAGCTGCCTCAGTGGTTTCCGACACCTGAGTTTCCTTCTCGTTAGTAGCTTCGCTCACAGTGCCAGCCCACCTTCCCGCGCGCCGTCCGCTACCGCGGCCACACGGCCGTGGTACCTATTGCCTCCGCGGTCAAAGACCACGGTATCGATGCCTGCGGCCTTGGCACGCTCGGCGATCAGTTCACCAACGCGCTTGGCCTTGGCGGTCTTGTCACCGTCGAAGGAGCGCAGATCCGCTTCCATCGTCGACCCGGATGCCATCGTGATGCCCTGGGTGTCATCGACGACCTGGACGAATACGTGGCGGGCCGAACGGTTGACCACCAGACGCGGGCGCAGGCCCGATCCGGAGACGCGCTTGCGCACGCGCAGGTGGCGACGGCTGCGCGCTGCAGCCTTGCTCTTACCCTTGATTGAAAGAGCCATGTTTACTTACCAGCCTTTCCGACCTTGCGGCGGATAACTTCGCCTTCATAGCGGATGCCCTTGCCCTTATAGGGATCCGGCCGACGGAGCTTGCGGATGTTGGCTGCAACTTCGCCAACCTGCTGCTTGTTGATACCGGAGACAATCACCTTGTTGTTGCCCTCGACGGCGAGCGTGATGCCCTCCGGAGCTTCAACGGGGACCGGGTGGGAGAAACCCAGAGCGAACTCCAGGTTGTCGCCCTTGGCCAGCACGCGGTAACCGGTGCCGTGGATTTCCAGCTTCTTGGAGTAGCCGTCGGTGACCCCGGTGATCAGGTTGGAGATCATCGTGCGGGTCAAGCCGTGCAACGAACGCGATTCGCGCTCGTCGTCCGGACGGGACACCGTGAGGACGTTGTCCTCGAGGGCGACCGTGATCGGGGAGACAACGGTGAAGTTGAGCTCTCCCTTGGTGCCCTTGACGGAGATCTCGGAACCGTTGACCTTCAGGTCGACGCCGGCAGGGATAGTGATTGGAAGTCGTCCAATACGTGACATGGTGCTTCTTCCTTCCCGTTACCAGACGTAGGCGAGGACTTCCCCACCTACACCCTTCTTGGCTGCCTGGCGGTCCGTCAGAAGACCCGAGGACGTGGACAGGATGGCAATGCCGAGTCCACCAAGGACATGCGGCAAGTTGGTGGACTTCGCGTAAACGCGGAGGCCCGGCTTGGAAATGCGGCGGACGCCAGCGATGGAACGCTCACGGCTCGGACCGAACTTCAGGTTGATGGTCAGGTTTTTGCCTACCTCGGCGGCCTCTTCGACGAAGTCGCCGATGTAGCCTTCCGCCTTGAGGATCTGGGCAACGCGCACCTTCAGCTTGGAAGACGGCATCGACACGGTGTCGTGGTATGCCGAGTTCGCGTTGCGCAGACGAGTCAGCATGTCTGCGACAGGATCTGTCATTGTCATTTGGGCTGAGGCCCTTCCTCGCTACGGTTTCCGCTCCCGCGGACCTGCAACGTAGTTGATCTAGTTATCGTCGGTCCTGAACGGGAAGCCCAGCGCCTTGAGCAGCGCGCGGCCTTCTTCGTCGGTCTTGGCGGTGGTCACCACGGTGATGTCCATGCCACGGACGCGGTCAACCTTGTCCTGGTCGATTTCGTGGAACATTGCCTGTTCCGTGAGACCGAAGGTGTAGTTGCCGTTTCCGTCGAACTGCTTGCCGTTCAGACCGCGGAAGTCGCGGATACGGGGCAGGGAGAGCGTCACCAGGCGGTCGACGAATTCCCACATGCGATCGTTGCGCAGCGTGGCGTGGGTGCCGATCGGCATTCCCTCGCGCAGCTTGAACTGTGCGATCGACTTGCGGGCTTTGGTCACGAGCGGCTTCTGGCCGGTGATGGCCGTCAGGTCGCGCACGGCGCCTTCGATGATCTTGGAATCCTTGGCTGCCTCGCCGACACCCATGTTCACGACGACCTTGACCAGGTTCGGGACCTGCATCACGTTCGTGTAGCTGAACTCGGTCTGCAGTGCTTCGCGGACCTCGGAGCGGTACTTCGCCTTCAGGCGCGGCTGAACCTTCACTGCTGTTTCAGTCATTAGAGTGCCTTTCCGGAAGCCTTGGCGTAACGAACACGCACGGTCTTCTTCACGCCATTCTTTTCCACGGTTTCTTCGCGGAAGCCAACGCGGGTCGGCTTCTTCGATTCGGGGTCGATGACCGCGACGTTTGAAACGTGGAGGGGAGCCTCGACGACCTCGATGCCGCCGGTGGAGGCGCCACTTTCGGTCTGGCCGGCACGGGTGTGCTTGGTGACACGGTTGATGCCCTCGACGAGCACGCGGTTCGCCTCGGGGAACACCTTCAGTACCTTGCCCTGCTTGCCGCGGTCTCCACCGCGATCGGCCTTGGCGCCGGTGATGACCTGAACCAGGTCACCCTTCTTGATTTTTGCGCCCATGGTTACAGCACCTCCGGAGCCAGCGAAACGATCTTCATGAACTTCTTGTCGCGAAGTTCACGCCCGACGGGACCGAAGATACGGGTACCCCGCGGCTCGGTGTCCGCCTTGAGGATGACCGCTGCGTTCTCGTCGAACTTGATGTACGAACCGTCGACGCGGCGACGTTCCTTCTTCGTGCGGACGATGACGGCCTTGACCACATCGCCCTTCTTGACGTTGCCGCCAGGGATTGCATCCTTGACGGTGGCGACGATGGTGTCGCCGATGCCTGCGTAGCGACGTCCGGATCCACCGAGAACACGGATGGTAAGGATTTCCTTAGCACCGGTGTTGTCAGCCACCTTGAGTCGCGACTCCTGCTGAATCACTTTCAACTCCTGTCGTCTCGCCGGTTCTCCTCGGGAGCCTTGCGGAACGGATATGGTCCATCTGCGACGCTCGCTTACCCCCATCTCCAACACAGGCGGGATCCACGAGGAATCCGATGCTGCTGGGGAAATCGGGCCGAGGCGAAATGCCGCAGAGCCGTGCCGCGCACCGGGCCCGGAACAGACCGGGCCGCACACGAATGCCTGCCATGAAGGTGGATAGTCCTCGCAACAGAGCGCACAGACTGACGAGTCTACGCCAGAGATGCACTGAGGACCAAACCCGTGATATGGGGGGCAGGGGATGCCCCATGACAAAAGCACGACGCCGGCCCGCTCCCCTGTTCGGGGTGCCGGCCGGCGTCGTGCTTTCAGATCCCTGTGGATCGGAAGGAGGCTACTTGGCCTTCTCCACGATCTCGACCAGGCGCCAGTTCTTGTCCTTGGACAAGGGACGGGTCTCGGCGATGATGACCAAGTCGCCGATACCGGCGGTGTTGGCCTCGTCATGCACCTTGATCTTCTTGTTGCGACGCATCACCTTGCCGTACAAGGCGTGCTTCACACGGTCCTCGACGTCAACGACGATGGTCTTCTGCATCTTGTCGGAAACCACGTACCCGCGGAGGGTTTTGCGGTAACCGCGAGCTTCTGCTGCTTCAGCCACTGCGTTCTCCTTCTCGCTCATTACTTGGCTTCCTCAGGTGCATCAGCCGGCTCGGCAGTCTTCGCCGACTTCTTGGCCTTCTTATCGGCCTTGACTTCTTCGACGGGGGCCGAAACCTCCGCACGAATGCCCAACTCACGCTCACGCATCACGGTGTAGATGCGGGCGATGTCGCGCTTGACCGACTTCAGGCGGCCGTGCGACTCGAGCTGACCGGTGGCGGACTGGAAACGAAGGTTGAACAACTCTTCCTTCGCCTTTTTCAGTTCCTCGACCAGACGGGCGTTATCGTAGCCATCCAGCTGTTCGGTGGCGAGATCCTTGGATCCGATTGCCATACCTATTCACCACCCTCACGACGCACGATGCGTGCCTTCAGCGGCAGCTTGTGGATCGCCAGGCGCAGGGCCTCGCGAGCTACCTCATCGGTAACACCGGAGAGTTCGAAGAGAACCCGTCCCGGCTTGACGTTTGCAACCCACCACTCAGGTGAACCCTTACCGGAACCCATGCGGGTTTCGGCCGGCTTCTTGGTCAGCGGGCGGTCCGGATAAATGTTGATCCAGACCTTGCCGCCACGCTTGATGTGACGGGTCATGGCAATACGGGCGGCTTCGATCTGACGGTTGGTCACGTAGCCCGGTGTCAGGGCCTGGATTCCGTAGTCACCGAAGGAGACCGTGGTGCCTCCGCTAGCCATGCCCGTACGATCCGGGCGGTGCTGCTTGCGGAACTTTACTCGGCGTGGGATAAGCATTTAAGCCTGTCCTCCTTCTGCGGACGCCGGAGCCTGAGCCGCCGGAGCAGCTTCGGTTGCCGGAGCGCCGGTGTTGCGGTCGTTACGACGACGGCGGTCTCCACCCGGTCCACCCGGACGTCCGCCACCACGCTCGCCACGGCCACGGGCCGGGGCAGCAGCGTTCTGTGCAGCAAGTTCCTTGCTGGTCAGGTCGCCCTTGTAGATCCAGACCTTCACGCCGATGCGGCCGAAGGTGGTCTTCGCTTCGAACTTGCCGTAGTCGATGTTCGCGCGCAGGGTGTGCAGCGGCACACGACCTTCGCGGTAGAACTCCTTGCGGGACATTTCCGCACCGCCGAGGCGACCGGAGCACTGGACACGGATGCCCTTGGCGCCCGAGCGCATGGCGGACTGCATGGCCTTCTTCATCGCACGGCGGAAGGCCACGCGTGAAGCAAGCTGTTCGGCGATGCCCTGGGCAACCAGCTGGGCTTCGATCTCCGGGTTCTTGACCTCGAGGATGTTCAGCTGAACCTGCTTGCCGGTGAGCTTCTCCAGCTCGCCGCGGATGCGATCGGCTTCGGCGCCGCGGCGGCCGATGACGATGCCCGGACGGGCGGTGTGGATGTCAACGCGGACACGATCGCGGGTGCGCTCGATCTCCACCTTGGCGATGCCTGCACGGTCCATGCCCGTGGTCATGAGCTCGCGGATCTTGACGTCCTCGCGGACGAAGTCCTTGTAGCGCTGCCCCGGCTTGTTGCCGTCGGCGAACCAGTGAGACACGTGGTCCGTGGTGATGCCGAGACGGAACCCGTTTGGGTTGATCTTCTGTCCCATTTACTTTTCCCCACCCTTCTCCGGGCTTGAAACAACCACGGTGATGTGGCTGGTGCGCTTGTTGATGCGGTAGGCGCGGCCCTGGGCCCGCGGCTGGAACCGCTTCATCGTCGCACCTTCGTCAACGAAGGCTTCGCTGATAAACAGCTCGTCCTCGTTGAACGCAACACCATCACGGTCGGCGGCGACACGGGCGTTTGCCACGGCCGACGCAACTACCTTGAGTACCGGCTCCGAAGCACCCTGCTGGGCAAACTTCAGAATCGCCAGAGCCTCATTCGCCTGCTTGCCACGAACAAGGTCGACGACGCGCCGGGCCTTCATAGGCGTTACGCGGATATGGCGCGCAATTGCCTTGGCTTCCATTGCTTTCCTTCTCTCGTCTATCAAAGGGATGCTCAGCGCTCAATAACCCTTGCGGGTTAGCGGCGCTTACCCTTCCTGTCGTCCTTTACGTGGCTGCGGAATGTCCGCGTCGAGGCGAATTCGCCGAGCTTGTGCCCGACCATCGACTCAGTGACAAACACGGGAATGTGCTTGCGTCCGTCGTGTACGGCGATCGTGTGCCCGAGCATGTCGGGGATGATCATCGAACGGCGGGACCACGTCTTGATGACGTTCTTGGTGCCCTTTTCGTTCTCAGCAGCCACCTTCACAAAAAGGTGCTGATCGACGAAGGGGCCTTTCTTCAGGCTGCGTGGCATGTTTCCAGGCTCCTATCGCTTGTTCTTGCCAGTACGACGACGACGCACAATGAGCTTGTCGCTTTCCTTGTTCGGACGGCGGGTACGGCCTTCCGGCTTGCCGTTCGGGTTGACCGGGTGACGACCGCCACTGGTCTTGCCCTCGCCACCACCATGCGGGTGGTCGATCGGGTTCATGACCACACCACGCACGGTCGGGCGGACGCCCTTCCAGCGCATGCGGCCGGCCTTGCCCCAGTTGATGTTCGACTGTTCGGCGTTGCCGACGTAGCCGACCGTCGCACGGCAGCGGACGTCAACGTTCCGGATTTCACCGGAAGGCAGGCGGAGCTGTGCGTGGCGGCCCTCGCGAGCCACCAGCTGGACCGAAGCGCCTGCCGAGCGAGCCATCTTGGCTCCCCCGCCGGGACGCAACTCCACTGCGTGGAGCACGGTACCGACCGGAACGTTGCGCAGCGGCAGGTTGTTGCCCGGCTTGATGTCGGCGTTCGGGCCGGCTTCAACCGAGTCTCCCTGGGAGAGCTTGTTCGGAGCGATGATGTACCGCTTGGTGCCATCGATGTAGTGCAGCAGCGCAATGCGGGCGGTGCGGTTCGGGTCGTACTCGATGTGAGCGACCTTGGCCGGCACGCCGTCCTTGTCATGACGACGGAAGTCGATCAGACGGTATTGGCGCTTATGTCCACCACCCTTGTGACGGGTAGTGATCTTGCCGGAGCTGTTGCGTCCACCAGTCTTGGAGAGCGGGCGGAGCAGCGACTTTTCCGGGGTAGTCCGGGTAATTTCTGCGAAGTCGGCCACGCTCGAGCCACGCTGGCCCGGGGTAGTCGGCTTGTACTTACGGATTGCCATGTTTTATTCCTCGTTAAAGTGGTCTCCGCTTATGAAAGCGGACCGCCGAAGATGTCGATCGTGCCTTCTTTAAGGGAGATGATCGCTCGCTTGGTAGTCTTGCGGGCTCCCCATCCGAAGCGGGTGCGCTTGCGCTTACCTGCACGGTTGATGGTGTTGACGGAGTCAACCTTGACGGAGAAGATGCTCTCCACCGCCAGCTTGATTTCCGTCTTGTTCGAGCGCGGGTCGACCAGGAAGGTGTATTTGCCTTCGTCGATCAGGCCGTAGCTCTTTTCCGAAACGACCGGCGCCAGGATGACGTCGTGCGGGGACTTGGAGAAGGTGGCGCTCACTTGGCGTCCTCCTTGTTGACCAGGGCATCGAATGCGGCCTTGGTGAACACCACGTCATCGGCGACCAGAACATCGTACGTGTTCAGCTGGTCGGCGTAGAGGGCGTGGACGTCCACGAGGTTGCGCACGGAAAGTGCGGCAACATCATTGGCGCGGTCGATGACGACGAGCAGGTTCTTGCGCTCGGTGAGAGCGCGCAGGGTGGCCAGTGCTTCCTTGGTGGACGGCGTGGTGCCGGCTACCAGGTTCTCGATCACGTGAACGCGATCGTGACGGGCACGGTCCGAAAGGGCTCCGCGCAGTGCGGCGGCCTTCATCTTCTTGGGGGTGCGCTGCGAGTAATCGCGGGGCGTCGGTCCGTGGACGATGCCACCACCGGTCATCTGAGGAGCGCGGATGGAGCCCTGACGAGCCCGGCCGGTGCCCTTCTGCTTGAACGGCTTGCGACCTGCGCCCGAGACCTCGGCGCGGGTCTTGGTCTTGTGCGTACCCTGACGGGCGGCAGCAAGCTGACCCATGACGACCTGGTGCAGCAGCGGAATGTTGGTCTGGACATCGAAGATCTCGCCCGGAAGCTCGACCTTGAGTGCTGTGTTAGCCATTTGCTTATGCTCCCTTCACGGCGGTGCGCACGAGGACGACCCGGCCGCGGGCGCCGGGAACGGCACCCTTGATCAACAGGAGGTTCTTCTCGGCGTCGACTCCGTGAACCGTGAGGTTCATCGTGGTCACGCGCTCGTTGCCCATGCGGCCAGCCATGCGCTGTCCCTGGAAAACGCGGCCTGGGGTGGAAGCCCCACCGATGGAACCGGGCTTGCGGTGGTTCTTATGTGCACCGTGCGAGGCGTTGGCGCCGCCGAAGCCGTGACGCTTCATGACGCCGGCAAAGCCCTTGCCCTTGGAGGTGCCCATGACGTCGACCTTCTGGCCGGACTCAAAGACATCCACGGCCAGTTCCTGGCCCAGGCTGTACGTATCGGCATCCGCGGTGCGCAGCTCGACGACGTGGCGGCGCGGGGTGACCCCTGCTGCCTCGAAGTGGCCGGCCAGCGGCTTGGTGACCTTGCGCGGGTCGATCTGGCCGTAGCCGATCTGAACCGCCGAGTAGCCATCCCGATCCGCATTGCGGAGCTGGGTGACGACATTGGAATCTACCTGCACGACAGTGACGGGGACGAGGTTGTGGTTCTCGTCCCAGACCTGGGTCATGCCGAGCTTCGTGCCCAGCAGGCCCTTTACATTACGGGTTGCGGTCATAGTTTCTCAGCACCTCCCCTAAAGCTTGATTTCGATGTTGACGTCCGCCGGCAGGTCGAGACGCATCAGCGAATCAACAGCCTTCGGGGTCGGGTCGACGATGTCGATCAGACGCTTGTGCGTGCGCATTTCGAAGTGCTCACGGCTGTCCTTGTACTTGTGGGGCGAACGGATCACGCAGTACACGTTCTTCTCCGTCGGCAGCGGCACTGGGCCGACTACGGTTGCGCCTGCGCGCGTGACCGTCTCAACGATCTTCCGGGCAGAAACGTCAATGACCTCGTGGTCATACGACTTCAGCCGGATGCGGATTTTTTGTCCCGCCATGGCGTCATGCCTCTTTCTAAGTAGCACTCTCTGTACAGTTACTGTGCACTAACGGGCCCTTACGGACCGGCACACCTCGCACGAGCTGAATCCGGGCAATCCCGGGTTCCTCACCTCGCCGAAGCTCCGACCCCCGCGGTCGGGCGTGTCGCCTAGATTCGGCTTCACGCTCCACAGGAATGGGGGCGGGTCATATTTGGTCCTCGATGTCTCCGTCGTATCCGCCCCTGCCCCGGGCATTATCCCGGGCGGGACGCAATCTCGGTCGAAACCGGCCTTGGCCCCGGTATCGGCGAGCCGATCAGCAGGCACAAGGCACAAAGAGGCGCTTGAACAACTTATCCAGTGTGTCAGAAGATCGCTGGATTTACCAATCAGACGATGTTGCCTGCCTCCCACCGTCCGCCGGCTCCTCCCCCTCACGACGCCCAGGGGCCGACAGGTCGGTTTCGTGGGCGGCCCTCGACGCAGGAGGTGCTGCATCCGGCCCTTCGGGGACCGGGCGCGCAGCCTCAGCCGCGTCCTTATCCTTCCCCAGCCGTTGGAGCCGCCAGATGGCCAGCGCGATCAACCCGGCGGCCAGGACCGCCAGGAGGAGGATCGTGAATCCCCGCAGGAACCACAGGACCAGCAGGGCGGCGGCGATGGTTCCCCACACTACGTACAGCCGCCGGTTGAGCAGCAGACCAGCCGACAGTAGGAGGACATGTCCCAGCAGCAGCCAGCCCTGGCCCCACTCCTGCTCCACCGCCAGGCCGAAGGGCGCCGAAACGGATAGCAGTACCGCCGAGGCGATCAGCGGGTAATCGGCATCCTTGCGTCGACCGGCCTTGAGTTCGTAGGCAGCCAGGAGAGCCAAAACAACGACCCAGTATTGGGTCATCCAGAACAGGCCCGGCTGGCCGTTTGCCAGATGCCAGGCGTGCTGGGCTCCTCCGGCAACGACCAGGGCGGCGGCTTCGCTGCATCGTTCGCGGTACCTGCGCGGAACCTCCGCGACGGTCGCGACCGCGGCCACCACGATCATGGCCGTCCCGAGATAGGCCAGTATCGTCGCCGACCTCGAGTTTGGCTCCCCGGACTGCATCACGTTGGCCTCGAAGCCGTCGATGAAGATCAGCAGGACGGCGCCGGCACTCAGGATGCGGGCATGGAGCCATGACCAGCTCCGCGGCGTGGTGATCGGCCCCGGGGCCCCTCCCCTTCGTGGTCGGCGGAACCATCCGGCGGCATAAAGCAGGATCGCCGATCCCAGCGCCGAGGCCATATACAACGCGGACAGCTCCATCGCGCTTCCGGCTCGTCCGGCCCACTGGACCAGGGCCACGAATACCGCCCAGGGGAGGAACACGACGGCCCCGATCAACAACAGCGGCAATCCCGTCGTCACCCCGAACACCGCGCACCCGGCGGCAGCAGCCAATAAGGTGGCCGCGAGCCAGGCATCGCCACCGGGAACCGGGGCACCGGTGGCGGCCCCGGACGTGCCTCCGGCCCCGAGAACGACTGCCGCGGCGACCCCGAGATAGCTGGCGACGGTGATGCCCCGCGCCATCGGATGGGCGCCACCCTCCGGACCGGATCCCGGGTGGACCAACCGGGCCCGGCCTTCCTCACCGGCCAACACCCCGGTCATGCGGAGGCGGAGAGAGGTTTCGGGTCCCAACGCTTCGAAGACCATCACCAGCAAGGCGGTGACCAGCAGCAGGATCAGGAGCACGGTCGAGTTCCACCACGGTTCCGGCAGCCAGCCAGCCTGGCGTACGGACATCACGCCCGAGGGGATGAACATCATCCAGGCCAAGGCGTAGGCGACCACGAGGATCTGCATCCTGGCCACGATCCGCCACGGGATCGAAGCGGTGGCAGCGGCCGTCAGATCGACACGCCACTTCAGCAGGCCGACGACCAGCAGGCAGACGAACTGCACCAGCAGCGAGGCCATGTCCACCCCGGCACCGGGCCCCGAACCACCATGGAGCCCGACGTACACCAGGGGCGTGAGGAACAGCAGTGCGAGGCTCGCCTGGGCGACCCTGGGGCCGTAGGCGGTCGGTGTTGCCCCCTGTCCGCGCCCCCGTAGCCGGAACCGTGCCGACTGGCCCATGGCCAGGCTGATGGCAAACAACGCCCACCGCGCGTGGGCGTCGGCTTGTAGCTGGTGGGACAGCTCGAGGACCGAGAGGGAGAAGAACAACTGCGCAGCCACGGCATAGGCCAAGCGTTCCAGCGGTCCTCGGGCCGCGGCCAGGCGCCAGGCTGCGTGGCCCAGCCCGGTCAGGCAGACGGTGAATACCAGCCACGGGCTGTCGATCCCGAAGCTGGCCCCCCAGGTCGCGACGACCGCCACGGGTGCCACCGCATGGGCCATCGCTGTCTTGCGTCGTGCGGTCCTGCCCCGCCCACGGCCGAGCGTGGCCAGGAGGGCGTTGGATCCGACGGCAGCCAGCACCAGGGTGGAAACCGCAACCGCTGTCGTCCATGGGGTTCCCCCCGATTCCAGCGAACCCAGGCGGACTTCGGCAGCCACCACCACGGCGATGCCTGCCAGCATGAAACCGGACTCCAGTTTCCAGGCCGCCAGCGCTGCGGCGGCCATCCAGCACATCACGAAGACCAGTCCTGCGATGAGCATGACCACCCGCGGGTCCGTCCCCCCGTCGGCCCACTGGCCGGGGTCCCCGGAGATCCAGGCTCCGAGGCCGGGACCGGCTGCTGATCTCGTGATGAGGAACCCGCCGGCGGCCCACGCGGCGATCGCCGCGAGCGTGGTGGGCAGGACGGCGACGATTCCCCGACGCAGCCACAGGAGTTGACGTCCAACGGCGTGACGCAGGCCGGGGACCATGCAGGCCAGCCCCACCGCCAGGAATGCCACCTGACGCCAGGGGGAAAGCACCGCCCCTGGTTCCAGCATGGCCGCCACACCGGTCCCCAGGGCAATCCACGGAGGCAGCTTCCTGCCCCGTGTGCTCAGCCCCGCAGCGGTAAGGGCCACCAAGGGGAGCAGGAAGTTCACCGGGGTCCACCCGGTATCGGTCCCCATGTCCAGCATCGCCTTCGGGATGCGCAGGGACACGACGAGTGTTTCGTTCATCACCAGTGCCAATCCCGCGACGGCGAGGAGCAGGCCTTGGACTTCACGATCCACCAGCCTACGGACCTGCGGGGCAACGAAACGACGATAACGTTCCCCCGCACGATGCACCGCCAGTGACTGGAGGAGCAGGACGATCCCCAGACCGCGTGCCATGCCCACGGCACCGGCGCCGAACACATGGGCGAGCAGGACGATGGCCGCGGTGCCGCAGAGCCGTGCCGCGATTAGATTCGCGGCACGTTCGGTCGTCGGGCCGAAGACGGTCACCGCCACGTAGTAGATGAAGCCGGCGATCAGGAGCAGGCTCACGTCTTCGGCACCGAGCGCCTGTCCTACGAGGACCGCGATCAGAAGTGTCGCCGGAGCGAGGAACCGGTGAGTCTCGGCGAAGGCCCTGAGATAGATGTTCCCCAGCCAGCGCGGACGTCCGTAGGCCAGCGCCGTTCCGGCCGCGGCCAGCACCATGGAGAACATGAAGTACCAGAACAGTCCCCGGTTCAGCACCGCTCCCCCGGCCCATGCCGAGGAGACCAGGAAAGTCAGACTGAGGTAGGCGACGACACGGCTGTTCAGTCTGTCGGCGGCATGGACGAACGCCACGGTCCCCACGAGCGAGGTGATCCACCAGGCCATCACCGGGTCGTGCACCACCAACGCCGACAGCGCCAGCCCACTGACGGGGATCAGCGCCAGGCCGGTCCCGGCAAAGGCGATCCCTGCCGGCCGGAGTCGTTCGCTGAACGCATGGATCAGCAGCCCCCCGGCATAGAACAGGGTAGTCACCACGACCAGCCCACCGAACTTCGCCAGCGGCGGCACAGCCAACCCGATGAACAACGAGGCGGCAGCCACCAACAGCAGCGAGGCTGCGTAGAGGGTGATGTTGATATTGCGCAGCGTTGCCTTCTCGCGTTCCTGGGCGCTGCGCGGGGAAGGTGTCTTCCCCGCAGCCGGATGGGGAACGTCGGGGGCGCGGTGGGCCATGGCCGCCTCTTCAAGTGCAGGCGTCGACGCCAGGAACTCGCTGGGTTCGTCCACGGAACGTCCGGCGCCGCGTTCGGCGTCCACGGCGCGCGGGACGACGGAGCGTATGTCGTCCTCGTCGACCCTGAGCGGATTCGCCGGAGGCTGGAACGGCTCCGGTGGCGCCGGGGCCGTCGTTGGCCCACCGGGTGCCCCGGTGGCCGGCGCTGACGATGAGGCGGGATCCGTCAGGCTGCGCCCGGCGTGAAATCCTTCCTGCCATGCCTGGGCCAACGCGGAGGGAACGGTTCCCCTGCCGGAGCTCTTCGCCCGGGCACTTCGTGCACCCAGCTGCCATCCGACGACGACACACAGCACCAGCGCCATCACGACAAAAATGAACCCCACGCAGACTCCCAGGCCATCGAAGATAGTTATTCACGAGACTAGTGGAACCCTACCGTGGTTCTTCGGCTTTACCCGCCCGCGGCCGGCCCGGCGCGGGACCGGAATGCATCAGGACGCGAAAAGGCCCCGCTGTCGTAACAGCGGGGCCTTTTCCGACCAACGGTCAGATCATCAGGTAGTGACTACTTGGTGATCTTCGTGACGCGGCCTGAGCCAACGGTGCGGCCACCCTCACGGATGGCGAAGCCGAGGCCGTCTTCCATGGCGATGGGCTGGATCAGCACAACGCTCATTTCGGTGTTGTCGCCCGGCATGACCATTTCCGTGCCCTCGGGCAGGGTGATGACACCGGTGACGTCCGTGGTGCGGAAGTAGAACTGCGGACGGTAGTTCGAGTAGAACGGGTTGTGACGCCCGCCTTCATCCTTGGACAGGATGTAGACGTTGGCCTCGAACTCCGTGTGGGGAGTGATCGAGCCCGGCTTCACGACAACCTGGCCACGCTCGACATCGTCGCGCTTGATGCCGCGGAGCAGCAGGCCACAGTTCTCGCCGGCCCATGCCTCGTCGAGCTGCTTGTGGAACATCTCGATACCGGTGACCGTCGTCTTCTGGATCGGACGGATACCAACGATCTCGATGTCGGAGTTGATCTTCAGCGTGCCGCGCTCGGCGCGACCGGTGACGACCGTGCCGCGACCGGTGATGGTGAAGACGTCTTCAACCGGCATCAGGAACGGCTTGTCGCGGTCACGAACCGGGTCCGGAATGAAGTCGTCGACTGCTTCCATCAGGTCCTCGACGGACTTGACCCACTGGGGGTCGCCTTCGAGTGCCTTCAGTGCGGAGACACGCAGGACCGGGGCGTTGTCGCCGTCGAACTCCTGCGAGGACAGAAGTTCGCGAACTTCCATCTCCACGAGGTCCAGCAGCTCCTCGTCCTCGACCATGTCGGACTTGTTCAGTGCGACCAGCAGGGTGGGGACGCCAACCTGGCGGGCCAGCAGAACGTGCTCGCGGGTCTGGGCCATCGGGCCGTCGGTTGCTGCAACCACGAGGATCGCACCATCCATCTGGGCGGCACCGGTGATCATGTTCTTGATGTAGTCAGCGTGACCCGGCGCATCGACGTGCGCGTAGTGGCGCTTATCCGTCTGGTATTCGATGTGCGAGATGTTGATCGTGATGCCGCGCTGGCGCTCTTCCGGGGCGGAGTCAATCGCCGTGAAATCACGCTGGTCGTTGAGATCGGGGTACTTGTCAGCAAGCACCTTCGAAATGGCAGCCGTCAACGTCGTCTTACCGTGGTCAACGTGACCAATGGTGCCGATGTTAACGTGCGGCTTAGTCCGCTCGAACTTTGCCTTCGCCACAGGTTCCTCCTAGAACGTTTTTCAGAAGACTTACCCCGCCTGCGCGGTTCGCAGGCGAAACTTAATAAAGTCTACTGTGGGCTTGTTTACTTTTTGAAATTGCGGTTTCCGTCCGGCCCCGGTATGGGAACCCTTCGTTCGCCTTGGGGAGGCCGGCCGGACAATGCTGCCCGGCCGGCAAACCCGATGTCGCTCACCTTGCGGTCCGCGACCAGTTTAGATCCCTGGGGTGATTACTCGCCGCGGGACTTCTGGATGATCTCCTCGGCCACTGCCTTGGGGACCTCGGCGTAGCTGTCGAACGTCATCGAGTACACGGCACGACCCTGGGTCTTGGACCGCAGGTCGCCAATGTAGCCGAACATCTCCGAGAGCGGAACGCCGGCCTTGATGACCTTCACGCCCGACGCGTCTTCCATCGACTGGATGGAACCACGACGTGAGTTCAGGTCGCCGATGACATCGCCCATGTACTCCTCGGGAGTACGGACCTCCACGGCCATCAGCGGTTCCAGGATGATCGGGGAAGCGCGACGTGCGCCTTCCTTGAAGACCTGTGAACCGGCGATCTTGAACGCCATCTCCGAGGAGTCGACGTCGTGGAAGGCACCATCAAGAAGCGTTGCCTTCACACCGACCATCGGGTAGCCGGCCAGGATGCCGAACTGCATGGCGTCCTGGATGCCCGCGTCGACCGAAGGGATGTATTCGCGCGGAATACGTCCACCGGTGACGGAGTTCTTGAACTCGTAGAACGTCCCGTCGCTGGTGTCCAACGGCTCGAAGGACATCTGGACCTTGGCGAACTGGCCGGAGCCACCCGTCTGCTTCTTGTGGGTGAAGTCGACCTTCGCCACCGAGGACTTGATCGTTTCGCGGTAGGCGACCTGGGGCTTGCCCACGTTCGCTTCCACACGGAATTCGCGCTTCATGCGGTCCACCAGGATGTCCAGGTGGAGTTCACCCATGCCGCCGATTTCGGTCTGTCCGGTGTCCTCGTTCAACGAAACGGTGAACGTGGGGTCCTCGGCCGAGAGCTTCTGGATGGCCGTGGAGAGCTTCTCCTGGTCACCCTTGGTCTTCGGCTCGATGGCCACGAAGATCACCGGATCCGGGAAGGACATCGATTCAAGCACGATCGGTGCGTCCAGTGCCGCCAAGGTGTCACCGGTCGTGGTGTCCTTGAGGCCGATGGCCGCGTAGATGTGCCCGGCGTGTGCTTCCTCGACCGGGTTCTCCTTGTTGGCGTGCATCTGGAACAGCTTGCCGATGCGCTCCTTCTTGCCCTTGGTGGTGTTGATCACCTGGACGCCCGGGGAGGCCTTGCCTGAATAGACGCGGATGAACGTCAGCTGCCCGAAGAACGGGTGGGCTGCGATCTTGAAAGCCAGAGCCGAGAACGGCTCGGTCTCGCTGGGCTTACGCGTCATCGGGATGTCCTCGTTGCGCGGATCGTGCCCGACCATCGGAGGGCAGTCCAGCGGCGACGGGAGGTAGGCGATCACGGCATCGAGCATCGGCTGCACGCCACGGTTCTTGAAGGCCGAACCACAGAAGACCGGGTAGGCCTCCGAGTTCACGGTCATCTTACGGATGCCGGCCACGAGTTCCTCGTTGGTGATTTCCACACCTTCGAGGTACTTCTCCATCAGCTCGTCGGAGGACTCGGAAACGTCCTCGATCAGCTTGGCGCGGTATTCCTCGGCGCGCTCCTTCAGATCCTCGGGGATCTCGCGAGTCTCATAGGCGGCGCCCATGGTGACATCGCCCTTGGAGTCGCCTTCCCAGACGAGGGCCTTCATCTTGATCAGGTCGACGACGCCGACGAAATCGCTTTCGGAGCCGATCGGCAGCTGCATGACCAGCGGCTTGGCGCCTAGGCGGTCGATGATCGTGTCCACCGTGTAGTAGAAGTCGGCACCCAGCTTGTCCATCTTGTTGACGAAGCAAATGCGGGGAACGACGTACTTATCAGCCTGACGCCAGACGGTCTCCGACTGCGGCTCGACGCCTTCCTTGCCATCGAAAACGGCAACGGCGCCATCGAGCACGCGCAGGGCACGCTCGACCTCGACCGTGAAGTCAACGTGGCCCGGGGTGTCGATGATGTTGATCTGGTTGTCTTCCCAGAAGGAGGTCACGGCGGCGGACGTGATCGTGATGCCGCGTTCCTTCTCCTGCTCCATCCAGTCAGTCGTCGAGGCACCATCGTGCGTTTCGCCGATCTTGTGGTTCACACCCGTGTAGTAAAGGATGCGTTCCGTAGTGGTGGTCTTACCGGCATCGATGTGGGCCATGATGCCGATGTTGCGGACCTTCGTGAGGTCGGTGAGCACGTCCTGTGCCACGTTGTCTCCCTTTGTCTATGGTTTCGAGTCACACGGCGGCGAGACACCCAGGTGTCTCGCCCCGCCGTCGTACAAGAGGCGATTTACCAGCGGTAGTGGGCGAATGCCTTGTTGGATTCAGCCATCTTGTGAGTGTCTTCGCGGCGCTTAACAGCGGCACCGAGACCATTCGAAGCGTCCAGGATCTCATTCATGAGACGCTCGACCATCGTCTTTTCGCGGCGGGCCTTGGAGTAGCCAACGAGCCAGCGCAGAGCCAGGGCCGTTGCACGGCCCGGCTTGACCTCGATCGGAACCTGGTAGGTTGCGCCACCAACACGCCGGGACTTGACCTCGATCGAAGGACGGACGTTGTCCATGGCCTTCTTGAGGGCGACCACCGGGTCGGCGTTGGTCTTGGCGCGCACGCCTTCCAGCGCGCCGTAGACGATGCGCTCGGCGGTGGACTTCTTGCCATCGACCAGGACCTTGTTGATCAGCTGGGTGACGAGCGGTGATCCGTGGACGGGATCGGAAACGAGGGGGCGCTTGAACGCCGGACCCTTACGAGGCATTACTTCTTCTCCTTCTTGGCGCCGTAGCGGGAACGAGCCTGCTGACGGTTCTTCACGCCCTGCGTGTCGAGTGCGCCGCGGACGATCTTGTAACGGACACCCGGGAGGTCCTTCACGCGGCCGCCGCGGACGAGCACGATGGAGTGCTCTTGCAGGTTGTGGCCGACACCCGGAATGTACGCGCTGACTTCCACGCCGCCGGCCAGGCGCACACGGGCAACCTTACGCAGTGCGGAGTTCGGCTTCTTCGGGGTGGTGGTGTACACGCGGGTGCACACGCCACGACGCATCGGGTTGCCCTTCAGGGCAGGGGCCTTGGTCTTGTTGACCTTCGGCGAGCGGCCCTTGCGGACCAGCTGCTGAATAGTAGGCACTTTCGTGTCCTCCGGTTTCTTGGTTCTGCTGCGTCCGGGCCCACAAACGGCATTCCGGACACTGCGCTTTTGGTCGTTTCATCGCAGCGCTTGCGGAGTCGACCGTAGGCGTGCAAAAGTGTGGCATTTGTTGCGCAAGTTCCCCGCAACCCGGACCGTGTCCATTTGCCACACATAAAAACAATTAGTCATAGCTTAGCACGCCGTCAAGCCCGATCGTAACCACCTCCCGCGAGGCCCCGGTCACCTCCCCCTCCTCTCCGGGCACCAGGAACCCCCGCCCCGGCCGCCGGCAGATAATCGTGAGACATATCTACCAGTCGACAAGTCCACCTTGATTGCTGGTTCCGGGCTGCTCCCCCAGAGGCGACCGCCTCGGCACGCCGCCCGGGGCCGGTGTCCACCAGTTCGACCGGGGGGACCCAGGCGTGCTTCCCGTCCCAGTCAGAGGATGACAATGGCCGGCATCCCGCGAGGGATGCCGGCCATTGGGCGGATCAAACGATCAGCTGGTGACTACCGGAAATCGTTTCCGAGGTCGTAGTCATCCATCGGGATGGCGTGGAACTCGGGGCTCATGCCCGGCTCCACTCCTTCGTAATCGAAGCCGGTGAAGGCGCTCGGACCCGTGAAGAGGTTGGCCTTGGCTTCCTCCGTCGGTTCCACCGAGACCTGCGTGTAGCGCTCCAAGCCGGTGCCGGCCGGGATCAGCTTACCGATGATCACGTTCTCCTTCAGGCCCAGCAGCGGGTCGCTCTTGCCTTCCATCGCCGCCTGCGTCAGGACACGCGTGGTCTCCTGGAAGGATGCCGCCGAGAGCCATGAATCCGTGGCCAACGACGCCTTGGTGATGCCCATGAGCTCGTCACGTCCCGAAGCCGGCGTCTTCCCCTCGGAAACCGCCTTGCGGTTTTCGCTGGTGAAGCGGGCCCGGTCAGCCAGTTCGCCCGGCAGGAGCCCGGTGTCGCCGGATTCGATGACCGTGATGCGGCGAAGCATCTGGCGGACAATGACTTCCACGTGCTTGTCGTGGATGCCCACACCCTGGGACTGGTAGACCTCCTGGACTTCGCGGACCAGGAACTTCTGGGCCTCGCGGGGTCCGAGGACACGCAGCACCTGCTTCGGGTCGATGGCACCGGCGACCAACTGCTGGCCCACCGCCACCGAATCGCCGTCGGCGACGAGCATCCGTGAACGCCGGAGCACCGGGTAGGCGCTCTCCTCGGAACCGTCATCGGGGGTGATGACGATGCGCAGCTGCTTCTCCGCATCCTCGATGGTGACGCGTCCGGCCACTTCGGCGATCGGCGCGACACCCTTGGGGGTACGTGCTTCGAAGAGCTCCTGAATACGGGGCAGACCCTGCGTGATGTCATCCGCGGAGGCGACACCACCGGTGTGGAAGGTACGCATGGTCAGCTGGGTACCCGGCTCACCAATCGACTGGGCGGCGATGATGCCCACCGCTTCGCCGATGTCCACCGTCTTGCCGGTGGCCAGCGACCGTCCGTAGCACAGGGCACAGGTGCCGACGGCGGACTCGCAGGTCAGGACCGAACGGACCTTGATCTCCTGGATGCCTGCCGCAAAGAGCTCGTCGATGAGGACGTCGCCCACATCCGAACCGGCAGCCGCCAGGACCTTGCCGGCGTCGTCGACGACGTCGACGGCCATGGTGCGGGTGTAGGCCGAGTTCTCCACGGTCTCGTGCTTGCGCACGGTCCCGATCTCGTCGACGTAGGCGATCGGCACGTTCAGGCCGCGCTCGGTTCCGCAGTCGGCTTCGCGGACGATAACATCCTGCGAGACGTCCACCAGACGACGGGTCAGGTAACCCGAGTTGGCGGTCTTCAACGCGGTATCCGCCAGGCCCTTACGGGCACCGTGCGTCGCGATGAAGTACTCGAGAACCGACAGTCCCTCACGGTAGGAGGACTTGATCGGCCGCGGGATGATCTCACCCTTCGGGTTCGACACCAGGCCACGAATACCCGCGATCTGGCGCAGCTGCAGCCAGTTACCACGAGCCTTCGACGTCACCATCCGGTTGATGGTGTTCAACTCCTCCATGCCAGCCTGCATGGCCTCGGCGACCTCGTCGGTGGCCTTGCCCCAGACGTCGATCAGTTCCGAACGACGCTCGTCATCGGAGATCAGGCCCTTGTCGTACTGCGACTGGACCTTCAGCGCCTGCTCCTCGTACGGAGCGAGGATGGCCTTCTTGTCCATGTTGGAGGTGATGTCCGAGATGGCCACGGTGATGCCCGAGCGCGTCGCCCAGTTGAAGCCGGAGTCCTTGAGGTTGTCCAGGGTCTCGGCCGTGACGTTCTTCGGGTAGCGCTCCGCCAGGTCGTTGACGATCTCCGAGAGCACGTCCTTGCCGGTGACCTGGGCGACCCAGGGGTAGTCGGCCGGGAGCGTCTCGTTGAACAGGACCTGCCCGAGGGAGGTCTCGATCAGCGCCGGGGTGCCTTCTTCCCATCCTTCCGGGGCAGCCTGCTCGTCGGAGGGCACGAAGCCGTCCACGCGCATCTTCACCAGGGAGTTCAGGTGCAGGTCGCCACGGTCCATGGCCATGATCGCTTCGGCGACCGAGGAGAAGGCATGGCCTTCGCCGGCTTCCCCCGGACGCTTGGTGGTCAGGTGGTGCAGCCCGATGATCATGTCCTGCGACGGCAGTGCCACGGGGCGTCCGTCGGAGGGCTTGAGGATGTTGTTGCTGGAGAGCATCAGGATGCGCGCCTCGGCCTGGGCTTCGGGGCTCAGCGGCAGGTGGACTGCCATCTGGTCACCGTCGAAGTCGGCGTTGAACGCGGCACAGACCAGCGGGTGCAGCTGCAGGGCCTTGCCCTCCACCAGCATCGGCTCGAACGCCTGGATGCCCAGACGGTGCAGGGTCGGTGCACGGTTGAGCAGCACCGGGTGTTCGGTGATGATCTCCTCGAGCACATCCCAGACCTGTGGACGGTACCGCTCGACCATGCGCTTGGCGCTCTTGATGTTCTGGGCGTGGTTCAGATCCACCAGACGCTTCATGACGAACGGCTTGAACAGCTCCAGGGCCATCTGCTTGGGCAGACCACACTGGTGCAGCTTCAGCTGCGGGCCCACCACGATGACCGAACGGCCCGAGTAGTCCACGCGCTTGCCGAGCAGGTTCTGGCGGAAACGCCCCTGCTTGCCCTTGAGCATGTCGGAGAGCGACTTCAGCGGGCGGTTGCCCGGCCCGGTGACCGGACGGCCGCGACGGCCGTTGTCAAACAGCGAGTCAACGGCTTCCTGGAGCATGCGCTTTTCGTTGTTCACGATGATCTCGGGAGCCCCGAGATCGAGCAGGCGCTTCAGGCGGTTGTTGCGGTTGATCACGCGACGGTAGAGGTCGTTCAGGTCGGAGGTCGCGAAACGGCCACCGTCCAGCTGGACCATCGGGCGCAGCTCCGGCGGGATCACCGGAACGGCGTCCAGCACCATGCCCATGGGGCTGTTGGTGGTGGTCAGGAACGCGTTGACGACCTTCAGCCGCTTCAGGGCACGGGTCTTGCGCTGGCCCTTGCCGTTCTTGATGACATCGCGCAGCAGCTCGGCTTCGGCATCCATGTCGAAGGAGGCCAGACGCTTCTGGATCGCCTCGGCGCCCATGCAGCCTTCGAAGAACAATCCGTACTTCTCGCGCAGGACGCGGAAGAGTCCTTCATCACCTTCGAGGTCGGCGACCTTCAGGTTCTTGAAGCGGTCCCAGACCTGTTCCAGACGCTCGATCTCGGCGTCGGCGCGCTTACGCACCTGGGCCATCGTCTTGTCGGCGAGGTCGCGGACCTTCTTCTTCTCGGCGGCCTTGGCCCCCTCCGTCTCGAGACGGGCGAGGTCGTTCTCCAGATCCCGGGCGATGGCCGCGATGTCGGAGTCACGGTTGTCGACGAGCTGCTTGCGCTCGACGTCGTGCTGGGCCTGCAGGTTCGGCAGCTCCGCGTGGCGGCGCTCCTCGTCGACCGAGGTGATCATGTAGGCAGCGAAGTAGATGATCTTCTCGAGATCCTTCGGTGCCAGGTCCAACAGGTAGCCCAGGCGTGAGGGCACGCCCTTGAAGTACCAGATGTGGGTGACCGGGGCGGCGAGCCCGATGTGGCCCATCCGTTCACGGCGCACCTTGGCACGCGTGACTTCGACGCCGCAGCGTTCACAGATGATGCCCTTGAAACGCACACGCTTGTACTTGCCGCACGAGCATTCCCAGTCGCGGGAAGGACCGAAGATCTTTTCGCAGAAAAGACCGTCCTTTTCCGGCTTCAGGGTGCGGTAGTTGATGGTTTCCGGCTTCTTGACCTCGCCGTAGCTCCAATCGCGGATCTCTTCCGCGGTGGCCAGGCCAATGCGCATATTTCCGAATGAGGATTCGCTGGACATATGGTCCCTGTCTCTCTCTTGTTCTGAAGAAGTCTAATGTTCTGCGGCGGGCACCAGGCCCGCTGGGGTGGGGAAAAGGAACGTGTACGACGGCGGACGCCCGGCAGGGGTGCCGGGCCTCCGCCCGCCGTGCTATACCTCGTCGACGGAGCTTGGCTCGGCCCGGGAAAGGTCGATGCCCAGCTCTTCCGCAGCCCGGAACACTTCTTCGTCCGAGTCCCGCATCTCAATGGGATTGCCATCGGTGGAGAGGACCTCCACGTTGAGGCAGAGTGACTGCATTTCCTTGATGAGCACCTTGAAGGACTCCGGAACACCCGGTTCCGGGATGTTCTCGCCCTTCACGATGGCCTCGTAGACCTTCACGCGGCCATGGATGTCATCGGATTTGATGGTCAGCAGTTCCTGCAGCGTGTACGCCGCGCCGTAGGCCTCGAGGGCCCAGACTTCCATCTCACCGAAGCGCTGGCCACCGAACTGCGCCTTACCACCCAGCGGCTGCTGCGTGATCATGGAGTACGGTCCGGTCGAACGGGCGTGGATCTTGTCGTCGACCAGGTGGTGCAGCTTCAGGATGTACATGTAGCCCACGGACACCTGGTCCGGGAAGGGCTGTCCGGAACGGCCATCGAACAGATGGGCCTTGCCGGAGTTGCCGATCAGGCGATTGCCGTCCCGGGTGGCGTTGGTGTGATCCAGCAATCCGCGGATCTCGTCCTCCTCGGCACCGTCGAACACCGGGGTGGCGACGGTCGTGGGACCGGATTCACGGGGCAGGTTGGGCAGTTCCTTCACCCAGTCCGGTTCGCCCTCGATCTTCCAGCCTTGCTTCGCGGCCCAGCCGAGGTGGATTTCCAACACCTGTCCGACGTTCATGCGGCCGGGGACACCCAACGGGTTCAAGACGATGTCGACCGGGGTGCCGTCCTCCATGAACGGCATGTCCTCGACCGGCAGGATCTTGGAGATGACGCCCTTGTTGCCGTGGCGTCCGGCCAGCTTGTCACCGTCGGCGATCTTGCGCTTCTGGGCCACGTAGACGCGGACCAGCTGGTTCACGCCCGGGGGCAGCTCGTCGTCGTTGTCGCGTTCGAAGATCCGGACACCGATGACGGTGCCTGATTCACCGTGGGGAACCTTCAGGGAGGTGTCACGCACTTCGCGGGACTTCTCGCCGAAGATGGCCCGCAGCAAACGCTCCTCCGGGGTCAGTTCCGTTTCGCCCTTGGGGGTGACACGGCCGACCAGGATGTCGCCGGCCTCGACCTCGGCACCGATGTGGATGATGCCGCGTTCGTCGAGCTGGCCCAGGATCTCCTCGGAGACGTTCGGGATATCGCGCGTGACTTCCTCGGCACCAAGCTTGGTGTCGCGGGCATCGACCTCGTGCTCCTCGATGTGGATGGAGGTCATCACGTCTTCGGAAACCATGCGCTGGGACATGATGATGGCGTCCTCGAAGTTATGTCCTTCCCAGGACATGAAGGCCACCAGCAGGTTCTTGCCCAAGGCCAGCTCACCGTTGTCGGTGGACGGCCCGTCGGCAATGATCGACTGGTATTCCAGACGCTCACCCTCGGAGACCCGCACCCGCTGGTTGTAGGCGTTGCCGTGGTTTGACCGGGCGAACTTCATGATCGGGTAGGCCGAGTCGGTGCCGTCGTCGTTCATGACGGTGACCAGATCCGCGGACACCTCGGTGACCACACCCGGCTTGGCAGCGGTGATGGAGTCGCCGGCGTCGACCGCCACGTACTTCTCCATGCCGGTACCGACCAACGGGGCTTCCGAAGCCAGCAGCGGCACGGCCTGGCGCTGCATGTTCGCGCCCATGAGGGCACGGTTGGCGTCGTCGTGCTCCAGGAACGGGATCAGCGCGGTGGCCGCGGAGACCATCTGGCGCGGAGAAACGTCCATGTAGTCGATTTCGGCCGGCTCCACGAGCACGGGCTCGCCGCCGCCGCCACGCTCACGGCAGAGGACCAGGTCCTCGGCGAAGCGCAGGTCATCGGTCATCGGGGCATTCGCCTGCGCGATGATGCTTTCGAGTTCCTCGTCGGCGGTCAGGTAGTCGACCTGATCGGTGACCTGGCCGTTGACGACCTTGCGGTACGGGGACTCGATGAAACCGAAGTTGTTGATGCGGGCGTACGTCGCCAGCGAACCGATGAGGCCGATGTTCGGGCCTTCAGGGGTTTCGATGGGGCACATGCGGCCGTAGTGCGAGGGGTGGACGTCACGGACTTCCATGCCGGCACGGTCACGGGACAGACCACCCGGGCCCAGCGCGGACAGGCGACGCTTGTGCGTCAGTCCGGCGAGCGGGTTGTTCTGGTCCATGAACTGCGAGAGCTGGGAGGTTCCGAAGAACTCCTTGATCGCTGCGACCACGGGCCGGATGTTGATCAGCGTCTGCGGCGTGATGGCCTCGACGTCCTGCGTGGTCATCCGTTCACGGACGACGCGCTCCATGCGGGAGAGCCCGGTGCGGACCTGGTTCTCGATGAGCTCACCGACGGCGCGGATACGACGGTTGCCGAAGTGGTCGATGTCATCGACCTCGACGCGGACGTCGACGTTGGCACCCTTGCGAACGCCCGGGACGGTCGCTTCACCGGCGTGCAGCGCAACGAGGAACTTGATCATCGCGACGATGTCATCGTTGTTCAGCACCGATGCGTCGGGGGCGTCCAGCGGGGTCTCGACTCCGAGCTTGTGGTTGATCTTGTAGCGGCCGACCTTGGCCAGATCGTAGCGCTTGGAGTTGAAGTAGAGGTTGTCGAGCAGCGCTTCGGCGGCATCGACCGTCGGCGGCTCGCCCGGGCGCAGCTTGCGGTAGATGTCCAGCAGCGCCTCCTCCTTGGTTTCCGTCGCGTCCTTCTCCAGGGTCGTGCGGATGGAGTCGTACTGGCCGAACTCCTCGAGGATGCGCCCTTCGGTCCAGCCGAGGGCCTTGAGCAGCACGGTCACGGACTGCTTGCGCTTGCGGTCCAGCCGGACGCCGACCTGGTCGCGCTTGTCGATTTCGAGCTCGAACCAGGCACCACGGGACGGGATGATCTTCGCCGTGAAGATGTCCTTGTCACTGGTCTTGTCCGGGGTGCGCTCGAAGTAGGCGCCCGGGGAACGAACCAGCTGGGAGACCACGACACGCTCGGTGCCGTTGATGATGAAGGTGCCCTTGCCGGTCATCAGCGGGAAGTCGCCCATGAACACGGTCTGCTGCTTGATCTCACCCGTGTTGTTGTTCATGAACTCGGCCTTGACGTACAGCGGCGCGGCGAACGTGGCATCGCGGTCCTTGCACTCGGCTTCGGTGTACTTCGGGTCCGCGAACTCCGGCTCCGAGAAACTCAGGGACATGGTGCCCTGGAAGTCCTCGATCGGGGAGATTTCTTCGAAGATCTCTGCCAGGCCCGACGTGTCGGCGACACTGGTGATGCCTTCGGCACGCGCCGTCTCCAGACGGGTCTTCCAGTTGTCGTTGCCGACGAGCCAATCAAAGCTCTCCACCTGCAATGCCAGCAGGTTCGGCACATCCAGTGGTTCGTGGATCTTTGCGAATGAAATTCGGCCGGCCGCTTCCGCGGTACGGGCCGAACTAGCGGTTTGATGATTTGAGGTGCTCGAGGCGACCAAGAGGGATCCTTCCACAGACCGTCAGGTTTCCGGCGCCAACCCCGCCCGGGATGAGGAACCCGGAACACCACCGAACATCGGGCCCACCGCTATATGAAGGCCGATTGGAAAGAGGGAAGACGCAAAGATCCACAGTACACGCCCACGGAGAATCTGTCTACCATACTAGATGCGCGGAGAAAATGCCCGTAGGCGGGAAAAAAATTTCCCTTCCCCCGCCACCGACGTTCGAGCCCTCCGGCCCCGTGGACCGGCACGGCCCGCTTTGGTCTTTATGCTCCACGTCACGATAATTGAACATGAAGTAGTCCCCCAGCGAAAGCGAGCACCACCATGTCCGATCCCCGTGAGGCCGTCCTCGTTTCAGGAGCACGGACCCCCTTTGCCCGGCTCAAGGGCCAGCTTGCGGGCTTCACTGCCGTGGAGCTTGGTGCCGCCGCCATCACCGGAGCCCTGGAGAAGGCCGGCGTCCCGGCCGCCGATGTGCAGTCGGTGATCATGGGACATGTCGTCCAGGCCGGCTGTGGACAGAACCCTGCGCGCCAGTCCTCGATCAAGGCGGGTATCGGCTGGGATGTTCCGACCGTGACCATCAACAAGGTCTGCCTTTCGGGCCTGGCCGCCATCACCGATGCCGCCCGCCTGGTGCGTCTGGGCGAAGCCGACGTCGTCATCGCCGGCGGGCAGGAATCGATGACCAATGCCCCGCACATCCTGCCGGGCAGCCGCAAGGGATGGAATTACGGCAGTTTCACAGCCATCGACTCCGTCGACCACGACGGCCTGACCGATGCCTTCGACGGGCAGTCCATGGGGGTGAGTACCGAAACCAGGAACGGCGAACTCGGGATCGACCGCGCCTCACAGGACGAGGTCGCTGCCGCCTCACACACCCGGGCGGCAGCGGCACGCGAGGCCGGGGTCTTCGATGAGGAGATCCTGTCGCTCTCCGTACCGCAGCGCAAGGGCGATCCACTGACGGTCGATGCCGATGAGGGAATTCGCCCGGACACCACGGCCCAGAAGCTCGGGGGCCTGCGCTCCGCGTTCGCGAAGGAGGGCACCATCACCGCAGGGAACTCCTCCCCGCTCTCCGACGGGGCCGCGGCCGTCGTCGTGACTTCGCGCGAATACGCCCAAAGCCACGGGCTGCAGGTCCTGGCGGTCATCGGCGCGCCGGGGCAGGTGGCAGGTCCCGACACCTCACTGCATTCGCAGCCGTCGAATGCCATCAAGTCCGCACTGGGCACGGCAGGCTGGGCGGTATCGGATCTGGACTTCATTGAAATCAACGAGGCCTTCGGTTCGGTCGCCTGCCAGTCGCTGAAGGACCTGGACTACCCCTTGGAGAAGACCAACCTCCACGGTGGCGCCATCGCCCTGGGCCATCCCATCGGCGCTTCGGGGGCCCGTCTGGCCTTGCATGCGGCCCTGGAGCTGCAACGTCGGGGCTCCGGCAAGGCTGCGGTCAGCCTCTGTGGCGGCGGGGGCCAGGGCGAGGCCCTCCTGCTCTTCCGCGAGGGCTGATCCGGCAGGGGCACCGCCCGAACGAGGCGGAAGTGAGCGGTCCGCGGCTGGTGGCCGCGGACCGCTCCTTGGTTTCCGCCCACTGCCCCGACGTGGCCCGCCGCCGGCCGGATCATGGCGCACGGCCCCGGCGGCTAGAGTCCCCGGGTGATGCCTCCCTGGTTATGGGGAACCGCCCGGGCGGCCGGCCGCCTGCGGTCATCGACTCGACTGACGCGTTCGGCGAACCCGCGGCCCCTCCGCCCTAGGGAGGTCAAGGTATCGACCCCGCTGGTGACCGCCCGACCGAGGCGGCGGCCCAGGGTCTGCTCGACGAAGCGGTAGACCAGGTAGGCGCCGGCCGCGGCGGCGCCGATGGCGATCATCAGCACCACGGGCCGGGGCAGGTGGCCGCTGAGCTGGTCGATGATCCACCACCCCCAGATCTCATGGAGGAGGTAGATCGGATAGGTCAGCGCCCCGGCCAACGCAAGGCCCGGAAGGTTGACCCTGCTCAAGGGCGTGAGGGTCAGCAAGGCAATCACGACGAAGATTCCGACGACAATGCCCCAATAGGCCTGTTCCGGGATGGCGTAACCGACCAGGCTGGTGGCTTCCTCGGTCCCCTTCTTCCCGGTCCATGCAGCGGCCTGGACCACGTTCAGCCCCAGGGCCGCCCACCGCCACGGGGTATGCCCGAAACGGTAGATCAGGAACAGGCAGATGCCGCCGGCGAAGAGGGCAGCGTGTTCGGGGATCAGTGCCTGCCGGACGAAGTTGCTGGGAATCAGTGGCGCCAAAAACCCGAGTAGCGGCCAGACGACGGCGAAGGCCAGGATCCGCCGGCAGGTCACCCACCCCAGCATCATCAATAGCAGGACCAGCCCATAGAAGCGCATCTCGGCCCAGAGCGTCCAATAGACGCCGTCGACGTAGGGGACGTTGAAGCCGCGCTGCATCATCGTCAGGTTCACGGCCCAGTCGGAGAACGTCAGTCGCTTGCCCATCACGGGCCAGATGAAGAAGATCAACACCCCGGTGGCAAGCACGGCCACCCAGTAGGCAGGAAAGAGCCGGCCGACGCGTGAACCGATGAATTGTGCCGGTCGCTTGCCGTAGGCGGAGAGCAGGATGACGAAACCGCTGATGACGAAGAACAGCTGGACGCCCATGTTCCCGAACACCGTGAGGCGGGACAGGTATGGCCAGGCGGCTTTGGCCGGTTCGACGCCCCAGTACCCGTGGTGCCATGCGGTGTAGTGGTAGAGGATGACCCCCACCGCGGCAACCAGGCGCAACCCGTCCAGCAGGGCCATGCGCCCTTTTCCGCGCGGAGGGCGGGATGGGGTGGCCGTGGAAGCGGAGGTCCCGGACGCCGTGGTGTCCGTCCCCGCAGGGGCAGGCTGCTGGAGTGTCGTCGTGCCGTGTTCCATGCCATGCACTCCCGTCATCGCTTGCCTGCGTTATCAAGTCGTTACCTGACACGCTAGCAAAGCGAGGACTTTCGCATTCAAGAATGTGATCGGCATCACAGTGGTGGCCCGTCGTGCCCACCGGTTAAACAGCGCGGCCCCGCCCACCTGATCGGTGGACGGGGCCGCGCCCGTGTTGCCTGTCTGCTACTTGAGCGTGACGGCAGCGCCGGCGGCCTCGAGGGCCTCCTTGGCCTTGTCGGCAACATCCTTGGATGCGCCTTCCAGGACGGCCTTCGGGGCGCCGTCGACGAGGTCCTTGGCTTCCTTCAGACCCAGTGAGGTCAGTGCGCGGACCTCCTTGATGACTGCGATCTTCTTGTCGCCGGGGCCTTCGAGGATGACGTCGAATTCGGTCTGCTCCTCGGCAGCCTCTTCGGCACCGCCGGCCGGACCGGCAACGGCAACGGCCGCGGCGGTGACGTCGAAGGTCTCTTCGAAGGTCTTAACGAACTCGGAGAGCTCGACGATGGTCATTTCCTTGAAGGCCTCAAGGAGCTCTTCAGTGCTGAGCTTCGCCATGATGTGGCGTCCTTTCAGTGGGGCGGCACGCTGGGGTGCCACGAGATTTTCGGTGGTTTGAAGGGCCCTTAGGCTTCTTCGGTGGCAGCGTCGGCAGCAGGTGCTTCCTCGGCCTCGGCGGCAGGAGCTTCGGCCGGAGCCGAGGCTGCACCACCTTCTTCATGCTTGGCGCGCAGGGCGTCGATGGTGCGGACTGCGGCCGAAGCCGGCGCCTGCAGGACACCGGCGATGCGGGCCAGCTGGTGTTCGCGGGACTGGAGCGCACCGAATGCGACCACCTGGGCCGCGTCCATGGACGCACCTTCGAAGTAGCCGGACTTGACGACCAGCTTCTCGTTGGACTTCGCGAAATCCGTCAGACTCTTGGTCGCGGCCACTGCATCGCCCTTGATGAAGGCGATGGCGGTCGGGCCGGCAAGCTGGCCATCGAACGAATCGATGCCTGCTTCCTTGGCTGCGATGCCCGTCAGGGTGTTCTTCACAACCGAGAACTTGGTGTCTTCACCAAGCGCACGGCGCAACTCCTGGAGCTGTGCAACGCTGAGCCCACGGTATTCGGTCAGGACAGCGGCACTCGACTCCTTGAAGTCGTTGATGATTTCCTGAACAGCTGAAATCTTGATTTGCGTTGCCATAACCCTCCTTCCGGGGATTGTTTACGAGTCGGTCTGACCGGTCCACGAGCCCGGAAGGGCTGGCATAAAAAACGCCCCGCGCAGATGCACGGGGCTTCAACTTCCTGACGACGGGTCGAGCGGGAAGGAAAGTCTTCGTTCACCTGCGTAGGCCGCCCATTAGCTGGGACTTTCGGATGGTTTCCCATGCTGGCACGGGGCACCACCGACCGACGGTCTTTGGTTCCCTTAGTTTATCCGCAGACGGGCCGCAGTTCCAAATCGACTCCGGGGACGCCTTCGAGATCACGAAGGCGCCCCCGGAGGGATCAGCGCAGCAGACTGATGAGGATTCCGCCGACGGCCACGATGCCGGCGATGACCACGAAGACGTTGGAGGCCCTCCCCCGGAACCGGGCCAGGGCCGGAACCCTATGAATTGCATACATCGGCATCAGGTAGAGCACCGCGGCGATCACGGGGCCGGCCAACGACTCGATCAATGCCAGAATGCTCGGATTGAGGATTCCCGCCACCCAGGTGGTCACGATGAGGAAGACACTCACCCCGATCTTCAGGGTCCGGTCACTGAGGCGTTTCTCGGCCGGGTCCACCATGGTCCTCACGATCGCGGTGGCCCCTTCCGCGGCGCCCAGCCAGTGCCCGAAGAAGGAGGAGGCGATGGCGGCAATGGCCACTGCGGGGCCCAGCCAGGCAATGATGGGCATGTCCATGACATTGGCCAGGTGCGAGAGCACGGGCAGGTTCGCGTCCTTGGCGTCCTGCAGCCCCTCGGGGCCCAGCGCCAGGACGCAGGACCAGACGAAGCCCATCGTGAAGACGACCAGGAGGGTGGCGACCACGCGGAGGATCGATGAGGCCTTGTCCACCGACCCCGCCCCGTAGCGCTCCCGCAGCGAGACGGAGAACTGTGAGATCGCCGGGGAATGGTTGAACGAGAAGACCAGGACCGGGATCATCAGCCACAGCGACATGGCGAAGTCGCCGGCTGCGGGGAAGGCACCGAATCCTTCGAAGGACCAGGAGGGAATGAGCAGGAGGGTGACCACCAACAGCACGGCGATCAACGGATAGACCAGCCACTGGGTGACGACCAGCATGACCTTCTTCCCGGCCACCATGACCGAGGACATCAACAGGATCAGCACCCCGGCCAGGACCCAGCGGGGCCACGGCTCCAGGCCGAGTTGATGGACCATCAGGCTTTCCACCGTATTGGTGATGCCCACCCCGTAGATCAGCACGATGGGATAGATCGCCAGGAAGTACAGGATCGTCACCACGCGCCCGGCGTTCTCTCCGAAGTAGTTCCGCACCACCCCGGTGATGTCCTGGCCGGGGTTCGGTGAGGCGCAGACGATGCGTGAGAGCGCCCGGTGGGAGAAGTAGGTCATCGGCCAGATCAACAACGTGGCGATGAGCAGCGGCCACAGCCCTCCCAGACCTGCGTTCATCGGCAGGAAGAGGATCCCGGCACCCACTGCCGTGCCAAAGAGTCCGAGGGTCCAGCTGGTGTCGAACCGGTTCCACGCCGGGAGGGCCCCCTGTCTGGTGGAGGTCGATTCCCCGGATGGCAGGGGTGGTTGGCTCGATGGCATGGCAGGCTCCTCCATTGGGGCTCTTCGGCGTCTGGCTTGGAGCCCCGGGGACCAGCAGTCCCCGTGCCGCACGGTCACCAGGGGTGTTGGTCAAGGAACTCCGCCCAGGGGCCAGGGGGTTTTCCCCATCCGGCGCCGTGGGACTACGGGACCCCGACGATGCTGCTGTGCTGATCCACCGAGGACTCCGATTCCATCATCCCCCAGGGCGGGTCCCGAGCGCCATTCGGTCGTTCGGCCATGCCGGGTCCCCGGTCCTGGCCCATTCGCCTTCCATCATGGACGGCGAGAACCCCAGGGCCTCGTTGACCCGGAGCATGTAGGAATTCTCCGCGGCGTTCCAGGTGTAGATGCGGTCGACCCGCGGCAGGGCCTGCAGCAGCCGCCGGTGGTTGGATGCCTTGATCCGCAGGCCGAGCCGGTGGCCCCGATGCTCCGGAAGCACCAGCGTCCCCTCCTGGAAAGCGAGGTGGTCCTGGCCGTTGAACACCACCAGTTCGGTATAGGCGACCAGGTGTCCACTGGCGAGTTCACGGGCCACGGTGACCACCGAGGTGGTCCCCTGGTTCCGTCGCCGGGCCTCCATGGTGCGCAGTCGCGGGCCATCCCACCGTGAGGGTTCGAAGCTCAGCCCGCCGGCCGGAGGGTCGGTATCCATGCGCTCGATGATCCGGCAGTAGTCGGCCACGTCGTCGTCCGGCACCGGCCCCGTCCACGATTCGAGGACATAGCCGGTCCCGGAGGCGGAGGCCCGCTCCTCCAGGGACGCCAGGGCCGCGTCATCATCGATTCCGATCCCGGCCCTGCTGCCACGGTCCACCAGTCCCAGGGTGAAGCCGTGTCGATGGGCGAAGGCGGGCCCGGGCGCGTCCAGGCTGATCCATCCGGCCCCGGAGTCAGGTCGCAGCACCCCCTCCACGGGCCGATCCGCTGCTTCTTCACCACCATGGTCCAGCGAGACGCCGGTATAGAGGTTCAGTACGGTGCGCCCCCGTTCCAGACACCGGTCGGCCACCCGACGGAGCAGCCGGCTGCCCACCCCTTGGCGCCGCCACCGCGTGGCCACGACCAGGTCGACGTCGGCCGACTGCCGGTTTTCGGCCGAGGGCAGGAAGACCACGGCCGCGCCGATGATCTCCGCTTCCGGGCCCTGCCCCCGGCGGGCCACCTGAATCAGGTGCCGGCCGTAGGCACTGGGTTGGATCCGGGCGATTTCCACGGAATCGCCGGTCACGAGGTCATCATGTCCGAGCTCTTCGATCCCGGCCTGCCGAAAGAGCCCCCGGATGGTGGAGAACGCCGCCCCGCCGGGGCCGTCCAGGGTGGTCGGGATGGCTAGTTCCTGCAGCGTGGTTGGTTCTGGCATGGCGGCCTTCCGCTGGCGCTCCGTGTGGCAGACACCTGCGTCGAACCACTGATTGGTACTTGTCAATCAATAGTCTAGCCATCCATGGTCCCCCGGGTAAAGACAAGGAACCCCCGCACCCTTCGGTGCGGGGGTTCCTTGTTTCCCCTGCAGGGGAGGCCTCTGCCGTTTAGGCGTCGGCGATGACCTTGGTCACGTTCGGGTCCACCGGGATGCCGGGGCCGAAGGTGGTGGCCACGGTCGCCTTCGAGATGTACCGGCCCTTGGAAGCCGAGGGCTTCAGGCGCAGGACCTCATCGAGGGCTGCTGCGTAGTTCTCCGCCAGCTTCTCGGCGTCGAAGGACACCTTGCCGATGATGAAGTGCAGGTTGGAGTGCTTGTCGACGCGGAAGTCGATCTTGCCGCCCTTGATGTCGGTGACGGCCTTGGCGACATCCATGGTCACGGTGCCGGTCTTCGGGTTCGGCATCAGGTTACGCGGGCCCAGGACCTTGCCCAGACGTCCGACCTTGCCCATCAGGTCAGGGGTTGCCACGGCGGCATCGAAGTCGGTCCAACCGCCCTGGATCTTTTCGATCAGGTCGTCGGAGCCCACGAAGTCGGCGCCGGCGGCAATGGCTGCTTCAGCCTTGTCGCCGTTGGCGAAGACCAGCACGCGGGCGGTCTTGCCGGTGCCGTGCGGCAGGTTGACGGTGCCGCGGACCATCTGGTCGGCCTTGCGGGGATCGACGCCCAGGCGGAAGGCGACCTCCACGGTCGAGTCCGTCTTGGGTGAGCCGGTCTCCTTGGCCAGGGCGATGGCCTCGATCGGGGAGTACAGGTTGTCGCCATCGATCTTGGCGGCGGCCGCCTGGAATGCTTTGCTGCGCTTTGCCATCTGCTTGTTCTCCTTATGCAGTCGTGGTCATTCGTGGATCGCGCTGGACCCTGCCACTACGACGCCGGTGGCTGCCACCGGAGGGGGCTTCCGACGTCGTTCTTTGATGTTTGGTGGGTGTTGCCGCCGGGAGGCGGAAACGGTCGGGCGGTCTTAGCCCTCGACGGTGATGCCCATGGAGCGGGCGGTTCCGGCGACGATCTTGGCGGCGGCCTGAATGTTGTTGGCGTTCAGGTCCTCCATCTTGGTGTTGGCGATCTCGTCGACCTGTGCGGCGGAGAGCTTGCCCACCTTGTCGATGTGCGGGGTGGACGAGCCCTTGGCGACGCCCGCAGCCTTCTTGATGAGCTCGGCAGCCGGCGGCGTCTTGGTGATGAAGGTGAAGGAACGGTCTTCATAGACCGTGATCTCCACCGGGATGACGTTGCCGCGCTGGGATTCCGTGGCGGCGTTGTACGCCTTGCAGAACTCCATGATGTTCACGCCGTGCTGACCAAGTGCCGGACCGATCGGCGGGGCCGGGTTGGCGGCACCTGCCTGGATCTGCAGCTTGATGAGGCCGGAAACCTTTTTCTTCTTCGGGGCCATATCGGGACCTTCTTCTCATTGCGTTTCCCGCGGAACACAGGAGCGTGTCCCGGGGTGGTGGCCGCCGTGGCGCGGCGGCCTGGTCGTTTCCAGCGGCGGAAAGCGGCCGCACTGGGAACGAAGTCTTCGGTGATCCCTACTGGATCTTGGTGACCTGGCTGAACGACAGCGTCACCGGGGTCTCGCGTTCGAAGATCGACACGAGGACCACGAGTTGCTGGGACTCGAGCTTGATCTCGCTGATCGTCGCCGGCAGGGTCTCGAACGGCCCGTCGTTGACGGTCACCGACTCCCCGACGGTGAAATCGACGTTGACCTCGGTGAACGGGGCGCGTCCCGGCTTCGAGGAGCCGCCTTCCTGGGCAGGTTCCTCGCTCACGATGGTGTGCTCGAGCATCGAGAACACCTCGTCCAGGCTCAACGGCGTCGGATCATGGGCGTTGCCCACGAAACCGGTGACGCCGGGGGTGTGGCGCACGGTGCCCCACGATTCGTCGGTCAGTTCCATGCGCACCAGCACGTAGCCGGGGATGCGCACGCGGCGGACGATCTTGCGGGTCGTGTTCTTGATCTCCACGACTTCTTCCATGGGGACCTGGATCTCGTAGATGAAATCCTCCATGCCCAGGGTCTGGGCGCGGGTCTCCAGGTTCACCTTCACGCGGTTCTCGTAGCCGGCGTAGGAATGGATGACATACCAGTCACCGGGCTGGCGGCGCAGCTTGGTCCGGTACTCCTCCTTGGCGGCCGCGACGGCCTCCTCGGGGGTCAACTCGGGAGCCTCAGCTTCCGCCTCGTCCTCGTCCGGGGTGGTGGCTTCGTCGGCGGTGGAGGCGTCGTCCGCGGTTTCCTCGGACGCCTCGGCGGCCGGGGTCTGTTCCGAAACGACGGAATCGACCGGCGCCTCTACGGCGTCGGCCTCGGTTGCCTGCTCAACGGCGTCGTCGTTGGCCTGCGGTTCGAGTTCCTGCTCGGACACTGCGGTTCCTGCTTTCTTTGACTGGTAAACCAGAACATTTCATCGTGGCTGGGCCGAGGGATGCCGACGTCGCCCTTATTCAAGGATGTCGGCAGCCGCTACTGCTCCGGTGGGTTGGTGAAGACCAGGATCGCGCCGTTTCCGAACAACAGGTCCAGCCCGCTGACGATCAGCATCACCAGGATCACGAAGCCCAGAACGGTCAGCGTGTAGTTCACCAACTCGCTACGGGTCGGGGTGACGACCTTCTTCAGCTCGGAAATGACCTGGCGGAAGAACAAGGCGATACGCGCAAAGAAACCGCCCTTGGCGGGCTTGCCGCCTCGGGGGGAGCCCGTGGAGCGTCCCGTTGTTGCTTCGGTCACTGTGCCTCGATTCGAGTTCTTCGCATCTTGAAACGATCACGGTGCACCGCGGCCTGTCGGCCGCAACACACCGTGACGTGGATTTCGCCGAGCCCCCACATGAACCATGTGGGTTGCCACTGCGCAGGGCAGACAGGACTCGAACCTGCAACCTGCGGTTTTGGAGACCGCTGCGCTACCAATTGCGCCACTACCCTTCGGATTGGTCGTCCGTCCCGCCGTGGTGGCCCTTCAAGCACACCGCGTCGAGGCGTATTCCAACACCGAGGGAACAGTCTACGCATTCACCACCCACAAGTCGAACCGGATTTGTGCCGCGGACCCGCCGGATTGGCCTGCTTCCGTAGGCCTGCCGACGCATTCTGTGCTGCCCGGCGGAGCGCGGCTAAGCTGGAATCAGCTAGGCCCCACGCCCCCGACCCCAGGAAGCGAACCCATGTCACGCATTTCCCGACGCATCGGATCGATTGCCGAATCAGCCACGCTCGCCGTGGACGCCAAGGCCAAGGCGCTCAAGGCCGCCGGACGTCCCGTGATCGGATTCGGTGCCGGCGAACCCGACTTCCCGACCCCCGACTATGTCGTGGAGGCCGCGGTCACCGCCGCACGCAACCCACGATTCCACCGCTACTCCCCCGCTTCGGGACTGCCCGAGTTGAAGTCCGCCATCGCCGCGAAGACCCTGCGGGATTCCGGCTACGCCGTGGAGGACTCCCAGGTGCTGGTCACCAATGGCGGCAAGCAGGCGGTCTACAACACCTTCGCGACCCTGCTGGATCCGGGGGACGAGGTCATCGTCCCCACCCCCTATTGGACGACCTACCCCGAAGCGATCCGCCTGGCCGGCGGCGTTCCGGTGGAGGTCTTCGCCGGCCCCGAGCAGGGCTACCTGGTCACGACAGAGCAGCTCGAGGCCGCCGTGACCGAACGCACCAAGATCCTGGTGTTCGTCTCCCCCTCCAACCCGACCGGTGCCGTCTACCCGCCGGAAATGGTCGCCGAGATCGGCCGGTGGGCCGCCGAGAAGGGCCTGTGGGTCGTCACCGACGAGATCTACGAACATCTGACCTACGACGATGCGAAGTTCACCTCGATCGCCACGGCGGCCCCGGAACTAGGCGACCGGGTCGTCATCCTCAACGGCGTGGCCAAGACCTACGCGATGACCGGCTGGCGGGTCGGCTGGATGATCGGCCCGACGGACGTCATCAAGGCGGCCACCAACCTGCAGTCCCATGCGACGTCGAATGTCGCCAACGTCCCGCAGATGGCCGCCCTGGCTGCCGTATCCGGCCCGTTGGACGCCGTCGATGAGATGCGCACCGCCTTCGACCGTCGACGCAAGGCCATCGTCGCGGGGCTCAATGCCATCGACGGGGTGGAATGCCCCACCCCGAAGGGCGCCTTCTACGTCTACGCCGACGTCCGTGCCCTCCTGGGCCGGGAGATCGACGGGGTCCGCCCGCAGACGTCGGCCGAACTCGCGGCACTGATCCTGGAAAAGGCAGAAGTGGCGGTGGTCCCCGGTGAGGCCTTCGGACCTTCGGGCTTCCTGCGTCTGTCCTACGCGCTCGGTGATGAGGACCTCGCCGAAGGCATCGGCCGGATCGCCGAGCTGCTGGGCCGGGCTTCCTAGAAGCCGTGACCACCCGGTGGGGCGCCGGGCCGTGGGTCAGAGGATCCGGCGGTCCACGGCCCATCGGGTGAGTTCATGCCGGTTGGACAGCTGCAGCTTGCGCAGGACCTTGGAGACATGGGTTTCAACGGTCTTCACCGAGATGAACAGCTCCTTGGCCACTTCCTTATAGGTGTAGCCGCGGGCGATGAGGCGCATGACCTCCAATTCCCGGGCGGACAGCAGGTCCAGCTCGTCCTCGGCGCTGACCCCGGCCTGGGTCCCGAAGGCGTCCAGGACGAAACCCGCCAGCCGCGGGGAGAACACCGCGTCCCCTGCCGACACCCGGATCACGGCATCGGAGATCTCGGCCCCCGAAATGGATTTGGTCACGTAGCCGCGCGCCCCGGCCCGGATGACGGTCACCACGTCCTCGGCCGCATCCGAGACGCTCAGCGCCAGGAAGCGCACGTCGGCCAATAATGCGGTGCATCCGGCCAACACCTCGGCACCGCCGCCGCCACGGCCTCCTGGCAGGTGCACATCAAGCAGGACGACGTCGGGGCGTTGTGCGGTGACGATCCTGATGGCTTCTTCCACGGTGGCGGCCTCCCCGACCACCTGGAGCCGATCGTCCAGATCGGATTTCAGTCCGGAACGGAAGATTGCGTGGTCATCGACCACCACGACCCTGGTCCGCCGCGCTGCCGCGGCCGGTTCGAGCGTATTCACCGGTTCGACTCCTCGTTTGGTTCATGCTTCATGGACAGGTGCACCTCGGTGCCCCCGGTATTGCTGGAAATGGTGGCGGTCCCGCCGTTGCGCTGCATGCGCCCGATGATCGATTCGCGGACCCCCAGGCGGTCCTGCTCCAGGGCCTCCGGATCAAACCCCGTTCCGCGATCGCGGATGAAGACATCGATTCCTTCCGGGGAGGCTTCCACGTAGACGGCCACGGTCCCGCCGGCATGCTTGGCCGCATTGAGCATGGCTTCACGGGCGGCCTGCACCACGGCGTCGTGCCCTTCAAGGCCCTCGAGGTCCCCGACGGCGACCACCTCGATCACCGCGTCATGGGACTCCTCAAGCCGGGCCGCTTCAGCCCGGATGTCCGCGCAGATGCCCCCTGCCGCCGCCGGGGCCTCCCGGTAGAGCCATTGACGTAGTTCCCGTTCCTGGGCCCTGGCCAGGCGAAGCACCTGGGCCTCGTCACCGGCGCGCATCTGGATCAGGGCCAGGGTCTGCAGGACCGAATCGTGCAGGTGCGCGGCGATCTCTGCCCGTTCCCCCACCCGAACCCTATTCGCCCGCTCGGATTCGTAGTCCCGCCAGAACCTGAGCCCCCACGGGGCGAGGACCAGCAGGATCCCGGCCAGGACGATGACGGCGACGAAAACCCCGTTCCACAGCGACTCAAGACTCACCGCCCCCGAGACCAGGAAGATCAGCCCCAGGACGACCAGTGCGACGCCTCCCACCAGACGCACCATTCCGGCGGCGCGTTCGGCCCCGGCGGCCTTGCGCAGCCCACGCCGCCGGCCCGCGTCGAGCTGCAACCAGGCCAGGACGGCACCGGCGATGATCAGCACGGCCGGCCAGATCAGCCCCCAGGCCACGGCCAGGCCCTGCATCTGGGCGAAGAGCAACACGCTCAGCAGCAGCAGGCCCGCGCCGGCGAGGACCTGGCGCCCTGCCAGGCCCCCCAGCCGCAGGGACCACCGGCCCCCCGCCCCCGAGGTCGAGGCGGCGCCCGGAGCCGCGGGCCCCTGCCGCTGCGTTCCGGGGACAGCCCCGGCATCGGCGGCCAGGGCGATGGGGCCTCCGGCGCGGGAACGCTCGGCCTCCTCCAGGGCGTCTTCACGGGACGGGACCATGACCCACAGCCAGCCGTACAGCACGATCCCGGCCCCGGCGAACACGGTCAGCAGGACCATCCCGATGCGGATGTTGCGCACGGGGTGGTTCAGGTGGACCGCCAATCCGGCGCAGACTCCTCCCAGGACGCGCGGTTCGGCACGCACCAGGGGTGGGCGGCTGCGCGTTTCGGTCATGACCCCATACAAACATGCCCGGACCCGTTCACCACTCCCGCTCAGGGGAATGGGGGGAAGGATCAGGGGGCGTTCAGGGCAGACCCCGATGGTGGCGGGAGCCCCGACGGGCAAGGATGGAAGCATGAATCACGCACCTGTAGAAAATTCCTTCTTCCGCTGGCTCCGGGGGCTGGGCGTCGAGCGCGGTGAACACCACTGGATCGGTGGTGTCTCCTCCGGGCTGGGACGACGCTTCGGCATCGACCCCGCACTGTCCCGCGGCCTGTTGTTGATCGTCGTCGTCTTCTCCGGCGTCGGGCTCCTGCTCTACGGGCTGGCCTGGGCCCTGCTGCCCGACTCCGAGGGGCGCATCCACCTCCAGCAGGCAGGACGCGGCCACTGGAGCAGCGGGATGACCGGGTCGCTGATCTTCGTGGTCATCGGGGTCGTCAACGGGCCCTCCTTCCTGGGCGGCTGGCGATTCGACCCCGGCAACTCCTGGTGGAGCAGCCTCATCTGGACCGCCATCTGGGTGGGCGCCATCATCTGGTTCTTCTCCACCCGGTCCACCCGTCGGGAGAACCGCCTCAACCGGCAAGGCCCCCCGGCCGGCCACGGGCCGGAGGGGACCACCCTTGACCCGGAAGCCCCGCGGGCTTCCTCCATGCCTCCCGCAGGCCCGGACACCCCGGGTTCTGCCGCCCCGTCAATGGCTGCGGGTCCCGCCCAGCCCGGAAAGGCTCCCATGACCACCACACCCCCACCCCGCCCGGTCCGGGCCCGCCCGGCCCTTCCCGGCCACACCGTCGCGATCCTGCTGGGCGTGGCCGTGCTGGTCGCCGGGTCCGTCATCCTCACCGCGATGAACGGGATCCTGGACTACGGGGGGCGCGAGGTCACCGTGGCCCTGGCCGCCGCATTGACCGTGTTGGGCGCCGGCCTGGTTGGCGCCGCCCTGCGCTCGCTACGCGGAGGGGCGCTGACCGGATTCACGATCGCGTTGCTCGTCCCCACCCTGCTGGTCAGCGGACTCGGGGCCCAATATGCTCCGAGCGTCAACTGGCCCGGGCCGGTCGTGCAACGGTCGGGCCAGGAGTACACCTACGTCTTCAACAACGGGACCCTTGACCTGACTCCGTACGGGAACGACATGAAGGAGGACACCAAGCTGTCGGTGACCAACGTCTTCAGCAACCTGAAGATCGTCATCCCGGAGGACGTCCCGGTGAAGATCACCGCCGACTCGGCCTTCTATTCGCTCCAGGTGCCCGACGACGACGGCGTGCGCAAATACTCGGGCATCGCCAGCGGGGACACCATCAACCTCAACGCCGACGCCGATGGTCCGGTCCTGCACCTAGACATCGACGGGGCCTTCAATTCCATCGACATCACCTCCAAGGAGGTCACACCATGAGCACCCCCCACCCCGAACACCAGCCCGACCAGGGTCCGGACGAAACGCAGCCCGACCAGCCGAGCGGGCCCATCGAACCCTCCGGGGACCCGACGACGCCGATCGGCACCACCGGGCCCGCCCCCTCCACGGAGTCCCCCGCCTCGGACCCCTGGCCGACGACGGCACCCACCGAAACCGGCCCCCGCTCCCCGGGCCCGGCGGCAGCCCCCGGTGAAGAGGCTCCGCTGGTGGCCGAGGAACCCCAGGGGATGCCGTTGGGGACCTTCGTCTTCGGCCTCGTGGTCCTGGCCGTGGGACTACTGATCCTGGTTTCGGTCCTCTACGGCATCACCTTGTCCGGGAGCACGGTGGCCATCATCCTGTTCCTCGGGGCCGGACTCGTGTTGGTCGTCGGTGGTCTCGTGGCGGCACGCCGGGCCTCCCGGACGCACCCCTCCCGGTCCTGATAGCGTCACTGTCCAGCAGCACACCACGAAAGGAATCCCCATGGAATCCGTCTACAAGTCCCTGCGGGCCATCCCGTTCCGCCGCGGTCCGCAGCGTTTGGCCGGCGGCATCGCCGGGGGAATCGCCCGGGCCACCGGCTGGGATGTGACCATCGTCCGGATCGCCATCCTGCTCAGTTTCGTGCTCCCGTTCATCGGCGTGCCGCTGTATCTGGTGCTCTGGCTCCTCCTGCCCTTCCACGACGACACCCTCCCCCTGGAGCGCATCATCAAGACCGCCCGCCAGTAGTGGCACCGACGGTCCGGCCCCGGACGGGGCCGGGCCGTGTGACGTGTTCAGGTGTCGCTGTGGTGGCCGTCTCATGGGCCAGTTGCTAGCATCGACGTGTTGAGCTCAACGTCGCGCTCCGATCAAGGTCCCTCACCGGGACGAGAACCCGACGAAAGCACACACATCACCATGCGCATCGGAATCCTGACCAGCGGCGGAGACTGCCCGGGACTGAACGCCGTCATCCGCGGGGCGGTCCTGAACGGCATCAAGAGCCACAACCACGAATTCGTGGGCTTCCTCGACGGCTGGCGCGGAGTCGTCGAAGGCGATGTCGTCGATCTTCCCCGCGAACGCGTCCGCGGCATCTCCAAGCAGGGCGGCACCATCCTGGGCACCTCCCGCACCAACCCCTTCGACGGGGACCACGGTGGGCCGGAAAAGATCCAGCAGACCCTGGACCGGTTGGGCGTCGACGCCGTCATCGCCATCGGAGGCGAAGGAACACTGGCCGGGGCCAAACGGCTGACCGACGCCGGAGTGAACATCGTGGGGGTCCCCAAGACCATCGACAACGACCTCGACGCCACCGACTACACCTTCGGCTTCGATACCGCAGTCGCCATCGCCACGGAGGCCATCGACCGGCTGCGGACCACCGGTGAATCCCACCACCGTTGCATGGTGGCCGAGGTCATGGGCCGCCATGTCGGTTGGATCGCCCTGCACTGCGGCATGGCCGCCGGGGCCCACGCGATCCTCATCCCCGAGCAGCACACGACCATGGAACAGATCAACGCCTGGGTCCTCGAAGCCCGGGACCGCGGACGCGCCCCCCTGGTCGTCGTCGCCGAGGGGTTCGTCCCCGAAGGTGCGCAGGAAGCGTATTCGGATCGTGGCCATGATTCCGTCGGCCGCCCCCGGCTGGGCGGGATCGGGGACCAGCTGGCCTACCGCATCGAGGCCGATACCGGCATCGAAACCCGGGCCACCGTACTCGGACACATCCAGCGCGGCGGCGTTCCCAGCGCCTTCGACCGGGTGCTGGCCACCCGGCTGGGCATGGCCTCCGTGGACGCCGTGGAGGAAAAGGCCTGGGGCAACATGGTCGCCCTGCGCGGCACCAACATCCACCGGGTGCCGTTCCAGGCGGCGCTGAACAACCTCAAGCGTGTTCCCCAGCACCGGTACGACGAGGCCTCGCTGCTCTTCGGCTAGCTCCGACGGGCCTTGCGGGCCGGCGATCAGTAGTGTGGTGAGCATGGAACTGGAGACCGGAACGCTGGCCATCATCGCCTTGGCGTGGGCCCGACGATTGAACATGGAGGACTCCGCCCTCGCCTCGGTGGCGATGGGCGGGGACACCCCGCTGCGGATCAACCATTGCGATGAGGACACCTCGACGGTGACGTTCCTGCGCTTCGGTGCCGGATCGGTGCTCTGCGGCCCCGCCTGGCTGCTGCAGGCCGCCGCCGATACCGCCGATGAGGAACTGGCGGCCGAAGCGGTTCTGCTGGGCCTGCTGCGCGACCACGGCGACGGATCGGCCCGGGGGCTGGGCGAATCCCTGCTCTACCACGCCGACCAGCCTCCGGAGATCGTGGAATCGAGTACGACCCTGGTCTCCGATGAGGCCTCGACCGCCGTCGAACTCGAGGAATTGTGTCCCCGCGACGATCTGGCCGGGGTCCGGCTCTCCGCCCAGGACCGGGCCTTCACCCTCGTCGCCGAAGAGGGCCGGGCCGCCCTGGCGGGAGCCGGGTATTCGGTCTGGGAAGGGCTCATCGCCGATCTGAAGGTCCTCACGGCACCGGCGCTGCGGCGGCATGGACTCGGGACCTACATCGCCGCGGTGGCCGCCGACGACGCCCTCAGTGAAGGGTTCGTGGCCCAGTTTGCCGCCGATGTGAACCATAAGGGCGCCCAGCGTCTGGCCGATGCCCTGGGGCTCGTGCTCTCCGGATCCCTCACCCGGGCCAGCCTGGGCGGGGAATAAGGCACACGCCCACGGCACGGCCCGGGGGGCCGGCCTAGCGGCGCGGGCGGAGGAACCCGGTGGCCCGGCCGACGACCTGGCCGGCGTCCGGAGTCACGATCGTTTCCTGGTTCACCGGGTACTCCTCGTCACCATCCACCACGGTCAAGGCCGCCTCGGGATCGGTGTTGCGTCGCACGACGGCCAGCGCGATCGGCCCGGCTTCGTAATGCCAGGCGACGGAGGTGACCCTGCCGACGGTCTTCTCCCCCAGTTTCACTTCGCTGCCGGCGGCCGGATGGGAGTGCATGCTGCCATCCAGATGCAGGAAGACCACCCGACGCGGCGGACGGCCCAGGTTGTGGACCCGGGCGATCGTCTCCTGGCCCTTATAGCAGCCCTTGTCCATGTGGACGGAAGTGCGCAGCAGATCCAGTTCGTGGGGAATGGTCTTTTCATCGGCATCCACGGCCACCCGTGGACGCCATGCGGCCACGCGAAGCGCCTCGGCTGCCATGGTCCCCGCCAGCGGCAGTTGCCCGATGGCGGATTCCAGTTCGGCCCGCGGAACCAGGTATTCGATCCAGACCCGGCCCGTGCCAGCGTGCTCGGGGGCCGAATAGGCGTAGCCTCCGGTGCTGATGCCCGGCCACGGATCCCGCCAGGCGGTGAATCCGGCCAGTACTTCGAGCGGGGCTCCGGCGCCGACCACGGCCCAGTCGGCCGTGGCGTCGTGGACCTCGACACGCAGCGTGAAGCGCATGGCGTCGAGCCAGGAGGCCAGCGGGGCCGCGTCGGCGGCCTCCACGATCAGCCAGGTCGTCTCGCCATCGTCGATGACGCGGCAGGCATATTCGATGCGTCCCTGCACGGTCAGCAGCAGTGTTTCGCTGCTTTCCCCCGGAGCCAGGCCGAGCAACAGCTGGCTGGAGAGGGTGTTCAGCCAGGAGAGCCGGTCGACACCGCTGACGGTGACGACTCCCCGATGCGACAGGTCCACGACGGCTTCCCCGGCGTCGAGTCGGCGTTGTTCGGGCAGCGGCTCACCGTAATGGGCGGGGACACCGGCATCGATGCCGGTGCCTTCGATGGCCCCGTCGCGTCCGAGCAGTGGTGATTTCCACGTCATGTCATGCCTCCTTCGTCAAGGCGGCCGAGGCATGGGCCGCCAAGGCAGCGCCGCCGGCGGCGACATCCCAACGCCAGAAGAGCTGGCCGTTGACCAATCCATACATCCGCGTGGCCGCGGAGAAATCCCGGGAGTTGGACCCACGGACGACCATGTCCGTGGCCAGCTCGATGCGCGGACCGTTGATGTTGCCGTAGTAGAGCTCGCACACCCCTCGCGGGTGGGCGATGTTCACCACGATGTTGAATCCGCCTTCGGGGGCCCGCAACGCCTCGACGTCGTCGGCCGTGCGCAGGGCGGGGACGATGTCGCCGGGGATCAGGCCGGGTCCTCCATCGGCGTCCTCCAGGGGACGGTCCAGTCCCCAATAGCCCTGCTCGGTGGCCAGCGGGCGCAACTTATTGCCCTCTTCGTCACTGAGCCAGCTCTCGGCCCGGTAGGACAAGTAGGGAGTGGAGTCGTGGGTGAACTCCACCCGCTGCACGAAGTGGGCGTCGTCGCCCTCTCCTTCGCCCAGCCGTCCGGCACCTTCCCAGGTGCCGATGAGCCAGGAGAGCGGGACGAGTTCGGGGGTCAGGTCGGTGGGTAGCTCAATGGGCATGCAGTACGGTCCTGCTACTTCTGGCCCTTGAACAGGCGAGTGACGACCAGACCGGCGAAGCCGGCCATCCCCAGCCCGGCAACGACCAGCAGGGTGATGAAGAAGATCTCTAGTGCCATGTAATTCGATTCCATGGTTCCATCCTAACGCCGTGCCGCCGTGAAAGGGATTCGGTGTCCGGCAGGCGGGATCGGGCTCAGTGCAGGAGCATTCGTTCCACGTAGTAGACCAGCGCCCCCGAGGCGATCACGCAGGCCACACCGACGGCAATGGCGCCCCGGATCCCCAGCACCCCGGCGTCCTTGCCCGCGACCGTGCCCTGCTCCGCCGACGGGGAAGCCGCGATCCCGAGGACGTCGTCCCGGGGTCCGGCCGTGGCCCCGGGAGCGCCCGGTGCCACGGTGGAGAAGGATCCGCCCCGCAGCACCTGTGCCTCCGAGACCACCAGGACGTGGAAGCAGACGACGACCGACCCCACCACGGCCCCCACCACGACGGCCGGGATCACGGAGACATCGACGACCAGGACGCTGGCGACCCCACCCACCAGGATGGCGGCGAGCCAGCCCAGCGGGGCCGTCAGGCGTTCGGGCCAGGGGATGGCGCTGACCAGGACGGCGGCGGCGATGCTCAGTCCCGACAGCAGCATCATCGACCCGTTGCCGGCGTTGGGGGCCAGCCGGTCGGCGGCGACCCACCCGCTGCCGAACACCACGACCAGCACGCCGGCGCACCCACCCAGGGTCGATTCGAGTCGTTGCCGCTGGCCGGTCCCGCGCAGCAGTTGGGTCACGAAGACCAGGATCACTCCCAGGGCACCGAAGGCGCCCATCCACTGCAGCGGGGACGGCATCGGGGCCACGGTCGCCGCCGTCGACGCCCCGAGGCCGGCGAGCGCGATCACCGCGCTGAGGGGCCAGGGGGCGGGCAGGCCCACCAGGCGGGGGTAGCCCCAGGCAAACACCAGGACGCTGACGCAGACCACCGCCCAGATGGCCCAGCTTCCGGCTTCTGCCGGACCGACGTAACTTGCGGCGACGAGTGCGGCGACCGCCACGAGCGAGGCCGTGGCAAAGGTTTTGGTTCTCACGCCTTACATCCTGCCTCATCGGCCCGGTCGAGGGCAGCACGGGGACCCTGTCCATCGGGCGACTTCGGAGCACGACGCGCCCCGACGGGGAGTCGCGGACTGCACAAGCGGGCCCACCGGGGATAGGTTGGGTGCATGAGCGCGACCCAGAACACCGATTGGACCATCACCCTTGCCAACGGCAGGCCGGATCAGGACCTATTGCGTCGGATCACCCACCTGTCGGCGGAGGCCGAGGACAGTGACGGCAACCCGCCGCTGAGCGACCAGACCATCGTGGAACTGCGTACCGGGGAGGCCTCCGAGGGCCTCATGGTCGTCACCGCCTGGCTCTGCGACGACGACGGGGCGGTCTCCGGCGAGCTGGTCGGGGTCGCCGTGGCGGTCTCCACTGCCGACTCCGCCTCCGGGACCCTCGAACTGGTCGTCCACCCCGAATACCGCAACGACGGGATCGGCGCCGCCCTGCTGGCCGCTCTCGATGCCAGATCCCCGCTGGAGGCGATGCAGGCGTGGTCCCACGGCAACCATGCCGCGGCGTCCCGGTTGGCCCAACGCCACGGGTTCGTGCCCGTCCGCGAACTATGGCGCATGCGTTTGATGCACGATGCCGGTCTTCCCGCCGCCGAGATGCCTGCCGGATATCGGCTGCGCCGTTTCGTCCCCGGGCAGGACGAGGACGCCTGGCTGGCCGCCAATGCCGCCGCGTTCGTCGACCATGCCGAGCAGGGGTCGATGACCAAGGCCGATCTGTTGGCCCGGATGGAGGAGGACTGGTTCGATCCCGAGGGCTTCCTGATCGCCGAGGCCGGGGACGGTTCGATCGCCGGTTTCCATTGGACGAAGGTCCACCCACCGCTGAAGGACAGTGCCACCGGTGCCCATCAGAGCCTCGGGGAGGTCTACGTGGTCGGGGTGGTCCCCGCGGCCCAGGGCACGGGACTGGGCCGGGCCCTGACCATTGCCGGCATCGAGCATCTGCGCTCCCGCGGGCTGCAGGCCGTCATGCTTTATGTCGACGCCGACAACACCGCCGCCGTCGGGCTCTACAACAAGCTCGGTTTCACCCGCTGGGACGTGGACGTGATGTACGCGCACGGTACGGCGGCCGCCGGGTAAAGTAAGGCAGGCATGCACCGTCGCCCCCGCGCCGGAATCGTGGGCGCCACGGAGCATGCCCCACTGCACAGATTTGTACGTTAGGACAGACCCGATGGACAGCACCTCCGTAGCCGCAGCAAGCTTTGGCGACGGTGATGTGCCATCGGCCAGGGCCACCCAGGACCGGATCGAGCTGCCTTTGTTCGACCCGCCGCTGGGCCCGGACGGGGATTTCACCCTCGATCGTTTCCTGGACCGCGAGGTCAGCTGGCTGGACTTCAATGCCCGCGTGCTCGAGCTCGCGGAGGACCCCGATCTGTACCTGTTGGAGCGCATCAGCTTCCTGTCGATCTTCGCCTCCAACCTCGACGAGTTCTTCATGGTCCGCGTCGCCGGGCTCAAACGGCGCATCGCCACCGGTCTGGCCGTCCCCTCGGCCGCCGGGGTCAGCCCCATCGACCAGCTGGAGGAGATCCTGGTCATGGCCAAGGAACTGCAGCTGCGTCACGCCCACGTCTTCGCCGAGACGCTGCGCCCGGCCCTGGCCACCGAACAGATCGTGATCACCCGCTGGGAGCAGCTGGACCAGGCGGCGCAGGAGGAGATGCGGCGCTGGTTCGTCGCCCAGGTCTTCCCGATCCTGACGCCCCTGGCCGTGGATCCGGCCCACCCCTTCCCCTATATCTCGGGGCTGTCGCTGAACCTGGCGGTGATCGTGCGCAACCCGGTCAGCAGCAAGGAGCTCTTCGCCCGGTTGAAGGTCCCGGACATGCTCCCGCGGCTGATCTCGGTGGATGGGCCCCGCGCCGGGAACACCGCAGGGCGGCTGGCCCGGTTCATCCCGCTGGAGGATGTGATCGCCCAACACCTGGAGTACCTGTTCCCGGGGATGGAGGTCGTCGAGCACCACACGTTCCGGGTGACCCGCAACGAGGACCTCGAGGTCGAGGAGGACGACGCCGAAAACCTGCTCCAGGCCCTGGAGAAGGAACTGCTGCGCCGTCGGTTCGGCCCGCCGGTCCGCCTGGAGGTCGCCAGCGACATCAACCCCACGATCCGGGACCTGCTCGTCCGTGAGCTCGGGGTCGAGGAGGACGAGGTCTTCGCGGTGCCGGCCCCCTTGGACCTGCGCGGGCTCTCGGTCATCGCCAACATCGATCGGGCCGATCTGCACTATCCCAAGCAGCTGGCCCACACCAGCCGGGACCTGAACCCCTCGGAGACCTCCAAGGCGGCCAATGTGTTCGCCGCGATGCGCCGTCGGGACATCCTGCTGCACCACCCCTACGATTCGTTCTCGACCTCGGTGCAGGCCTTCCTGGAGCAGGCGGCCGCCGACCCGAAGGTCCAGGCGATCAAGCAGACCCTGTACCGCACCTCGGGCGACTCCCCCATCGTCGATGCCCTGATCGATGCCGCCGAGGCGGGCAAGCAGGTGCTGGCCCTGGTGGAGATCAAGGCCAGGTTCGACGAGCAGGCCAATATCTCCTGGGCCCGCAAGCTCGAGGAGGCCGGCGTCCATGTGGTCTACGGGATCGTGGGGCTGAAGACCCATTCCAAGCTCTCCCTGGTCATCCGCCGTGAGGGGGACCGGCTGCGTCGGTACTGCCATATCGGCACCGGCAACTACCACCCGCGCACGGCCAGGTACTACGAGGACCTGGGCTTGCTGACCACCGACGAGCAGGTCGGGGAGGACCTGTCCCGGCTGTTCAACCAGCTCTCCGGCTATGCACCGCGTTCGACGTTCAAACGCCTGCTGGTGGCTCCGCGCTCGCTGCGCTCCGGACTGATCGACCGCATCGACCAGGAGATCCACCACCGCGAGGCAGGACGCGAAGCCCGGGTGGTCATCAAGGTCAACTCCATGGTCGACGAGGCCATCATCGATGCCCTGTACCGGGCCAGCCAGGCCCAGGTGAAGGTCGATGTCATCGTCCGCGGGATCTGTTCGCTGCGCCCGGGGGTACCCGGGTTGAGCGAGAACATCAGGGTCCGGTCGATCCTGGGCCGTTTCCTGGAGCATTCCCGGGTCTTCGCCTTCCACAACGACGCGGACCCCGTGATCTACATCGGCTCGGCCGATATGATGCACCGCAACCTGGACCGCAGGGTCGAGGCCCTGGTCAGGATCTCCAATAAGGAGGACGTGGCCGAACTGCAGCGCATCCTGGACCGCTACCTCGACGAGGGCACGGCCAGCTGGCATCTGGACTCGGACGGCGATTGGACCCGCCATCACCTCGGCCCGGACGGGGAGCCCCTCTCCGACGTGCAGTCGTGGCTGTTGGAATCCCGCCAGCGGTGGGCGGCCCGCCGCTGATGTCACTGGTACTGCACTCTTCCGATGACCCACTGGTCACCGGCGGTACCGTCAAGGTGCTCGCGGGTGGGGCGATTCCCTGGCGGATCTCCGACGGCGAGCTGGAGGTCCTGCTGATCCATCGCGGGAAATATGATGACTGGTCCTGGCCCAAGGGCAAGCTCGACGACGGCGAAACCCTCCCGCAGTGCGCCGTGCGGGAGGTCCGGGAGGAAGTGGGGCTGGACATCACCCTGGGCATCCCGTTACCGGCCATCCGCTATCCGGTGAAGGCCGGACCGAAGGTCGTGTATTACTGGGCGGCCCGGGTCTCCGGCGAGCGCATCGAACCCGATGGCCACGAAGTTGATGCGGCCCGGTGGGTCTCCCCCTCCGAGGCCCGGCGTCAGTTGACGAACCCTTCGGATATCGACCCGCTCGACACCCTCGAGGGCGCCTACATCAACGGGCGTCTGGCCACGGTGCCGTTCATCGTGGTCCGCCACGCCAAGGCGAAGCCCCGGTCGAGCTGGACCAAGGAGGAGGGCAAACGTCCGCTGGCCGCCACCGGTAAGCGCCAGGCGCTGGAGGTGGATGCGCTCCTGTCGGCCTGGCGTCCCGAACGGGTGGCCAGCAGCCCGTGGACGCGCTGCATCCAGACGGTCTCCCCGTATCTGAAGCGCCACGACCTGGGTGTGAAGCTGGTTCCGGCCTTGACCGAGCATGAGGCCAAGCGCCGCCCGTCCACCGCACGCAAGGCGGTGTTGAAGCTGTTGAACAAGGGCGTGCCCCAGGCCGTGTGCACCCACCGGCCGGTCCTGCCCCTGGTGTTCGACGCGATGGCCGAGCGGCTCCCCGGGCCCTTGGCCCGTTTCCTACCGGCGACGGACCCCTACCTGCGCCCCGGCGCCATGGTCGTGCTGCATCTGCCGGTGACGAAGCTGCGCAAACCGGTGTCGGTGGAGGTCTTCGAGACCTTTGACGACTGAGACCACGCCGTCGGGCAGGTAGTGCCCGGGCGGTGCGCCGAGTAGGGTCGGAGCACAGCTATCCGTCGTTCCAGGAGGTAATGTGACCGCCGACCACGAGCCACAGGCAGTACCGGGCTGGCGTCCGGAAAAGATCGTCCACGAGGGTCTGCGACTGGAGCATGACGACGACCGTGGCCGGTATGCGCTCTGGCAGCACGACGAATTCATCGGCTTCCTCGGGTACAGCACCGATCCGCAGAGCGGGATCGTGACCCTGCAGCACACCATCATCGATGAAGCCCATGGACGCCATGGCTATGCCCGGGCCCTGGTCACCCTGGTGCTTGACGAATTGCGTGCCGAACAGCGCCGGATCCTCGTCGAATGCAGCTACATCCAGGACTATCTGGACCGCTACCCCGAATATCAGGACCTGGTCGTCGAATAGGCCGGGACACGACGTCGGGAAGCGTGGCCGGTCGGCAGCCCGGGAACCACTAGCATCGAGGCCATGACGATGACGATCACCGAGAACGTCCTGGCCCGCGGTCGAGGCCCGATCTGGCTGACCTACCTGGTGGGGCTGGCGATCCTGGTCGGGACCCAGCTGTACGGCTTGGGTCTGTATGCGGGGCTGCCCGAGACGATCCCGACCCATTGGGGGCCCTCCGGCGCCCCGGATGCCTTTGCGGATAAATCCCCCGGCACCGTCTTCGGCATGTTGTGGGTCGGCGCGGGCATGATCGTCCTGCTGGCGTTCATCGCCGCTGTGGTTCCGGCGATGTCCCCGGCCCGCAGAAAGCGCTCCGAATACGGCCTGGTCCGCCGCGAGGGGATGATTCGCGGAACCATCGGCGCCCTGGGGTCGACCTCGATCGCCCTGGCTGCCGTGTTCGCGGGCCTGGCGCTCGAAGGCTGGCTCAGGCCGGAGCACGTGGGAGGTTGGTTCGCCGTCTTCCTGGCGCCGATCCTGCTGGTTCCCATCGGTTGGGCCATGTGGCGGGGTTCGCGCTGGGGCCGGCGCCGCGTCGTCGAACTGGGCCTGCACCCCGATGAGGACGAAGCCGCCGAGGAACGCCGGTGGGTCGCCGGCGGGCTGTTCTACAACGACCCGGCCGATCCGCAGATCCTAGTTCCCAAACGGGAGGGGACGGGGATGGGGTTGACCATCAACATCGGCAACCCGAAGGGCAAATGGGCCATCGTCATCCTTCTGCTCCTGATCGTCGGTCTGCCCATCGCCATGTCGCTGGGCATCGCAGCAGGGACCGGCTAGGCACCGGAGGGCCGGTAGACTTTGGCCATGGCTATTCCCACCCCCTACGAGGATCTGCTCCGTGATGTGCTGGACAACGGCACCCCGTCCCCGGATCGGACCGGAACCGGCACCCGCAGTGTCTTCGGACGGCAATTGCGTTTCGACCTGGACGCCGGGTTCCCGCTGATCACCACCAAGCGCGTGCACTTCAAATCGGTGGCCGCCGAGCTGCTGTGGTTCCTGCGCGGGGAATCCAACGTCTCCTGGCTGCAGGAGCAGGGGGTGCGGATCTGGAACGAATGGGCCGATGAGAACGGCGATCTCGGGCCGGTGTACGGGGTGCAGTGGCGGTCCTGGCCCACCCCTGGTGGTGGACATATCGACCAGATCACCCAGGTGGTCGACGCCTTGAAGACCAATCCGCATTCACGGCGCCATCTCGTTTCGGCCTGGAACGTGGCCGAACTGGAGAACATGGCCCTACCGCCGTGCCATGTCTTCTTCCAGTTCCATGTCTCCGACGGCAAGCTCTCCTGCCAGCTCTACCAGCGCAGCGCGGACACGTTCCTCGGGGTCCCCTTCAACATCGCCTCCTACGCCCTGCTCACCCATATGGTCGCCCAGCAGGTCGGCCTCGGGGTCGGGGAGTTCATCTGGACCGGCGGGGACGTGCATATCTACGACAACCACCTCGACCAGGTCAACGAACAGCTCGGGCGGGAGCCCTACCCCGCTCCCCGGCTGCGCCTGACCCGCACCCCGGAATCCATCCTGGACTACCGGCTCGAGGACTTCGAGATCCTCGATTACCAACACCACCCGACCATCAAGGCCCCGGTGGCCGTATGAGCCGCCACTCCGCCGACGCGGTGACGCACGCGGCCCCGACGGACCAGACCGGGGCGGGCCCGCGCATCGGCATGATCTGGGCCCAGACGGTGGACGGGGTCATCGGCCAGGGGGGCACCATGCCCTGGCACCTGCCCGAGGACATGAAGCATTTCAAGCACACCACCCTGGGCCATCCGGTCATCATGGGTCGGCGGACCTGGGCCTCGATCCCCGCGAAGTTCCGCCCCTTCGCGGGCCGGACCACCATCGTGCTGACCTCCGAAGACCGGACGGCCGCCGAGGCCACCGAGGCCGGCGCCACGGTGGCCGGGTCCCCGCAGGAGGCCTTGGACGCGGCGGCCACCGCCGAGGGCTCGGCGGAGATCTGGATCTGCGGTGGAGGCGAGGTCTACACCGCCTACGAGCCGCTGGCGGACACGGCAGTGGTCACCGTCATCAACATCGAGGCCGAAGGCGACACCCGGGCCCCCCGGCTGTCGCCGGCCTGGACGCTGACCTTGTCCGAACCCGCCCAGGGGTGGCTGACCGCCGCCAACGGGACCGAATACCGCCACGAACTCTGGGAGCGCCGCTAGGTGAAGGAAGCCTTCAAGGAACTGACGACCAAGCCGGAACCGCTTTTCGCGATCGGTTTCATGCTCTTCCCCCTGCTGGCGCTCATCTGCGCCGCACTGGGGCTCTGGATGATCATCACCGGCCAGGTCATCGGCGGGATCATCGTGCTGTTCACGATCACCCAGGCCTTCGCCCTCGGCGCGTTCTGGGCCATCAACCGCCGGGCCCGGCTACTCTCCGACCAATAGGTCCCCGGCCCGCCGGAAGGCTCTGGATCCGGCCCCGAAGCCCGGCATGGGCGGCCGGGCGAAGTAACCCGACTGGGGTTCGACCCCCTGCCCGCCGTACGATGGTTGAATGACTTCTACCGTTGGATTCATTGGATACCGAGGCATGGTTGGCTCCGTGCTCATGCAACGCATGCTCGACGAAGGGGACTTCGAGGGCATCGACCCCGTCTTCTTCTCGACCTCAAACCCGGGTGGCCCGGCCCCCTCGTTCGCCGTGGGTGCGGGCGTCCTGCAGGATGCGTACGACGTCGACCAGCTCGCCAAGCTGCCGATCATCGTCACCGCCCAGGGCGGTGACTACACCCAGCGCGTGCACCCCGAACTACGGGCCCGCGGCTGGAAGGGCCTGTGGATCGACGCCGCGTCGACGCTGCGCATGAACGACGATTCGATCGTCGTGCTGGACCCGGTCAACCGCAACGTCATCGACGCCGGCCTGGCCGGAGGCACCCTGGACTTCGTCGGCGGCAACTGCACCGTCTCGTGCATGCTCATGGGCCTGGGCGGACTGTTCCGCAACGGGCTGGTCGAATGGGGCACGGCCATGACCTACCAGGCGGCCTCCGGAGGCGGGGCCCGCCACATGCGTGAACTGCTCACCCAGTTCGGGGGGATCCAGTCCGCCGTGGACACCGAGCTGGCCGATCCCTCCTCCGCCATCCTGGACATCGACCGCAAGGTCCTCGAGGCCCAGCGCGCGAACCTGGACGCCTCCGAGTTCGGGGTCCCGCTGGCCGGCTCGCTCATCCCGTGGATCGACGCCGATCTGGGCAACGGCCAGTCCAAGGAGGAGTGGAAGGCCGGAGCCGAGACGAATAAGATCCTCGGGACCACCGCGGACAACCACATCATGCTCGACGGCCTCTGCGTCCGCGTCGGCGCCATGCGCTCGCATTCGCAGGCACTGACCCTGAAGCTGACCGAGGACCTGCCGCTGGCGGAGATCGAACGCCTCCTCGACGAGGACAACGAGTGGGCCACGGTGGTCCCCAACTCCAAGGAGGCCACCATGGAGCAGCTGACTCCGGTCTCCGCCTCGGGAACGCTGGACATCCCGGTCGGCCGGCTGCGCAAGATGGAGATGGGCCCGAAGTACCTCTCGGCCTTCACCGTGGGTGACCAGCTGCTCTGGGGCGCGGCAGAACCGCTGCGCCGCATGCTGGCCATCGCCCTGGGTCGCCTCTAGTCCCCGGACCTTCCACGACGACGGCTGCCCCCAGGGCAGCCGTCGTCGCTGTTTAAGCACCCCGCCACCCCGCCTGTTGCCTGGACGGAGGTCCGGGTCCAGACTGGCCTGACCAACCAGTTGCGGAGGTGGCCATGTGCCGCTGGATTGCCTACATGGGTTCGCCCATCACCCTCGATACCGTCCTGACCAGGCCCAACCACTCACTGCTGGACCAGAGCCTGCTTGCCCGGGATCTCCAGCTGCCTTCGCTGGAGATCTCCTCCCAGTTCCGCGACCATGCCTTCCCCACCAACGGGGACGGGTTCGGGCTGGCCTGGTCGGGCGTCAACGGCACGCTGGGGCAGTATCGGGAGATCACACCCGCCTGGGACAGCCGGAATCTCCGCCATCTGGCGGCGCAGATCTCCTCGGGGTGCTTCCTGGCCCATGTGCGGGCCGCCCCCGGGGGGACCATCGCGCAGGACAACTGCCATCCCTTCGTCCATGCCGGGTGGATGTTCCAGCACAACGGGGACATCAACGGGTTCAGCGCGGTCAAACGTGAACTGACCTTCGACGTGGACCCGGAGCTCTACCCCTTCATCCGGGGCAACAGCGATACCGAGGTCTGCTTCTTCCTCGCCCTGACCTACGGGCTGGCCACGGACCCCGTGCAGGCGCTGACCCGGATGATCCTGCGGGTCGAACAGGCCCGGAGGGACCGGGGCCTGGCCGAACCGTTCCGCGCCACCATCGCCACCTCGGACGGGGAACGGCTCTACGTCCTGCGCTGGGTCAGCCCCGACGCCACGACCGTCCGGGCCCCCTCGCTCTACCACTCCTTCGGGCCGATGACCCTGCATGTCGGCGTCGGCTTCGGCGCGGGTACCGGAGAACTGGAGATGCTGCCCGACGATGCCCAGTTGGTGGCCTCCGAACCGCTGGAACTGCATTGGAGCAAACGGCATTGGGTTGAAATACCTGCGGCCACGGTGGGCGTCTTCGCCCCTGGCCGGTCCCCGGTCTTCAGCCCGCTGGAACCCACCGGCCGGTAGCGCGGGCGGGCCCGTGGCCTCCGGGGCCGGGCACATCAATGGCGGGGGCACCACCGGGTCGCCCCGGGGTGCCCCCGCCATTCAAGGTCACGCCCACCTGCTCGCGTCGACTCAGGTGTCGCGGCGGGCGCGCCCCTCGTCCTCATGCGCCGTGTCATAGAGGCGTTGCAGCGAGGCCATCCGTTCGTCCGTGATCTCCCCGGCGGCATGGGCCTTCTTGCCCTGGTCGAGCAAACGCTTGGCTTCCTTCATGTTGCCTTCGGCCAGATCCATCGCGTGTTCCAGGCTTGTCTCGTGTTCCATGCCTCAATAATGCGTCAGATCAGCCCTAAAAGTCCACGATGACTTGCACGGGGAGGAAACCTTAATTTCCTCGTGCCCGAACCCCACCCGTGTCGTGCGCCGGGGATCCGATCGGCACCGTGCCATCGGAAATGCTCGAACTCTTTGAAGTCGTCGCGTTGGCAGCTGCCGTGTACGCGGTCGTAGCCACCGCACGCGAAGTAGTCGATCCGGCCGCCGTAGTTCGGGGCCGGTCCCCTAGACTGGACGCCGATTCACCACCGCAGAAAGGACCCGCCATCCTCAAGGGCCAGACCGCCGCCCCACTCCTCGTCGCAGCCATCGCACTCGCCGGATGCAACGCCGCCGCCCCCTCCACCGAGACCGGCACGCCGGAACGGCTCTGGGCGCAGCCCAGCTTCACCCCGCCGGACGAGCCCTACATGGAACAGGCCGTAGCCGAGGCCGCCTTGAACCGTTGGCTCAGCAACGAAGGCGCACACAGCCTCGAAGGCTTCGCCGCTCCATACAACATGATTGAGCGTGTGGAAGGCCCCGAGCGGGGAACCATCGTCCTCTACGTGGACAACCATCTCGCGGCCAGGGCCGACCCCGAGGGAGATCTGCACTTGATCGCGGCCGAAATGCTGGACAACGTCGGAGTGGACTTCCCCGAAATCGGCAGAATCATCGCGGCCACCCAAGACGGCAAGCACAGCGCGACCGTCTACGGCGACCAGTCCGACGTGATCATCAGCTAAGCAACCCGCCTCCTGGACCGGGCACCGATCCACTTTCCGGGCCACCGTAAGACCTTCGAGCAGCGAGTTCAGAGTTCGACGCCGATGAGCAGGGACTCGTTGTGCAGGGTGACCCCGAAACGTTCGGTGACCCCGTCGCGGACGGCCCGGGCGATGGCCAGCAGGTCCCCGGCGGTCGCCTCGCCACGGTTGGTGATGGCCAGGGTGTGCTTGGTCGACAGCGAGGCCCTCCCCCCGGTGAGTTCGGCGCCGGGGGTGCCGGGCAGCCCGAATCCCTTGGCGAAGCCGGCGCGGTCGATCAGCCAGGCTGCCGAGAGCTTGGTTCCCCCCTCGGCGGCGAAACGCGGGGCGTCCTCGGGTAGGGACGCGGCGGTGTCGGCATCCACGATCGGGTTGGTGAAGAAGGACCCGGAGCTGTAGGTGTCGCGGTCCGCCGGGTCCAGCACCATGCCCTTGCCCGCCCGCAGGCCCAGGACGGTCTCGCGGACGGCGGCCGCCTTCGCGCGTTCGCCGGTCTGCACGCCCAGGGTGCGGGCGAGTTCGGCGTAGGCGATGGGTGCCCCCCATTCGGAGGTTTCCAGGGCGAAGGTGACGTCGAGGACCACGTAGCGCGGGGACCCGTCCACCGTGGTGGCCTTGAGCAGCGAATTGCGGTATCCAAACTCCAGCTCGGCGGTGCCGAAGACCACCAGGGCCGCCTCCTGCCGGTCCCAGGCCCGGACGGTTTCCAACGTCCTGGACACGTCCGTCCCGTAGGCCCCCACATTCTGCACCGGGGTGGCCCCCGCGGAGCCGGGGATCCCCGAGAGGGCTTCCAGGCCCACCAGGCCGGCCTCGAGGGTGCGGTGGACGACGTCGTCCCACGGATGTCCCGCCTGGACCGTGATGCGGGCCCCTCCGGGGCCGGTGGTGATGTCCACGCCCCGGGTCGCTACGCGCAGCACGGTGCCGGGGTACCCGTCGTCGGAGATGACCAGATTGGAGCCGCCACCGACCAGCAGGAGCCGGTGGCCGGCGTCGTCCGCCGCCCGTACCGCGGCGATGAGCTCCTGTTCGGTATGCGCCTCGAGGTAGGTCCCGGCCGGTCCCCCGACCGCGTTCGTGGTCAGGCAGGACAGCAGCTGGGCCATCAGAACCCGACCAACGCCTGGGCCTTGACCAGGACCTTTTCGCCCCCGGCGATGACCGTCAGGTCCACCCGGGCGGTGCGTGCCTCGGGATCCAGTGCCCCGATGACCCCGGTGACCTCCAGGGCGGTGCCGTCGGCCTCGGAGGGGTTGGTGCCCGCGGGATCCTCCACGACGACCGGCTTCGTGAAGCGGCTCTGGTAGTCGATGACCGCCCCGGGATCGCCGATCCAGTCCGCGACGAGCGTGACGGCGGCACCCATGGTGAACATGCCGTGGGCGATGACCCCGGGGAGCCCGACGTCGGTGGCGAAGCGTTCGTTCCAGTGGATCGGGTTGAAGTCACCACTGGCCCCGGCGTAGCGCACCAGGTCGGCCCGGTTGACGTGCACCGTGGTGCTGCCGATCTGCTGGCCCTTTTCCAGGGTGGCGAAGTCGATGGGGCTCATGCTGCTTCCTCTCCGCGAACGAGGATCGACGAAATGGTGGTGGCGACGGACTCCCCGTCCACCGTGCTGATTTCCGCGCGCGTGGTGATCATGGCACCGGTCCCCATGCCGCGGACCTTGTCCACATGCAGTTCGGCCACCAGCTCATCCCCGGCGAGGATCGGGCGGTGCAGGGTGAAGCGCTGGTCGGCATGGACCACGCGGGAGAAGTCGATGCCCGCCTCCGGATCGGCGATCAGCTGGGCATCGGCCCGCTGGGCCACGATGATCGCGAAGGTCGGCGGGGCCACGAGCTCGGCATGACCGAGCGAGGCGGCGGCCTCGAGGTCGAAGTGGGCCCGGTGGGTGGCGTGGGTGGCCGTCGCGAATTCGCGGATCTTCTCCCGGGAGACCACGTAGGTCCCGCCCGCCGGATAGCTGCGCCCCTGAAGGGCTGGATTGATGCTCATGGTGTCCTCGCTGTCAGGCACGTCGGTGGCTGGAACTGCTCGGTCTCCAGCCTATGACACCGGGAGCCGGCGGGCCGGCCGCGGCCCCCGGGCCCGGCCCGTGTTCCCACCCACGTCCGGTATGATGAATCCATCATGTCGGTATCCTGTGGTGAAAGGCAGAATGTTCCTGGACGACGAGCAACGACCGCTGTATGAAATCAAGGCCAACCTCTTCAAGGCCCTCGCCCACCCGGCCCGTATCCGCGCCCTGGAGATCCTCAGTGCCGCCGAGGGGGGCACGGCCACGGTGGCCGAGCTGCTGCATGGCATGGACATCGAGCCCAGCCACCTGTCCCAACACCTCAGGGTGCTCCGCCGCCACCAAGTGGTGACCTCCGAACGCCGGGCCAGCCACGTCCACTACACCCTCGCCCACCCCGGGATATCGGAACTGCTCGACATCGCCCGGGTCTTCCTGGGCGACCGGATGAACGCGGGCCGGTCATGAGGCCGGGACAGCGCATCCGCTCGTTCCTGCCCACGGTCGACGACTACGTCGAACTGCCCGGCTCCTGGCGGGTCGACCTCCTGGCCGGGGTGACGGTGGGCATCGTGGCCCTTCCCCTGGCCCTGGCCTTCGGAGTCACCTCGGGGGTCGGGGCAGCGGCCGGGCTGGTCACCGCCGTCGTCGCCGGATTCGTGGCAGCGGTCCTGGGTGGCTCCCATGTGCAGGTCTCCGGTCCTACGGGGGCCATGGTGGTGATCCTGGCCCCGATCGTCGCCGCCCATGGGGCCGGCTCGATCGCCCTGCTCTCGATCATGGCCGGAGTGATCGTGTTGGCTGCCGGCTTCCTGGGGATGGGCCGCGCCGTCGCCTACATCCCGTGGCCCGTGGTGGAGGGGTTCACCCTGGGCATCGGTACCATCATCTTCCTCCAACAGGTGCCGCTGGCCACCGGAACCACGGCCCCGCCGGGACTGAACACCGCGGTGGCCGCCTGGCTGGCCGCCTCCGGATCCGTGTGGCCGACCGCGGCCATCACCGGCTCGATCGTGCTGCTGGTCGCGGCCCTGATGGTGTTCGGCCCGCGGATCCACCCCGGGCTGCCCGCCAGCCTGGCCGCCGTCGTGCTGATCACCGTCGCTGCCGAATGGCTGCAGCTGGACATTCCCCGCATCGGCGAACTGCCCTCGGCGTTGAGTGCCCCCTCGATCCCCGGATTCTCCTGGCCCCTGATCACCGACCTGGCCGGCCCCGCCTTGGCCGTCGCGGCCCTGGCCGCCATTGAATCACTCCTCTCGGCGCGGGTCGCCGCCGGCCTGGTGGGCCCCAGCGGCTCCGCCACAGGCCCGTACCAGCCCGATCGCGAGCTCTTCGGACAGGGATTGGCATCGATCGCCGCGGGGCTCTTCGGGGGCATGCCGGCCACCGGGGCGATTGCCCGGACCGCGGTGAACGTCCGCAGCGGGGCCCGCACCCGGCTGGCCTCCATGGTCCATGCCCTGCTGCTGCTGGTGGTCGTCTATGCCGGCTCGCAGCTGGTGGGGCGCATCCCGTTGGCCGTGCTGGCCGGGATCCTCATGGTGACCGCCACCCGCATGGTCTCCCGCCACACCATGACCTCGATCCTGCGTTCCAGCCGGGCGGACGCCGCGCTGTTCGTGATCACCGCGGTCATCACCGTGGCCTTCGACCTGATCGAGGCCATCCAGATCGGTGTGCTCGTGGCCGCCTTCTTCGCCCTGCGCACCGTGGCCAGGTCCTCGGGCGTCGCCCGGGAACCGCTGGAGGGTCCCGCCGTGGGCGGGGACGAACGCATCGCCATCTTCCGGCTGGACGGGGCCATGTTCTTCGGGGCCGCGGAGAAGATCCTGCAGGACCTGCAATCGGTCACGGGGGTCGAGGTGGTGATCCTGCGGCTGTCCCGGCTGCGAATGCTCGATGCCACCGGGGCCCACGCCCTGGTGGAGATCATCGGGGCCCTGGAACGACGCAGGATCACCGTGCTCATCAAGGGCATCAAACCCGAACACCTCCAGCTGGCCGATACCGTCGGGGTCATCGGCGCCCTGCGGCACTACCGCCACTCCTTCGATGAGCTCGAACCGGCAATCGAGCATGCCCGCAAGCATGTCCGGGAGAACCGGGAGGCCGACGAGGCCAGCTGACCGGGCCCTAGCGTCCCGGGTTCTGTTTCGGCGTGGGCGGATGCTGCTGCCGATAGACCTTCACGTCGCGGCTGCGCACCACCAGCCCCGTCACATGGGTCAGCAGGCCCAGCAGGATGATGGCGACCGCCGTATACATCAGCGGCCGGTTGGTGGTGTTGGCGCCGAACAACGCCAGGATGATGCCCAGCCCGGAGATGGACATGGAGGCGATCACCAGGAGCTTGTACAGGCCCGACGCCGATTCCCAGGGTGTGCTGATCATGTCCTCCAGTGTATCGGGCTCAGAACAAGGAGTCCTGCGCCGCGGGGATGGCGGTGGTGTATTCGCCCGGGGTGACCCGGCGGCCCTTGAGCACGGCGGCGTCGGCGGCGTAGAGCCGGTCCGAGCCCTCCAGCCGCACCCCCAGGCTCTGGCCCAGGACGGAGTCCACGACGAATCCGTGGGTGCTGGCGCTGAGCCACCCGGGGTAGGGGTAGAGCTCCCCCGCGTCCCAGGCCGACAGCATCGCGGCGGCCGGACGGGGCGGCACGAAGGCCTCGTCGGCGGGCTCGATGCCCAACTCCCGCGCCTGTCGATCCTCGGCGATCAGGGCCAGTACGCGCTCCACCTCGCTGCGGTGCATCCGGGCCAGCGAGACGGCGTCGTACACCCCGGCCGCCGAGGGCCCGCCCTGGCCCGGTTCGCATAATCCCGCGGTCTTGGCGGAGGCCCGCACGGCCTGCCCCAGCCCCAGCCGTCCGGTCACCAGGTCCTCGAGCACACGCACCTGGCGTCCGTCGGCGACCAGTGCCACATAGGTGCCGGCCACGGCCCCCTGCTGGGCGAGCCGGCGCCATTTGTTCCCCTCCCCCGCGGTTCCGACCTTGGAGGCCCCGTGGGCGAAGGTGGCGACGTAGAGCCACTGCGGGCGGGCCAGGTACTCGCGCAGGCCCGGCGGGGCGATCCCCGACCGGTGGAAGTCGTGCATGTACCGGGCCTGGTCCAGGGCCAGGCAGGGCCCGCATTGGGTGCCGCGTTCGGCCCGGGAGGCCCGGGGACACTCGACGTGTTCCCAGCCCCCGACCGCGTGGACCAGGACATGGCCCAGGCACCAGCGTCCCGGAGCCACCGCGAAGGAGCAGCGGGTTCCCGGCTCCAACACCAGGTCCGCCGATTCCCCATGACGGGTGCGCAGGTCCCACCGCGGGGTGGAGCCGTCGGCCGGCCATTCGATGCCGCCACTGAGCAGGGCCGGTGATTCCATCCCTCCAGCATAGAGGGGCGCCGGACAGGTGGGGGTGGGCGTTAACGACGAAATCCGCCCCGCGAACGGGACGGATTCCTGTGGGTAGCGGTGCCGGGACTCGATCCCGGGACCTCACGATTATGAGTCGTGCGCTCTAACCAGCTGAGCTACACCGCCACGAATGTGAAATGCCCGCGCCGCGTCGGTTCCTCTTTCGAGTCGACACGGACGCGGGCTTTCCATTCAGAGCCCCCCACGGGATTCGAACCCGTGACCTCAGTCTTACCAAGACTGCGCTCTACCCCTGAGCTAGGGGGGCAACGGAGAAAAACATTACCAGCATTTGCCGCCCGGATGAAATCGAGACGGCCGTCGTGACACAGCCCACAGGGCTGCGGTCCCGAACGCCGGAGGCCGGGCGTTCCCCGGGGGGACGCCCGGCCTCCGGACAGGGTGGTTCCGGCGCTCCCGACCCGCGGGACGCCGGGCGCTGCTAGCTGCGGCCGCGGCCGCCTTCGAAGCTGCGCTGCGAGCTGCGCGGCTTGCGGGATCCGCCGTATCCGCCACGGCCGCCCTCGTCCTTGCGGTGGCCTCCACCGCCACGGTTTCCGTCGAAGCCACCACGGTCCTTGCGGTAGCCGCCGCCTTCGCGGTCACGGCGCGGGGCCCGGCCGGTATCGAGCTCCAGGCGGATCAGTTCGCCGCCGATCCGGGTGCGGGACAGCGAGTTCCACTGGTCCTTGGACAGTTCGGCGGGCAGTTCGACCAGGGTGTGGTCGGCGCGGATGTCGATCCCGCCGATCTGCCCGGAATTGAAGCCACCCTCATTGGCCAGGGCGCCGACGATGGAGCCCGGCATCACGCGCTGACGGCGTCCGACGGCGATGCGGTAGGTGGCGTTGCCCTCGGTGAGGGCGCGCGTCGGGCCACGGGAACCGAAGCCGTCCTTGGCGCCCTTGGACATGCGCGCCTGCTTGGCCGGCGGGGTCGGCAGTTCCTCCATGAGCAGCGGGCGTCCCCCCTGGGCCATATGGGCCAGGGCGGCGGCGACCTCCACGGCCGAGACGTCGTGCTCGGCCTCGAACTTCTCCACGAGGTTGCGGAAGACCCCCAGCTCCTGGGAGGCCAGGGTCTCGGAGATCTGTCCGGCGAAGCGCTCCAGGCGCTTGTCGTTGACGATGTCGATGCTGGGCAGGGTCATGGCCTCGACCGGCTGGCGCGTGGCCCGCTCGATGGAGCGCAGCATGTGCTTCTCGCGCGGGGTCATGAACAGGATCGCGTCACCCTGGCGGCCGGCACGGCCGGTGCGGCCGATCCGGTGCACGTACGATTCGGTGTCGTGCGGGATGTCGTAGTTGAAGACGTGGCTGATGCGCTCGACATCGAGGCCGCGGGCCGCGACATCGGTGGCGACCAGGATGTCGATCTTGCCGCTGCGCAGGTTCTCGACCGTGCGCTCACGCTGCTGCTGCGGGATGTCGCCGTTGATGGCGGCCGTGGTGAACCCGCGGGCCTTGAGCTTATCGGCCAGGTCCTCGGTGGCCATCTTGGTGCGCACGAAGGCGATGACGCCCTCATGGGCCTCGGATTCCAGGATCCGGGTCATCGCGTCGAGCTTATGCGCGCCCATGACCTGGACGTAGCGCTGACGGGTGTTCTTGCCGGTGGTCGTGGAGGACTTCACCGACACCTCCTGCGGGTTGCGCAGGTACTGCTTGGAGATCCGGCGGATGGAGCCGGGCATCGTGGCCGAGAACAGGGCCACCTGCTTCTCCTCGGGGGTGGCCTCGAGGATCTTGTCGACCTCTTCGGCGAAGCCCATGCGCAACATCTCGTCGGCTTCGTCCAGGACGACGTACTGCAGATGCGACAGGTCCAGGGACCCCTTGTTGATGTGGTCGATCACGCGGCCCGGGGTGCCCACGACGACCTGCGCCCCGCGGCGCATCGCCGAGAGCTGCGGGCCGTAGGGGGATCCGCCGTAGACGGGCAGCACGGTGAAGTCACCCATGTGCTTGGCGTAGGAGGTGAAGGCCTCGGCGACCTGCAACGCGAGTTCGCGGGTCGGGGCCAGGACCAGCACCTGCGTCTTGCGGGCGGTACCGTTCTGGTCGGCCAGTTCGGCCATCCTCGACAGGGCGGGGATCGCGAAGGCCGCGGTCTTGCCGGTGCCGGTCTGGGCCAACCCGACGACGTCGCGGCCGTCCAGGAGCATCGGGATGGTGGCGGCCTGGATCGGGGTCGGGGTCTCGTAGCCGAGGTCCTCGACGGCGGCCAGGACGCGGCCATCGATCCCGAGGTCGGAGAACTTCACCGGGGTCTCTTCGGAGGCGGATTCGGGCGTGTTGGTGGACATGTCTGAAGACACGGGGCATTACCTCATTCATAGGGGCGGATAACCCGGGGCTCGGTTCGAGACGGGATCCGCGGCACATTCGGACTCAAACACCAGTCCGGCCGCTCCCCTATGAAGGAACTGCCCGCTGTTTTGCGGACTCACACACGATGAGCTCCTGCCTCAAGAATTGGGCAGGATGCGAGGGAAGCCGGATATCGGTGAGATCCCAGTCTACAGCAGGGACCGGCGTGAGGACGGGCCGGACGCTGTGCGGTTGGGCACACCCAGTAGGCTGGCAGGCGTGGAGAAACTACCCCTGACCCTGCGCCTGGCCGTCGGCTGGTGGACCGTGCTGGCTGCCGCTCTGCTGGGGCTGGGCATCGCCTCGTGGGGGAACTCCAAACTGTTGGAGGACCGGGGCCCCTCGGGCCTCGTGGCCCTGGGGGTGCTGCTGGCCCTGCTGGGGCTGGGCGTCGGCTACGGTGCCTGGCGCCTGGCCCGCGGGAAACTGGCCGGGCGGGCCTGGTTGACCACCGTCGGACTCATCGGCGGGGTGCCGTTGATCCTGCGCGGCCCGCGACTGGGGGTCATCGGGGCGACCCTGCTCATCGGCGTCGTCCTGCTCTGGCTGCCGCCGAGCTTGGCCTATTTCAAGGAGCAGTCCCGGGCGGCCCGGGCCGAGCGCAAGGCCCAGCGCCGCGCCCTGCGCACCCGTCCCCCGAAGTAGCAGGCCCTACCGTGTCGCAGCTCACGGCGGGGCGATAGGCTCGGGGCATCCCGTCTCCGCTCCGAAAGGGCTTCACCCATGAGTCTGCTGGCCATCATCAACGCACACGTCGTCCCCATCGAGGCCGAACCCTACGACGGGGCCGTCGTCGTCCGTGACGGCAGGATCGAGGCCAGCGGCCCCGATATCGTCGTTCCCTCCGATGCGGAGATCGTCGACGCGGACGGCCAATGGCTGCTGCCGGGCTTCATCGACGCCCACGTCCACCTGGGTATGCACCCCGAGGGCGAAGGCGACGCCAGCGCCGATGTCAACGAGATGACCGACCCGATCATGGCGGCGGTCCGCGCCATCGACGCGGTGGACCCCTTCGACCCCGGCTTCGACGATGCGCTGGCCGGGGGCATCACCACGGTCAACGTCAACCCCGGCTCGGGGAACCCGGTGGGCGGTCTGGCGGTGGCCATCCACACCCATGGCCGCTACATCGACGAGATGGTGCTGCGCTCCCCCAGCGGGCTGAAATCAGCCCTGGGTGAGAACCCCAAACGGGTCTACGGGGAGAAGAAACAGACCCCTTCCACCCGGCTGGGGACGGCCATGGTGATCCGCAAGGCCTTCATCGAGGCGCAGAACTACATGGCCAAGGCCGACCCCGAAGCCATCGACCCGCGGCTGGAGGCCCTGGCGATGGTGCTGCGCCGGGAGATCCCGTGGCGTCAGCACTGCCACCGCACCGACGATGTGGCCACCGCCATCCGTCTGGCCGAGGAATTCGGGTACGACCTGGTCATCGACCACGGCACCGAGGCCCACCTCATCGCCGATCTGCTGGCCGAACGGAACATCCCGGTGCTGATCGGCCCGTTGTTCACCACCAAATCCAAGGTCGAACTCCGCGGACGCTCCCTGGCGAACCCGGGCAAACTGCACGACGCCGGGGTGGAGATCTCCGTGATCACCGACCACCCGGTGGTGCCCATCAACTTCCTGGTCCACCAGTGCACCCTGGCAGTGAAGGAGGGGCTGGACCCGGTGACGGCGTTGCGCTCGATCACCATCAACCCGGCCCGCGTGCTCGGCCTGGCCGACCGCCTGGGGTCCATCGAGGCGGGCAAGGACGCGGATCTGGTGTTGTGGTCCGGGGATCCGCTGGATGTGATGCAACGGGCGCAGCAGGTGTTCATCGGAGGCCGGAAGGTCATGGAGTTCGACGCCGGGACCCGTCTTCCCGTCGTCGCCGACCGGGCCCCGTCCCTGCGCTAGGTCCCCTCCCCGTCCCGAAAGGAGACTTCATGTCCCCCACGAACGCTTCGTCCCCCTCCACCGCCGGCGGACCGCTGGCCGGATACACCGTCCTGGACCTGACCCGGGCACTGGCCGGACCCCACGCCGGCATGATGCTCGGTGACCTCGGGGCCCGGGTCATCAAGATCGAGACCCCCGGCACCGGGGACGACACCCGGAGCTGGGGCCCGCCCTTCGTCGGACCCGAGGACGACCCCCAGGCCACCTACTTCCTGTCCTGCAACCGCAATAAGGAATCGCTGTCCCTGGACCTGAAATCCGCGGAGGGCCGGGAGACGTTGACCGCGCTAATCCGCCGGTCCGATGCCCTGCTGGAGAACTTCAGATCGGGGGTGCTCACCCGCTTGGGGTTCTCCATGGAGGCGTTGCAGGAGCTCAATCCCCGGTTGGTCATCCTCTCGATCACCGGTTTCGGCCACGACGGGCCGGAGGCCCGGCGCAGCGGCTACGACCAGATCGTCCAGGGCGAGGCGGGGCTGATGTCGTTGACCGGGTCGGGCCCCGATGACCCCCAACGGGTCGGGGTGCCGATCACCGATCTGCTCTCGGGCATGTATGGCGCCTACGGGGTGCTCGCGGCACTGCTGGAACGGGAGAAGACCGGACGCGGCCAGGTGGTGCGGACCTCGCTCCTGGCGTCGGCCATCGGGGTGCACGCCTTCCAGGGCACCCGGGCGACCGTCGCCGGGGAGGTCCCGAGAGCCCAGGGCAACCACCACCCCTCGATCGCCCCCTACGGGCTGTTTGCCTGCCGCGGCGGCAACGTCCAGATCAGCGTCGGCAGCAACAAGCTCTGGAAGGCGCTGACCGGGGCCTTCGGCCTCGACGGCGACGACCCCGATTTCGCCACGAACGCCGAGAGGGTCCACCACCGCGAGAAGCTCATCACCGTGATCGAGGATGCCTTCAGCGCCTATGCCCCGGCCGACCTGCTGGAGAAGCTGAACGAGGCAGGGGTCCCCGCCGGGAAGGTCAGGACCCTGGACGAGGTCTACGCCTGGGACCAGGTCGAATCCCAGGGCCTGCTGGTCGACGTCGACCATCCGGTGCTCGGGACGATCCAGTTGCCCGGCCCGCCGCTGCGCTTCTTCGACGCGGCCACCGCCGAGGAGACGACCCGCACCACCCATACGTCCCCTCCCCTGCTCAATGCCGACGCGGAGTCCATCCGCTCCTGGCTCGAGGAGGAGAACCCTGCCTCGTCGACCGGGGACTAGGAAGCAGTGGCCCCGGCCGCCTGTCCCGGCGGGGCAGGCGGCCGGGCCGGTCGGCCTATAACCGGCTGAAGGCCCGGTCGAGATCGGCGATCAGGTCCTCGACGTCCTCGATCCCGCAGGACAGGCGCAGCAGGTTCACCGGAACCTCCAGCTCGGTGCCCTTGACCGAGGCGTGGGTCATCTCCGACGGGTAGTTCATCAACGATTCGATGCCGCCCAGCGATTCGGCCAGGGTGAAGACCCGGGTGGACTCGGCGATCTTCCGGGCCGCGGCCTCGCCGCCGGTGAACTGCACCGAGACCATCCCCCCGAAGCCACTCATCTGGCGCGCCGCCAACTCGTGGCCCGGATGCTCCGCCAGACCCGGATAGAGGACCTTTTCCACCTCGGGTCGGCCCTGCAGCCATTCGGCGACGACCTGGGCGTTGTGGCAATGCCGATCCATCCGCACGCCCAGGGTCTTCAGCCCACGGGTGGTCAGGAACGCATCCAGCGGACCGTTGACCGCGCCGGCCGCGAACTGCAGGAAGCCGATCTTCTCCGCCAGCCCGGCCTCCTTGACGATGACCGCCCCACCCCCGACGTCGGAGTGGCCCCCGATGTATTTGGTGGTCGAGTGGACCACCACGTCCGCACCCAGGTCCAACGGCTGCTGCAGGTAGGGCGATGCAAAGGTGTTGTCCACCACCAGCAGGGCCCCGGCGTCGTGCGTGGCCCGGGCGACGGCGGCGATGTCGGTGATCTTCATCATCGGGTTCGAGGGCGTTTCCAACCACACCAGTGCCGTCCGATGCGCGGCGATCGCGGTGGCCAGTGCCTGCGGGTCCGCCATGTCCACGGCGGTGTTGCCGATGCCCCAGTCCCCGAAGATGCCCGAGATCAGCCGGTAGGTGCCGCCATAGGCGTCGTTGCCCAACACGATGTGGTCCCCGGGGCGGGTGAGCGCACGGATCAGCGAATCCTCGGCGGCCAGACCGGAGGCGAACGTCAAGGCATGGGTTCCGTTTTCCACGGCCGCCAGCTGTTCCTGCAGCGCATCGCGGGTCGGGTTGGTGCCGCGGCCGTATTCGTAGCCGTCACGCAACCCGCCGATGCCGTCCTGGGCATAGGTGGTGGAGAAATGCACGGGGGGCACGACGGCGCCGGTGCGCGGTTCGAAGGCCTGTCCCGCGTGGATGGCACGGGTATTGAAGCCGCTCGTCGGGCTGCTCATGGGGGTTCTACCTTTCGCTGGGATGGGCTGGGTCAGTGGTTCAGGTGGTTCAGCAGGTCCTGCCGGGTCAGCACCCCCGCGGGGGCCCCATGGTGGGTGACCAGCAGGGCGTTGGCCTCCTGGAGTCGGGTTCGGGCCGCTCCGATCGTCTCTCCGGCCCCGATCAGGGGCATGGGGGCGCCCATATGCCCGGCGACGGCCTCGGTCAGGGCCGCTTCGCCGGAGAAGAGCAGTGCGGTGAGTTCACGTTCGTCGACGCTGCCGACGACCTCGCCCAGGCGCACGGGGGGCTCGGCGGTGAGCACGGGCAGCACCGAGACCCCGTATTCGTTCATGATGTCGATGACGTCGCGCACCGACTCCCCCGGGTGGGTATGGATCAGCTCCGGCAGGGCGCCGGTCTTGCCGGCCAGCACCTGCGCCACGGTCCCCTCCTCGCCGTCGGTGATGAATCCATAGGACTTCATCCAGGAGTCGTTGAAGATCTTCGCCAGGTAGCCGCGTCCGCCGTCGGGCAGGATGGCCACCACGACGGCGTCCTCGTCCAGGTCCTTCGCCGCTTCCAGGGCCGCCACCACCGCCATGCCGGAGGAGCCCCCGACCAGCAGGCCCTCCTCCCGGGCCAACCGGCGGGTCATCGCGAACGAATCCGCGTCGTCCACGGCGATGACCTCGTCGGGAATCGAGGGGTCGTAGTTGCCCGGCCACATGTCCTCCCCGACGCCTTCGACGAAATAGGGCCGTCCGGTGCCCCCGGAATAGACGGAGCCGTCGGGGTCGGCGGCGATGACCTTGACCTGTCCGGTGGCCCGATCCGCCGACACCTCCTTGAGGTAGCGACCGGTACCGGTGATGGTGCCCCCGGTACCGGCGCCGATGACCACATGGGTCAGCTTCCCGTCGGTGTCCTTCCAGATCTCGGGGCCGGTGGAGGCGTAATGGCTGGCGGGGGCGGCGGGGTTGGAGAACTGGTCGGGTTTATAGGCCCCGGGGATCTCCCGGACCAGCCGGTCGGAGACCCCGTAATAGGATTCGGGTGATTCCGGTGCCACCGCGGTCGGGGTCACCACGACCTCGGCGCCGTAGGCGCGCAGCACATCGAGCTTTTCGGCACCGACCTTGTCGGGGGCCACGGAGATCGTCTGGTAGCCCTTGGCCTGGGCCACCAGGGCCAGTCCGACGCCGGTGTTCCCCGACGTCGGTTCGACCACCGTCCCCCCGGGGGCCAGTTCCCCGGATTCCTCCGCGTCCTCGATCATCTTCAACGCGATCCGGTCCTTGATGGAGCCCCCCGGGTTCAGGTACTCCACCTTCACCAGGATGGTGGCCCGGAGGCCGTCGGTGACCTTGGACAGTTTCACCAACGGGGTGTTGCCGATCAGTTCCAGAACGGATTCCGCGTATTTCATAGGCCGACTCTACCGCCGGGCCCACGGGGCCCCCGGGTCCGGCGCAACCCGGAGTCATGGAGTGCGCCCGGGCCTTCGGCTGGGTCCTGGGGCGTCCGGGTGGGATCATCGGGGGATGACCTCCACCCCTGCTGCGGGCCTCCCGACGTCGGCAGCCCTGCTGCGTCCCACCGGCCCGGTGGACGCCCCGGATGCCCACCGGCGGTGGTCCGCCCCGGCCGGATATGACCTGGCAACGACGCTCGGAGTCCTCCAGCGTGGCACCCACGATCCGTGCACCCGTGTGGGACCGGGTCTGGCCTGGCTGTGCTTCGAGACCGGCCAGGGCCCCGCCACCTTGCTGGTGATGCGGGACCGTGGAAGCCCCCTGGAATCCGGTGGCCACGGCCCCGGACCGGAATTCTCCGTGCGGGCCTGGGGGCCCGGGGCCCAGCAGGCCGTGCTCTGCGCTCCGGCACTGCTGGGCGCAGCCGATGACTGGTCGGGCTTCGACGCCGGGGCCCGGCATGAGCTTCCACACTGGATCGCCGAGGCACGACGGCGGAACCCTGGCTTGCGCCTGCCCTCGACCGGCCGGGTCTTCGATGCCCTGGTGCCGGTCATCCTGGAACAGAAGGTCACCACCATCGAAGCACGCCACGCCTGGCGGTATCTGGTCTCGCGTTTCGGCGAACCGGCTCCCGGTCCGGCGCCCGAGGGCCTGGCCATCGCCCCCGGAGCCCACCGGCTGCGCCTGATCGGCGGCTGGGACTGGCATCGGGCCCGGGTGGATGACTCACGCCGTCGCACCGTTCTGCGGGCCGCCGAAGCGGCCGCCGGAATCAACCGGCTCGGTGCCGTGGAGCTCGCCCGCAACCCGGGCTCCACGCTGCAGTCGGTTCCCGGAATCGGCCCGTGGACCACCGCCGAGACCCTGCAGCGCAGCCATGGGCACCCCGATGCGGTATCCGTCGGCGATTTCCATCTGGCCGCCTACATCGGCCATGCCCTGGCCGGGAAGTCCACCGACGACGCCGGGATGCTCCGGTTGCTGGCCCCCTTCGCCGGGCATCGCCAACGCGTGGTCCGGCTGATCGGGCTGTCCGGATTCCGCAAACCGTCCTTCGGGCCCCGGCTGGCCCCGATGGACCACCGGGGCCGCTGAGCCGGGTCGGCGCGGCTAGTCCCCGGCCACCATCCGGATCGCTTCCTGGCGCATCTCCACCTTGCGGATCTTCCCCGAGATCGTCATCGGGAAGCTGCTGCGGATCTGCACGTAGCGGGGGATCTTATAGTGGGCGATCTGACCGGTGCAGTATTCGCGGACCGTTTCCAGGGTCATCTCCTGCGCCCCTTCATGCAGGATGATGCAGGCCATGATCTCCTCCCCGTACTTCTGGTCGGGCACCCCGATCACCTGGACGTCCTGGACATCCGGATGGCGGTAGAGGAACTCCTCGATCTCCCGGGGCGAGACGTTCTCGCCGCCGCGGATGATCAGATCCTTGATGCGCCCTTCGACGCGGACGTAGCCGTCCTGGTCCATCGAGGCCAGGTCCCCGGTGTGCATCCACCCGTCCGGATCGATGGCTGCGGCGGTCTTCTCCGGTTCGTTCCAGTAGCCCTTCATGACCGCGTAGCCGCGGGTGCACAACTCACCGGTCGATCCCCGGGGAACCACGTCCCCCGACACCGGGTCGACGATCTTGGATTCGAGCTGCGGCATGGTCCGGCCCACGGTTTGCGTGCGGCGTTCGAGGGAATCATCGGTGCGGGTCATCGTGGAGACCGGGGAGGTTTCGGTCATGCCGTAGCAGATGGCCACTTCGGCCATGTTCATCTCGGAGATCACCCGTTCCATGACCTCCTCCGGGCAGGTCGCCCCGGCCATCACCCCGGTGCGCAGGGTGCCCAGGTCGTAGTCGGCGAAGTCGGGAAGGGCGAGTTCGGCGATGAACATCGTCGGTACCCCATACAGGCTGGTGCCTCCGTGGTCCTGCACGGCCTGCAGGGTTTCATCCGGTTTGAAGGCCCGGCCCGGCAGGACGGTGGCCGCCCCGTGGGAGAGGGCCCCCAGGTTGCCGATGACCATCCCGAAGCAGTGGAAGAACGGGACCGGAAGCACCACCCGGTCGTTCTCGGTGTAGCCGAGCAGCTCGGCGATATGGAAGCCGTTGTTCAGGATGTTGTGGTGGCTCAGGGTCGCACCCTTGGGGAATCCCGTGGTCCCCGAGGTGTACTGCAGGTTGATCGCCTCATGGGGGTCCAGCGATTCCAGGATCGTTTCCAGGTGCGCCTGCGGTGTTTGGCCGGCCATTTCCAGCAAGGAATCCCAGGTGAATTCCCGTCCGGGGTTCCGGGCGGCATCCGCCGCGGGGTCTCCGCCGCGCGGTTCCATGCCCTCGGGGCGCGGCAGGTGGATCAGTTCCTGCAGGGGGTTGTCCTGTCCGGCCACGGTCCGGGCCATCGAGGTGTAGTCACTGCTCTGGTCCGACGGGGCGACGGCCAGGGCCCGCATGCCGCATTGGCCCACGACGAAGGAGAGTTCCTCCAGCCGGTAGGCCGGGTTCACGTTCACCAGGATGATCCCGGCCTTGGCGGTCGCGTATTGCAGCAACGTCCATTCGGCGCAGTTCGGACTCCAGATACCCAACCGGTCGCCGACGCCGATGCCCGCGGAGATCAGGGCCCGGGCGAGCTGGTCGGTGGCCCGGTCCATCTGGGCATAGGTCCAGCTGCGTCCGGTCGAGGCTTCCAGGACCGCCGGATGATCCGGGAACCGGGCCGCCACGGATCTGAAGTTCTCCCCGATACTCTGTTCCAGGACCGCGGGGGTGTTCCCCCCGTGGGTGTAGGAATCGGCGCTGGCTGGGTTGTCGGTATCCATCATCGACGGCACCTTTCAGGGGTTGCGGTCCAAACATCTGTGATCCACAACATATCAGCCCCGAACGGTGGCCCGACGCCCCGCGGAGGGCCGTCGCGGTGCTACTGGCCGGGGGTCTGCTCGGCGAGCTGGGCATGGACTTCCTGCATGTCGATGCCCTTGACCGCCTCGATCAGGTCATCGAACTGGGAGGACCCGATGGCCCCGGGCTGGGAGAACACCAGCACCCGGTCCCGGAAGGCCATCAGCGTGGGGATCGAGGTGATTCCCGCTGCCGCGGCCAGCCCCTGCTCGGCTTCGGTATCCACCTTGGCGAAGGTGATGCCCTCGTGCTTTTCCGAAGCCGCCGCGAAGATCGGGGCGAACTGCTTGCAGGGCCCGCACCAGGAAGCCCAGAAATCAACGAAGACAATATCGTTGTCCTGGATGGTCTGCTGGAACTGGTCTTCGGTGATGTCGATGGTAGCCATGCCTCCACGGTAGCCTTCCCCCCTGCCGCATGTCTGCCCCGGCGCCGTTCCGTGGTGGGTTTTCCACAGCCCGGGGTCCCCCCTGTTCCGGGCCGTTGCCGCTCCCTAGGCTTGCCCCACTATGGAACCGGCGCCAAGGAAGGAACGCATATGCCACGGTGCACGCTGCTGTTCGTGATCGAAGGTGAACTCCTGCGGGAGTCCATCCGGGCCAGCTGCGAACTGGCCGACGAGTACCAACGCCTCATGCCCCAGGTGATGGAGGTGTCCAAGTCCGAGATCTTTGCCGTCGGTGAAGCCCCGAGGATCCAGCGGCGCATGCGCCTTCCGCGCCCGTTGGACGACTGCTCCTCGGCGGCCACCAGCGCCGGCCCGATCCACGCCCTCTGGTCCCCCGCCGGATGGCGGACCCCCGGCGATTGTCCTCCCGCGCCCCCGGATTCCAATGGGGCGACCGCTTGGCAATGGGCCCATTATGCGACCGTGATGAACGCCAGCCGGGAGGCCCACCTGATCCTGTGGGACCTCTATCTCAGGCACGTCGGCAACGAGCTGGCCGCCTGACGCCGTCCGGTCGGGCCACCGGAGGGAAGACCCGGCCCCGGACATGAGAAGACCCCGGACTCATGAGTCCGGGGTCTTCAGCGGTCCTGGCCGGGACCGTGGGTGGCAGATACTGGATTCGAACCAGTGAAAGCGATGCTAGCTGATTTACAGTCAGCCCCCTTTGGCCACTCGGGAAATCTGCCCGAAGTTCCGTAACGGAACGAGAAGAAACTTTACCGAAGTTCCTGCCAAGAATCGAATCGGGCCCCAAACCGGGCCCCGCCGGCCGGGCGGGCCCGCCCCCGGGGCCCGACAGGGTGCCCCGGATGGCCCCTGCCGATAGGCTGGAGGCCAATGCAGGGAAACCAACTTGAGGAGGACTTGTGGCCAGTGAATCCACATTCGATGTCGTGAGCAAGGTCGACAGCCAGGAAGTCTCGAACGCAATGAACCAGGCCCAGAAGGAAATCTCGCAGCGCTACGACTTCAAGGGCGTCGGAGCCGAGCTGGACTACAGCGGCGAGAACATCCTGCTGAAGGCCAGCTCGGAGGAACGCGTCAAGGCAGTGCTGGATGTCTTCCAGTCCAAGCTGGTCAAGCGCAAGATCTCGCTGAAGTCCCTGGATGCCGGGGAGCCCTACGCCTCGGGCAAGGAATACCGGATCGATGCCTCCATCAAGGAGGGGATCGCCCAGGACATCGCCAAGAAGATCAATAAGCAGATCCGCGACGAGGCCCCCAAGGGAGTGAAATCCACCATCCAGGGGGATGAACTGCGTGTCTCCTCGAAGTCCCGCGACGACCTGCAGGCCACCATGGAACTGCTGCGTAAATTCGAGGAAGTCGACCTGCAGTTCGTGAATTTCCGCTAGATCGTCACCTCATGGATCCCCGCGGGGCCGTAGTCCGCCACGGACTGCGGCCCCGCGGCGTTTCCGCAGCCCCTAGGTCTCGAACAGTCCCTGGCCGAGGTAGCCATCCGGCTCGGTGACCCCCGGGGGCACCGCGAAGAGCCCCGAGCCCGTATGTTTCAGGTACTCCACGAGCAGATCGTTCTTGGCCATCGCCATCTGCATCGGCACATAGTGGGTGCGCGGATCAACCACGTAGGCAATGAAGAACAATCCGGCGTCGAGCCGTCCCAACCCATCGGAACCGTCGGTGTAGTTGAATCCACGACGCAACATGCGCACCCCGGCGTTCCGGCTCGGATGGGCCAGTGCGACATGCGAATCCCCCGCAATCAGCGGTCCCGCGGAGCCCTTGAGCTCGAAGTCGGGTTCGTCGAATTCCCCGCCACCTGACAGGGGCGCCCCTTCGCGTTTGGTCCGTCCGATGTCCAGTTCCTGTTCACGCAGCGAGGTGCGGTCCCAGGTTTCGATGTGCATCCGGATGCGGCGGGCCACCATGTAGGTGCCCTCGTTCATCCACGCTTCCCCGCCCGTGGCCCCGGAGACCCACACATGCTCGGCGACGGCCTGGGTCTCCTGCGATTTGACGTTCGCGGTCCCGTCCTTGAAACCAAAGAGGTTTCTCGCCGTGACCTGGTCGGTCGAGGTGGAGGACGTGCGCCCGAACCCGATCTGGCTCCACCGCACCCGGGCCCGTCCGAAGGCGATGCGCACCAGGTTGCGGACGGCATGCACCGCAATCTGCGGATCATCGGCGCAGGCCTGGACCACCAGGTCACCATCGCTGCGTTTCTCCTCCAGGGCGTCCCCGGGAAAGTGCGGCAGCTCGATCAGCGCCTCGGGGAGCCGCTCGGACAGGCCGAACCGGCCCTTCCCGTCCTTGGTGAAGAGCGTGCGCCCAAAGCCGATGGTCACCGTCAGATGGCTCGCCGGCAGATCCAACGCCTCCCCGGTGTCTTCCGGCGGGGCATCATAGGCGCCGCCGGTGGCCCCCTCGGGGCCGCCGACCGGCTGCCCTCCGGTCATCGATTCGATGGCGGCAGTCCAATCCTTCAAAAGCGAGATCAGTTCCTCCCGCTCGGTGGTCGTGACATCGAAGGCTGCGGTATGCATCCGGTCCTGTGCTTCGGTCTCGATCCCGGCCTGGTGATCTCCCCGGAAGGGCACGATGTCCTGGTCCGCCTCCGGCGCGGAAACACGCTCCACGGCGGAAGCCCCGGTGGCACCGGCGGCCACACCGACCACCCCGCCGATGCCCGCGGCAGTGAACAGGGTCCGGCGTCGCAGCCCGGGCCGCCGCTCCTGCGGCTCCGGCACCGTTTCTCCCTCGGGCTGTTGTTCCTCCACGACTACTTCACCACCGCGGCGGTCAGCCGGGAGAGCGGTTCGGCCAGGGCGTCGACGGCCGAGGCGAGTTCCTGTTTCTGGGACTCGGTCAGTTCATCGAAGTACACGAATCCGTCACCTCGCTGGTACTGGTCCAGGAGCTTCTGCAGCGCAGTGAAGTTCTTATCGAGGCTGGCGTCGAGCTTCGCGTCGTCGCGATCGAGCAACGGCTTCAGGTCCTCGTAGGCGATGCGGGCCCCATCGACGTTGGCCTGGAAGTCCCACAGATCCGTATGGGACCAGATCTCCTCTTCGCCGGTGACCTTCCCGGTGGCGACCTCGTCCAGGAGTTCCTTGGCCCCGTTGGCCAACGCGTCCGCGGTGAACTCCGTGTCCAGCGTGCGCTCCTTCAGTTCCTGGGTGTCGTCCACCATCTGGTCGGCGATCTCCTGGCGCTGGGCGGAGCTCATGGCCTGGTAGTCGTCCTTCGGCGGCCAGAGGTCCTTCTCCGCACGGTGCCAGCCGGTCCAGTCCTGGCCCGGCTCCAGATCAGCTTCCCGGGCGTCGAGGATCGGGTCCAGGTCCCCGAATGATTCGGCCACCGGTTCGATCCGCTCCCAATGCATACGCGTCGAGGCGTAGAGCTTCCTGGCCTGATCCGTCTCACCGTCGGCAAAGGCCCGGGCGAATTTCTTGGTGCCCGCCAGCAACTGGTCGGTCTGGTCCTTGACGTAGGCGCCGTACTGCGTCGTGGCCGTGTCCTGCAGGGCGGCCCGGTCGGCGCTGATCTCCTGGCCCTCGGGGACCGGTCCCACGGCGAAGTCCGCCCGGATCCCGTCGCCGACCATGCCCGGCTTGCACGCGGTGGCATATTTTCCTTCGGGGGCCACGACCACCAGATCCCGGCTCAGGCCCGGGCCGATGTTCTCCACCTCCCCGACGATGCGCAGGCCGTCGTCGGCTAGCAGGTAGAACTCGGTGACCTGGGACCCCTCGTTCTTCACCGAGAACTTGAGTGTCCCGCCCGGCACGGTATCGGTGCTGACCTCGCAGGTGTCATCGGTGCTGGTCACCGCGATGCTGCCGTCCCCGCCATCGGCGGTCGCATTGTTGTCGGTGCACCCGGCCAGGGCCAGCGCGGCCAGCGCCAGGGCGGCGACGGTGGGTAATGTGCGGTTCGGGGTCATGGGGTTCCTTGGTGGGTCGGGCGGAATCGCGGGGACGGCGGGGGGATTCAGGCGTTCGAGTCGACGACGGTGCCGGCAGAGGCCCCGGTCCGTGCCTCCGGGGTGCCGCGGCGCAGGCCGCGGAAGTAGAGGTAGAACACCGGGATGATGTAGCCGGTCCAGGCGATGGCCTCGAGCCAGGTGGTGGCCGGGGAGAAATTGAAGACCCCCTTGAGCACGGTGCCGTACCAGCTCGAGGGCGGGATGACGTGGGACACGTCGAAGGCCAGCCGATGCAGCCCCGGTAGGATGCCGGCTTCTTGTAGGTCGTGGATGCCATAGGCCAGGACCCCGGCAGCAACGATGATCAGTGCCGCCCCGGTCCAGCTGAAGAACTTGGCGAAGTTGATCTTGACGGCACCGCGGTGGATCAGGGCGCCCAGGACGACGGCGACGGCGAGTCCGAGCCCGGCGCCGGCGATAGGCTCCCAGGTCTCCCCCGTGGCGCGGGCCGCGGCCCAGATGAACAGGGCGGTTTCCAGGCCCTCCCGACCGACGGCCAGGGCAGCCACCAGGACCAGCATCCAGGCCTTCCCGTCGGCGGCACCATCGACCTTATGGCGCAGGTCGGTGGCCATGGACCGCGAGGTCCGGGCCATCCAGAAGATCATCCACGTCACGAATCCGACGGCGACCAGGGACAGGGTTCCTCCGATGGCCTCTTGCGCTTCGAAGGTCAGGCCGCGCGGGCCGAAGGTCAGCAGTGCCCCGAAGGCCAGTGACACGGCGACCGCGACACCGACGCCGGCCATGACCCGCGGCACCAGATGGGTCCGTCCGGTCTTGCCCAGGTAGGCCAATAGGAGCACCACGATCAGGACGGCTTCAAGCCCTTCCCGCAGGCCGATCAGGAAATTCGCGATCATCGTGGAGCTTCCGGGTGGACGTCAAGGTGTCTAGGTAAGCCTTACCTATGCTCATGACGATACGCAAGCCTGACCCAATGACCAAATGGGTGGTGCGCGGCCGCTTCTACTCCAGCGGCCGGCCCGCCATCTTCTCCAGCCGGGAGATGCGGTCCGCCATCGGCGGGTGGGTGGCGAAGAGCTTCTTCGCTCCGCCGAGGAAGGGGTTGGCGATCATCAGGTGGGAGGTGTTGACCAGGCGCTGATCCTCGGGCAAGGGCGCCCGCTGAACGCCGGTTTCGAGTTTGCGCAAGGCCGAAGCCAGGGCCAACGGGTCATTGGTCAGCGTCGCGCCGTCCTCGTCGGCGTCGTATTCACGGGTCCGGCTGATCGCCATCTGGATCAGCGCGGCCGCCAGCGGCGCCAGCAATGCGGTGGCGATCATGGCCAGCGGGTTGGCGTTGCGGCGGTCTCCGCCACCGAAGAAGAGCATGAACTGGGCCACCGAGGTCACCACGCCGGCGACGGCGGCGGCCACGGAGGAGGTGAGGATGTCCCGGTTGTAGACGTGCATGAGTTCATGGCCCAGCACTCCTCGCAGTTCACGCTCGTCGAGCAGGTTCAGGATGCCCTCCGTGCAGCACACGGCGGCGTTGCGCGGGTTCCGTCCCGTCGCGAAGGCGTTGGGGGCCGCGGTCGGGGAAACGAACAGCCGCGGCATCGGTTGACCGGCGCTGATGGAGAGCTGGTTGACGATCCGGTACATCGCCGGTTGTTCCTGTTCGGTGACCGGGTAGGCCCGCATCGAGCGGATGGCGATCTTATCGCTGTTCCAGTACCCGTAGGCGGTGGTCCCCACACCGATCAGGGCGAAGATCCAGATGAACGAGGACCTGCCCGTTCCGGAGGCGATCAGCGATCCGATGACCAACAGCAGGCCGAACAGGCCGCCGAGCAGGGCGGCCGTCTTGAGGCCGTTGTAATGATTGCGCACCGGGTGTGGCTCCTTGCTACTGCCTCTGCCCCTCGACCTGACGGGCGGGATATCTGCTTAACGTCCGCCTCCTGCCCGGGGTTCCGGATGAGCCGCGGATCACGGCGCCGGAGGAACGGACGGGATGGGGCTCCTCGACCCACCATTCTATGGCACGGCCCGGGGCGCCCCCATCCGGACCGGTGGCAGCCGACTTAGTCTGCCCTATCTTGACTTCATCAAAATAGGGAGTTGAATAGGGGTATGGATCACACGGAGCGGCTACACGAATTGGGACTGCGCGTGACACGCCAGCGCCTGGCCGTGCTGCGCTTCCTGGAAACGACTCCGCACTCCTCGGCCGATACGGTGGCCTCCGGAGTGCGTGACGAGTTGCCCGAGGTGTCCATGCAGTCCGTCTACAACGTGCTGAACGACCTCACGGCGCTGGGGATGCTGCGGCGGTTCACTCCGCCCGGTTCCGCGGCCCTGCACGAGACGCGCGTGGACGACAACCACCACCACGCGGTGTGCATGACCTGTGGACGGATCGAGGATGTCGAGTGCGCGGTGGGCCATGCCCCCTGTCTTTCCCCCTCCGATACGCATGGCATGAACATCCAGATCGCTGACGTGGTCTATCAGGGGGTATGCGCTTCCTGCAGGGAATCGGCGCATGCCACCGAGGGTGGCGCTTCCGGGGCCCAGCCCCGGGAGAGCGTTGCCTGAGACCGCCCAGTCATCGACCAGCAAACCATCACCTGAAGGAGAACCTCTTGTCTGAGAACTTCACCACCACACAAAGCGGTGCCCCCGTCCCCAGTGACGCACACTCGCTGACCACCGGCGCCAACGGCGTCACGGCCCTGCACGATCGTTACCTGGTCGAAAAGCTGGCCTCGTTCAACCGCGAACGCGTCCCGGAGCGCAACCCGCACGCCAAGGGCGGCGGAGCCTTCGGCGAACTGACCATCACCGAGGACGTCTCGAAGTACACCCGGGCCGCGGTCTTCCAGCCGGGCGCCAAGTCCGAGACGCTGGCACGCTTCTCCTCCGTCGCCGGCGAGCAGGGCTCCCCCGACACCTGGCGTGACGTGCGTGGTTTCGCCCTGCGTTTCTACACCACCGAAGGCAACTACGACATCGTCGGCAACAACACCCCGGTGTTCTTCATCCGCGATGGCATCAAGTTCCCTGACTTCATCCACTCGCAGAAGCGCCTGAACGGCTCTGCCCTGCGTGATGCCGACATGCAGTGGGATTTCTGGACCCTTTCCCCCGAGTCCGCTCACCAGGTCACCTACGTCATGGGCGATCGTGGCCTGCCGACCTCCTGGCGCGAGATGAACGGCTACGGTTCACACACCTACCAGTGGATCAATGCCGAGGGCGAGCGCTTCTGGGTCCAGTACCACTTCCAGTCCCGCCAGGGCGTCCACAACATGAACAACGACGAGGCGGAAAAGCTCGCCGGCTCCGACGCCGACTTCTACCGTCGCGACCTGTACGAGAACATCGAGGCCGGCAACTTCCCGACCTGGGACGTGTTCGTGCAGATCATGCCGTATGAGGATGCCAAGACCTACCGTTTCAACCCCTTCGACATCACCAAGGTGTGGCCGCACGCCGACTACCCGCTGGTGAAGGTCGGACACTTCACGTTGAACCGCAACCCGCAGAACTTCTTCGCCGAGATCGAGCAGGCCGCCTTCTCACCGTCGAACATGGTTCCGGGCACCGACATCAGCCCCGATAAGATGCTGATGTCCCGCGTGTTCTCCTACCCGGATGCCCAGCGCAACCGCATCGGCACGAACTACAACCAGTTGCCGGTGAACCAGCCGCGCGCTGCCCATGTGAACACGTACATGCACGAAGGCAACATGCAGTACCACTTCAACGACGCCACCACGCGCCCCTACACGCCGAACTCCTACGGTGGAGCGGCAGCCGAGCCGGAGCGTGCCGGCGAAGGCAGCTGGGAAACCGACGGGACGCTCGTCCGCGCCGCACAGACCCTGCGCAGCGAGGACAGCGACTTCGGCCAGGCCGGAACGCTGTACCGCGACGTCTTCAGCGCCGAGTCCAAGGAGCGCTTCCACGACAACCTGCTTGGACAGGTTGCCGGCATCACCCGTGATGACATCCGCGAGCGCTTCTTCCAGTACTGGACGAACGTGGACGAGAACCTCGGTCAGATCCTGCGCGACGGCCATGCTGCGGGCAACCAGGGCACGACCGATGGCGCGTCGGAGCAGTCCGGCAAGGCCTAGGCAGCCCGTCCCCGGCACCCGCCGGTGACCGACAGAAAAGCCCGGGATCCCTTCGAGGGGATCCCGGGCTTTTCCGGTGGCGGCTCCGAACTACGGCTGCTGGGAGATCCGCACCATCTCCTCGCGCTCGACGACCTTGACCCGCTCACGGGATACCGGTCCACGGCTGGTTTCCACGGCACCTGCCGCCTCCCCCAGGGAATGCTCGTGCGCATCCAGGGCGACCCAGCCCTCCCACGTCGTGAAGGCGACTTCGCGTTGCTTGAGCAGGTCGATGATCGCCTGTTCATCGGGATGCACCGCAGCCGGCAGCTCCAGCCGGTCCTCCAGCAGGTTGCCGATGGTCTCGAGGGCATCGCCCTTGGTGCTACCGATCAGGCCCACCGGACCGCGCTTGATCCACCCGGTGGCATAGAGCCCGGGAATCTTCTGCCCGTCATCGTGCAGGACGCGTCCGCCCTCGTTGGGGATCACGCCACGGTTCGGGTCGAAACCGATCTCGGCCAGCTCGGAGCCGAAGTAGCCGATCGCCCGGTAGACGGCCTGGACACCGTAGTCCACCAGCTCCCCGGTCCCGCGCACGTTGCCGGTCCCGTCCAGTTCCTGACGTTCGAACCGGATGGCCTCCACGGACCCGTTGGACCCGGTGATCTCCACCGGGGCGTGCAGGAAGTGCAGATGCAACCGCCGCGAGGCCGGGGTCCGAGTCCCGGCGTCCTCGGCCTCCTCCCGGTCCTCCTGCTCGACCAACCAGTTGGTGAGTGTATTGACCATCGTCTTGGCCTGGTTGTTCGTCTTGATCGCCTCATCGGAGGCATCGTCGAACTCGAAATCCTCCGGGTAGAGGACGATGTCCACATCCCTCGAATGTGAGAGTTCGCGCAACTCCAACGGGGTGAACTTCACCTGGGCGGGGCCCCGCCGGCCGAAGATATGCACGTCGGTCACCGGTGAGGCGGCCAGGCCCGCATGGACGTTGTCCGGGATCTCGGTGACCAGCAGGTCCTCGGGATGCTTGGAGAGCATCCGGGCGACGTCCAGGGCGACGTTGCCGTTGCCGATGACCGCGATCTGCTGCGCGTCCAGGGGCCAGGTCCGCGGCACATCGGGGTGCCCGTCGTACCAGGACACGAAGTCCGCGGCCCCGTAGGCGCCCTCGAGGTCCATGCCCGGGATGTTCAGGTCGGCGTCCTTGATCGCCCCGGTGGCGAAGATGACTGCGTCGTACATGTCACGGATGTCGGCCAGGGTGATGTCCTGGCCGTAGTTGACGTTCCCCAGGAAGCGGATGTCCCCGCGGTCCAGGACCTTATGCAGGGCCTTCACGATGCCCTTGATCCGCGGGTGGTCCGGGGCGACGCCGTAGCGGATCAGCCCGTAGGGGGTCGGATACCGGTCGAAGAGGTCGATGCTGACCTCGAACTCGCGTTCGGCCTTGGTCAGGATGTCCGCGGCATAGACGCCCGCAGGACCGGCGCCGATGATGGCGACTCGCAGCGGACGATCAGCAGCTGGGTTGGACACTGTTTTTCCTTTCGGCGGTACTCCTGGGATGCGTCATTCCGGAGAATAATTAACACACGGCCACCTAGTCTAATTGCCAGAGCGCCGGCCCGCGCATTTGTGTGGGAGCGCACACACCAAGGGGGCGGGTGGCCGGCCGGCCACCCGCCCCCTTGGGACGTCGATCGCAGCGTGGTGCACCGCGATCCATCAGCGGATCAGCTCCAGATGCCCTGGACCTTCCCGCTGGCGTCCTTGGCCGTCACGGAGTTCTCGCCCAACAGCTTGCGCGCCCTGTGCACGAGCTGGAGGGTTTCGTTGGCGGCATCGATCCAGTCCTTTTCGACGCTGGAATAGGCATCTCCCGAGTTGTTGTCCTCCCAGTTGTCCTTGACGAACTTCGTCTGGGATTCGCGGTCGCCGATGATGCTTTCGATGCGTCCGGCAATGCGGATGATGTCGCCTTCGGTACGCGAGGCGGCGTCACTGTCAAACTGAATGAGGCCTTCTTGCATGTTCGATTCCTTTGCTGCGGGTCCGTGTCGGACCGGTATGTCGGGTTGGTGGGGCGCTGGTGCGCGTGGACAGCCCCCGGAGGCGCTGCGCGGTAGTGGCTATTTGGAGAAGCTGAAGCCCGAGGTCTTGGCTCCCGCAGCCTGTCCTTCGGCTTGCTTGCCTTCGGCATCGAAGGCGTCATCCATCTGGACGTAGTGCTTGGCGCTCTCGGCCTGACCCTGCGAAATACCCGACAGTGCCTTGATCAGGTCCTGCTGGACCCGCTGGGACTCGACCATGAAGTTCTGGTAGGAGACCGCCCCCTGGCCCTTGAAAGTGGTCTTCAAGTCCTCGACGCCGTCGACGAGCTCCTCGACCAGTCGCACCAGCTCATCGCCGGAGCCGCTGGACTCTTCAGCCGCCTTGTTCATGGCGTTGACGTCCATTTTTCCCTTGAAACTCATATCCCGCTTCCCTTCATCGATGCGTGGCGGTGGCCTCGCTGACCGTGCTTTGCTTGCTACCAGCTAACGGCAAGGCAACAAACAGGGTCAAGCGTCCTGCATGGGGAGAACTACCCATGCCCCCGGTTTCCTGCCATTTTTCGTCCATCGACCTGACATGATGGACTCACACCACCACATTGTTAGACCGAAAGGGCTCCATGGCGACTGAATTCGACAACCAGCTCATCGAGTCGGTCGCCGTCCGTCGCAACCGGGTCACCGATGCCCTGCTCTATGGCGAGAACCCGACCGAGCGCCGTTGGAAGGCCACGACGAAGCAGTTCCTCTTCAGCCTCGTCGCCGCGGCCTTGATCACCGCCATCTGCATCGGGATCTCCTTCGTCTCCAACATGCTTGCCACCCGAGCCGAGGAAAAGAAGCAACGGCAGGATCAAATGCAGAGTTCCGCCGCCGCCTTCATCGGGCCGACCCAGTCGGCCTGGTCTTCGTCCAACCCGAGCCCGAGCCCCGGAAGGATGGGGAACTAGCCCGTCATGGCCCAGCCCTACACACGCGTGACCCTTGTGGGGGAACGCCGCAACGCCGACCTCCTGCTGCCCGCCACCGAATCGGTGGGAACACTGATGCCGCAGATCCTGGACCTGCTGGGCGACAACCCGGGCGACGCCGTCGCGACCAAGGTCCTTCTGACCGCCAGCGGGGAACCCATCCCAGCCCGGGAGACCTTGACCCAGGCGCAGGTCTTCGACGGGGCACGGCTGACCCTGCTCAGCAACAGCGAAGCCCCGCCCCCTGCCGTCGTCTATGACATCTCCGATACCGTCGTCGAGCAGTCCCGTGAAGTACGCGGTTCCTGGGACCGGACCCATCTGGTCACCGCGTCGGGGATCTTCGCCGCATTCGGGCTTTGGCTGGCGCTGGACATCCTGTTGGGAAGGTATCTGCCCGATGCCCGCTGGTGGGTCCTGCTCGCCGTGGGGGCCGGGCTGCTGGCACTGGGCGCCTCGGTCTCCGCTGCGTCCCGCCCGGTGGCCTCCGCCCTGATGGGCGCCGGATGGGGGGCGGGCATGATCGGTCTGCTGCACTGGACCGCGGCTCCCTCGTTGCGATTGCTGCTGGCCGCGGCAGGCACCGCCGTATTCGTCGCCTGCCTGGCCACGGTGCTCAAACATCCCCGGGCCGTCCTGCTGGGTGCCGGTGTCCTCGGGACGTTGGCCGGCATCTGGGCCGTGGCCCTACCCCTGGCCCGGTGGACAGCGGCCAGCACCGATACCGACCTCCTCGTCGGGGTCGGTGCCATCGCGGCGATCTGTTCGGTGCTCATCATGGGCCTGCTGCCGGCCCTGGCCCTGTCCCTGTCGGGTTTGTCCACCCTCGACGACCAGCGGGCCAACGGCACCTCGATCTGGCGCCGTGATGCCATCACCGCCATCCGTTCGGCCCACGCCGGCCTCACCCTGGCCACCGTGGCCGCAGCCCTCTCCGCGGCCGCCGGGATGTGGCTGGTTGCCACGGGCGATCGGCATCCGGTCTGGACGCTTCCCCTGCTCCTTGCTCTCGCGTTGGCAACCCTGCTGCGCTCGCGGGCCTTCCCCCTGGCCCTGGAGCGCTATTCGCTCTATGCCGCCACCGCCATCGGGGTCCTGGCCGGTGCCGGGGCCCTGACCCGGCTGAACGAAGACACCGTATGGATTGTCGGGCTGTCGATCCTGGTGCTGGCCGTGGTGATCGGCCTGGGGTTGGCCGTGGACCTTCCGGACCATATCGAGGCACGGATCCGACAGATCTGTGAACGCCTCGAAACCCTGGCCATCCTCGCCACGATCCCCTTGCTCATCGGCTACTTCGGCGTCTACGCCCAAATGCTGGACACGTTCTAGCACGGAGGACCTTCCATGACCGCACCTCAGACTCCCGGCCACCCCGCGGGCGAGCAACCACTCGACCCGTGGGGACAGCCGATCACCGATCCCTGGGCCCCCGCACCGGGCCGCCGGCGCGCCGGTTCCGTCCCGGCTCCCGGCCCTTCCGCCCCGCCTGCCCAGTCCTCCCCCGGCACCCTGGGGGCCCCGCTGGAGAACGACCGACGCCGGCTCTCCGGCGTCCGCGCCACCGGGGGGTCCTTCCCGCGGGCCCTGCAGATGTTGTTCGGCGGCAAGCACCGGGCCACGCAGGTCAGCCAGTTTGCTGCCGGCGTGCAGGCGCCGGTCACCACCGGTCGACGGATCGCCGTGGTCTCGACACGCGGCGGTGCCGGAAAGACGACTGCCTCCGCACTGCTCGCCCGCACCTTTTCCGCCCTTCGGCCCGACAGTGTCTGCGTCCTGGACCTCGACCCGGGCCACGGAAGCCTCGCCCTGCGGCTGGGACTCGATCAGGCTCCCTCGCTGGACTCCATCGTTCCCGAACTCACGAACGGCGCCCAACCCGGGGCCGCGCATCTGGCAGGGTTGCTGGCCCCGGCCGCCGAAGGCCTCTATGCAACGGGTCCTCGGTCGGGGTCGGCACAGCGAACCGGCGCCCCGTTGCTCCGCGAAGCCGCCTCCACGGTCTCGAGGTATTTCCCGATCACCCTGCTCGACTGCCCCACCGGTCTGCAGGCCCCCGAGACCCAGGCGGCGCTGGCCGATTGCCATGGGGCCCTCTTCATGGTCCCGGCGACCCTATCCGGCCTCGATGACGCGCTGGCGGCCTTGTCCAGATGGCGGGCGAACCCGCTGTTGTCCGGCTTGCCCCTGACGGTGCTCGTGATGCAGCAGGACCGTTCATCGGCCCTGCAGGCCCTCGATCAGGCGGGCCGGCTCTCCCGCCTCGGATTCGATGCCCATGCCATCGGCTACGATCGCCATCTGGCCGCAGGGGCCCTCATCACCTTGCCGTTGATGCTTCCTGCCCATCGGGAGGCTGCCACCGCACTGGCTGCCCGTAGCCTCGAACTGGCCAACGGGGTCCGGTAGCCGATGGCCCAGCGAATCATCCACCGCCCAGCGCGGACCTCGGCACCACTGCGCATCTTCCGCCCCTTCCTTCTCGACGGTCCCCCACCAGTCGAAGGCGAGGCCCCGGGGCTGAACCTGATGTCCATCGTGCCCATGCTCGGTGGCGCCGTCTCCATGACCGCCATGATGATGTTCCGCAATTCCCCGTTCGCGGCCATCGGCGCCATGATGATGATCGTGACCGTGGTGATCGCCATCTTCATGATGTTCTCCAACCGGGGCAAGGCCGTGAGGACGCGCACCCAGCTGCGCGAGAACTACATGCGCTATCTGGAACGCTCCCGGGTGAACATGCGCTCCGACGAGATCGAGGCACTCGGCGTGGCCCGGCAAAGCGCCCCACCGCCCGAGGCCCTCTTCGACATCGTCCGCACCCCCATGAGGCTCTGGGAACGCCGGCGCGGAAACGAGGACTTCCTGCACGTCAGGATCGGTTCCGGGTCCCGCCCCTGCCGGGACATCACGGTCAACGACGTCTCCGGCGCCACCCAGCAGACCGATTCCTTCATGGCCGCTGAAGCCGAAATCCTCAGGCGCCGTTTCTCCACCAGCCCCGACATGCCGGTGACGGTTCCGCTCGATTCGGTGGGGAACGTCAGCATCATCGGCGACCGCGACTTCGTCACCGCCACCACCCGGAACCTCCTGGTTTCCGCCAGCGCGTTCCATTCGCCCGAGGATCTGGGTCTGGGCATCAGCACGCCCGAGGATTTGCGGGACGACTGGCAGTGGGCGACCTGGTTGCCGCATCTGGCGGACCAGGGCCGCAGTTCGGGTGTGGAACTGGAGCGTCGGATCGGCCCCGACCTGGCGTCGTTGGCCGACATCATGGATACCGATCTGCAACGGCGGGCCAAGATCGCCGTGGAAGCCAAGAAGGTCAATAGCCGGGCCGGCCAGGCCTTGGCACGGCTCGTCGTGGTCTCGGATACCCATGGATCCCGGGCCCAGGAGCTGCCCTTGGCCGACCGGTTCCTCACCCCCGGGGATCTCGGCCTCACGGTCCTGCACCTGGTGCACGACCGGAGCGAGGAACCCAGCGACATCACCATCCGGATCACCCAGACCAGTGAGGGGTTCCAGGTCCAGGACTACCGGGCGGATCCGGTGCATCCCGACGTCTCCTCCGGATCCCTGGACCCCCTCTCCGTCGCGACGGCTGATGCGCTGGCCCATGAACTGGCTCCCCTGCGGCTCTCGGCCGACTCGCTGGAGCATGGGGGGACTGGCCAAGGCGCCGAGAGTTTCCTCGGCATGCTCGGGCTCAGCTCGAACCTGGACCGGGCCGATATAGAGCGGACCTGGAAACCGCGTGGCGACGCCGAATTCCTGCGGATCCCGTTGGGGCCCGACGACGCCGGCCGTCCCACGGTCCTGGATCTGAAGGAGTCCGCGCAATTCGGCATGGGTCCGCATGGGTTGTGTGTCGGGGCCACCGGTTCGGGCAAATCGGAGATGCTGCGTTCACTGGTCTTCGGACTCCTGGCCACCCACTCCCCGGACGTGCTGGCCATGGTCCTCGTGGACTTCAAGGGCGGGGCTACCTTCGCCCCCTTCGAGGGGGCGCCGCAGGTCACAGGCATCATCACGAACCTCTCCGATGACCTCTCACTGATCGAACGCGTCTATGCCAGCCTCAACGGCGAGATCCTGCGCCGCCAGGAGGTCCTCAAGGCCGCCGGGAACATCGCCAACATCACCGATTACCAGGTCCACCGCAACGAACGTCTGGCCCGCGGGGAGGACATGGCCCCCTTGCCGCATCTGGTGGTCATCATCGACGAGTTCGGTGAACTGCTGACCGCACGCCCCGATTTCATCGACCTGTTCCTGTCCATCGGACGCATCGGCCGCTCCATCGGCGTCCACTTGTTACTGAGCAGCCAGCGCGTCGAATCCGGAAAGCTCAAGGGCCTGGAAACCTATCTTTCCTACCGGTTGGGCCTGCGCACGCTCTCGGAATCCGAATCGCGGACCGTGCTGGACAGCCCCGATGCCTTCCACCTGCCCCCGGTGCCCGGCTACGGCTTCCTCAAGGTCGACACCACGGTCTATACGCGGTTCAAGGCCGGCTACGTGTCCGGCCCCGTGGAGGACGTCCGGCAGGACGAGGCGGATGAACTGGCCCCTGCCGAGGTCGCCGAGGTGCTCAGGGTCCCCCGCTATGCCGGGGAGGAGCCCGACGGGGACGAAGGCACCGCCAGGAAGAAGGACGTGGCCGCCAAGCGCACCACCGGGCCGACCGTGATGTCCACGCTGATGGATACGCTGCGCTCCTTCCCGCGTTCGGTCCAGGAGATCTGGTTGCCTCCGCTGCCGGCCGCCATCCCCCTGGATGCCGCAGCCGGCGGCGTCCATCCGGGGGAACATGGCCTCCAGCTGGGGGCGGGAGGCGGTTTGCGGGTGCCGATCGGTCTGCTCGACGACCCGGCCAAGCAGTGGCAGGGCCTCTGGCAGATCGATTTCGGTTCGGGCGGTGGGAACCTGATGATCACCGGAGGCCCGCAGTCAGGTCGCAGCACCTTGTTGCGCACCGTGGTGGCTTCGATGGCCCTGACCCATTCCCCCCATGAAGTCGGCATCTACTGCATCGACCTGCTCGGTTCCGCTTTGCTGCCGCTGGGAGGGTTGCCCCATGTCGGGGGAACTGCGATCCGTACCAACCGGGAGGTCGTCCGCCGCACGGTGGAGGAGCTGGTGGGCATGCTCATGGTCCGTGAGCGGGTCTTCGAACACCACCAGATCGATTCCCTGACCACGATGCGCCGGATGCACGCCGACGGGCGGCTGCCCGAACTGCCCAGCGCCGATATCTTCCTGGTCATCGACGGTTACGGGCAGATCGCCGACGACTTCGAGGAGATCCAGGAAAACGTCTTCGCGCTGATCATGCGCGGTGGGGGCTACGGCATCCATGTGGTGACCACCTTGAACCGCAATGCGGAACTGCGCATGGCCCAGCAGGGCTTCTTCGGCAACAAGATCGAAACCGCCCTCGCCGAACCCTCGGACTCGCAGATCGATCGGAAGGTGGCCCCCGGGATCAATCCGGAGGCCCCCGGACGGGCCTTGTCGGACCGCAAGCTGATCGGCCATGTGGCGCTGCCTCGGATCGACGGGGTCCACGATCCCGAGGACCTCTCCGACGGGCTGAAGGACCTGGTGGCCCAGGTGGCCGAACACACCACTGAAACCGCCATGAAGGTCCGGGTGTTGCCTCCCAGCGTCGCGTGGGACCAGGCGCCCGCAGCCTCGGGCCGGGGCCGGTTCCCGCTCGGGCTGCGCGAGGTCGACCTCGGAGACCACGTCCTGGATCTGCAATCCAAGGACCGCCACCTGATCCTGCTCGGCGACGAGGAATCTGGTAAATCCAACATCCTGCGCAACGTTATCGCCACCCTGGTCGCCCAGCACGCCCCGGATGACTTGCTGTTCGGCGTCTACGACCCCCGCAAGGGGCTCGACGACGTCGTGCCCGACGACTATCTGGGTGGTTACGCCGGCAGCGCCATCGTGGGCGAGCAGCTCTCCGGGGCCCTGGCGGCCGAACTGGAGCTGCGCAGCACCGGAGGCGACGAGGAGAACAAGCCCAGCAAGGCGAAGCTGGTGGTCATCGCCGACGATTACGACGTGTTGACGGCCAGTGGTTCCTCCCCGCTGTCACGCCTGACCCGATACCTGCCCATGGCTGATGAACTGGATCTGCATGTGATCCTGACCCGCAAGGTGCGCAGTGCCAGCCGCGGAATGTATGAATCGTTCTTCTCCACCCTGCGCGACGCCGGAACGGCCGCCCTGATCATGAGCGGGGACCGGTCGGAGGGTGGACTGATCAACAACATCCGGGCCCGGCCGCTTCCCCCGGGACGCGGCCAGCTGGTCCAGACCGGTCGACCGGTGCAGACCATCCAGACCTATTTGAACTCCGACACGGAATAGCCCCCGGAATGCGGAATAGGCCGGGCACGCCCCGGGTTGCCAGAGGTATGTCCCACCAGAGCGCCTCCGAAGCACCCGTACGTCCGGGAACGGCGGGCGCCGCACCCCGGCCGAGCCGCGCCGGATTGGGGCAGGGTCTCGGTGCCTACGGGCTATGGGGCCTGATGCCGCTGTACTTCATGACGATCGCGATCGCTTCACCGACCGAGATCGTGGCCAGTCGGATCGTGTTCAGCCTGGTCTTCTGCCTGCTGCTCATCACCATCACCCGCAGCTGGGATGACCTGGGCGTGCTCTTGCACGATCGCCCTGCCCTGCGACGGCTCTCCCTCGCCGCGGTCCTGATCACCGTGAACTGGGTGACCTACGCCTTTGCCGTGCTCAACGGGCACGCCGTGGAGGCCTCCCTGGGCTACTTCATCAATCCGCTGGTTTCCGCTGGCCTGGGAGTTCTCTTCCTGAAGGAACGATTGACCCGGCTGCAATGGACGGCCCTGGGATTCGGGCTCGCCGCGGTACTCGTGCTGACCTTCGCCTACGGTTCGGTGCCGGTGATCGCCTTGACCCTGGCCTTCTCCTTCGGCCTCTACGGCTTCGTGAAGAACCGGGTGGGACGCACCGCCACCGCCGTGACCAGCCTGACCTTCGAGACGGCATTCTTGACGGTTCCCGCACTGGTCTTCCTGGGGTGGCTGATCTCCCGGGGCGAGGCGACGGTACTGAGCAGCGGTCCCGGACACTTCTGGCTCATGGCCGCCAGCGGCATCGTCACGGCGGTACCCCTGCTGCTCTTCGGCGCCGCGGCCCGGCGACTGCCGTTGAGCACCCTGGGGACCCTGCAGTTCCTGAACCCGGTGATGCAGTTCATCATTGCGGTGGCCATCTTCGGGGAGGCCATGCCGGCCGAACGACTGGCCGGCTTCGCCCTCGTCTGGGTGGCCATCATCCTGGTGGCGGTCGACATGCTGCGCCGGCCCGGTCCTCCCCGGATGGCTCGCCGCGCGGCAACTGCCACCGCGCTTAAGCACGACGGCGCCGGACCAGCCAAGGACTGATCCGGCGCCGGCCGTCACCCCGGCCCGTCAGGCGTGCTGGCGGATGGCTGCCTCCAGCACGTCGAAGGCGTCGGCCAACAACTCATCTGAAATCACCAGCGGCGGCAACAGGCGCACCACGTTCCCGTAGGTGCCACAGGTCAGGATGATGACACCGGCGGCCAGGCAGTCGGCGGCGATCTTCCGCGTCAGTTCGGCATCCGGTGCCGTCCCGCCGGCCTGGACGAATTCAATGGCCAGCATGGCTCCACGACCCCGCAGGTCCCCGATGGCCGGCAGCTGCTGCTGCAACGGACGCAGGCGGGTGTAGAAGGCCTCCTCGATGGCGCGGGCGCGACCGTTCAGATCCGCCTCGGCCATGTAGACCACGGCGGCCAGCCCCGCGGCGACGGCCACCGGGTTGCCACCATAGGTTCCGCCCAACCCGCCGGGATGCACGGCATCAAGCAGTTCGGACCGGCCGGTGACCGCCGAAAGCGGCAGGCCCCCGGCGATGCCCTTGGCCAGGGTGACGAGGTCGGGGACCACGGATTCGTGGTCGACGGCGAACCAGTCACCGGTACGGCAGAAGCCCGTCTGGACCTCATCGGCGATGAAGACGATGCCCTGCTCCTTCGCCCATTCGGCGATGCGCGGCAGGAATCCGTCGGCGGGGACGATGAACCCGCCTTCGCCCTGGATCGGCTCGATGATGATCGCGGCGATCTGGTCGCCGCCGATCTGCTTCTCCATCGACAGGATGGTTCGTTCGGCGGCTTCCTTGCCGGAGATGTTTGGATTCTCCTCACGGAACGGGTAGCTCATCGGCATCCGGTAGATCTCCGAAGCCAAGGGCCCGAATCCCCGCTTATAGGGGGCCGCCTTCGCGGTCAGGCCCATGGTGAGGTTGGTGCGGCCGTGATAGGCGTGGTCGAAGGCCACGACGGCGGTCCGGCCGGTGGCGACCCGGGCGATCTTCACGGCGTTCTCCACCGCTTCGGCACCCGAATTGAAGAACACGCTCTTCTTGGCGTGTTCGCCGGGAGTCAGTGCGGCCAGCCTCTCGGCCAGTTCCACATACCCCTCATAGGGGGTGACCATGAAACAGGTGTGGTTGAAACGTGCCGTCTGCTCGCTGACCGCGGCGGAGACCTTCGCATTGGAGGCACCGACGGTTGTCACCGCAATGCCGGAACCCAGATCGATGAACGAGTTTCCGTCGACGTCCACGATGACCCCGCCATCGGCATCGGCGGCATAGACCGGCACGGACGAGGCGACGCCGGCGGCCACGGTCGCCGCACGACGTTCGGCCAGGGCCAGGGAGGCCGGACCGGGGAACGCCCCGGTGATGTTGCGCTTTTGTTCGAGCCGGTATTCGATCTCCACGGCGGCTTCCTTCCATTCGATGCTGCGTCCGGGGTCAGACGTCGGCACCGAGCCTACGGTCAGGCCTACGGCCGAAGCTAGGGTGCTTGGCACAGGCCTGCCGGCGATGCGTTATGCATCCGCACAGCACACGGACGGCGGCGTTTCCCGTCCCCGGAAGGGACGGGAAACGCCGCCGTTGAAGGAAGGCGCTAGTGTTCGGGCGCGGCGGCCTCGGTCAGGTCGTCCTCCGGTTCCTCGGGGTGGCGGGAGAGGTTGATCAGCGCAAGCGCCAAACCGCCCCAGACCGTCACGATGGCAATGATGAGCATGGTGATCGCAATGGGTGTCATCGCAGGGTCTCCTCCTTCTTCGCGGCCGCGTATTCGTCCTCGTCGGCCTTGACTACGTCGTATTCCGGGTCGTTGTTCGCCTTGGATTTCCTGCTCCAGGGAACGAGCGTCAGCAAGAGGGCGATGACGATCAGCGAACCGGCCATCCCCCAACCGAAGACCCCGTTGAACCAGGCAGGGTAGCCGCTGTACTGTTCGGTGGCCTTCTCCTGCAGCTCGGAGATCAGGATGTAGCCGAGGACGATGGGCGTCAGCCCTCCGAGCAGCACCCGCCACAGCCCGCCCATCTTGAGGCTGGAGGTGCGGTTGAGGTGTTCGTGCAGGGCGGGCAGCTTGGTGACACCCACGGTGACCACGATGACCGCGGCCAGGGCGACGGCCATGATGCCGAAGCTGTTCACGAACGCGTCGGTGGTATCGAGCAGCTGCAGGCCCGTGGTGGTGGGGAAGAGCACGAGCGAGATCAAGGCGATCGGCACGGTCACCACCAGCGTCGAAGCCACACGCCCCCAGGCCAGCTTGTCCTGGACGGCCGCGACGATCACTTCCAGGATCGAGATCAACGAGGTGATGCCGGCAAAGACCAGCGCCCCGAAGAACAACACCCCCAGCACCGCACCGAACGGCGCTTGCGAGACGATCGTCGGGAAGGCCACGAACGCCAGGCCGATACCGCCGCTGACGACATCGTCGATGGCGACGTTCTGTGCCTGTGCCATGAAGCCGAGCACCGCGAAGACGCCGATGCCGGCGAGCAGTTCGAAGCCCGAGTTGGCGAAGGCCACGACCGAGCCGGATCCGGTCAGGTCGGTTTTGCGCTTGAGGTAGGAGGAATAGGTGATCATGATGCCGAAGGCGATGGAGAGGGAGAAGAAGATCTGACCGTAGGCCGCGGCCCAGACTCCGGGATCCGCCAAGGCACCCCAGTTCGGGGTGAAGAAGGCATTCAGTCCGTCCATGGCCCCGGGCAGGAAGAGTGCCTGGACGACCAGGATGACGAACATGACCACCAGCAACGGCAGGAAGATGCTGTTCGCCTTCGAGATACCGCGCCGCACACCGAGCACCATGATGGCGATGATGACGGCCCAGACGATGAACAGCGGGATCAAGACCCCCGGCACGTAGTCGAAGCTCAGGCCGGGGACTTCGGCGACCTGCAGGAAATCACTGGAGAAGAACGCGTCCGCGTCGTCGCCCCAGGCCTTGTCGAAGGAGAAGATCGTGTACATCGCAGCCCAGGCGATGATGACCGCATAGTAGATGGCGATGACGAAGCAGATCAGGACCTGCCACCAGCCCAGCGGTTCGGCGGCGCGGTGCATGCGCCGGTAGGCCAGCGGGGCCGACCCGCGGTATTTATGGCCCACTGCGTAGTCCAGGAAGAGCAGCGGGATGCCTGCCGTCAGCAGGGCCACCAGATACGGGATCAGGAAGGCGCCGCCACCGTTTTCGTAGGCAACGTAGGGAAAGCGCCAGATGTTGCCCAGGCCGACGGCGGAACCGATGGCCGAAATGATGAACAACTTGCGCGAGGAGAAGGTTTCTCGTTTGTGGCTCTTGGCTGTCGCTGCCCCGGCCTGAGATGGAGTGGTCATGCCATACACCGTAAACCGCTGTTGCGCTCGTCACAATTACCCCGAGTCGCGTTCGTCACAACAACCAAAGATCCCAACTGTTGTAAGGCCGATGCACAACCACGGACTAGACTGGCGCTTATGGCGATGACGCTCTCCGGACTTTTGTCCTCCCCCACCTTGAAACTCAAGCCCCTCGCCGGGACGGACGACGCCGCAGACAGCGCGCTGTCTTGGGCGGCCGTCACCGAATTGGCCGATCCCACGCCGTTCCTGGCCGGCGGCGAGGTCCTGTTGACCACCGGGGTCCGCCAGAAGACCGTCGCCTCCCAGACCGGGTTCGTCGATCATGCCGTCCGTGCCGGGGTGCTGGCCCTGGGCTACGGCACGGGGCTGACCCACGCCAGGGTCCCCGCCGCCGTCATCCGACGGGCCACGGAGGTGGGCCTGCCATTATTCGAGGTGCCGTACGAGACACCCTTCGTGGCCATCACCCGGATCATGGCCGAAGCACTGGCCGCCGAGAACGTCGCCCGTGTGGAAGGGCTCCTGCAGGGCCACCAACGACTGGCCTCGGCACTGCTCAGCGGCGGTCTGCACCCCTTGCTGCGCGAGCTGCGCCGACAAGTCCAACGGCCTGTTGCGCTCACCCAATACGGGGCCCGGATCCATGGGCCGGCCCCCGCTGCCGAGGGATGGCAGAGCGTGGCAGTCTCCACCGGCCTGCAGGATCGATGCACCTTGTATCTGGAAGGCTCCGGGGCCGGCGGGGGCCTCATCGAATACGCCCAGTCGCTGATCAGCGTCGAGCTGGCCGGCAGGGCCCGGTTGCGCGAATCCCGCCGCACCACCAGCGGACAGGTCCTCTCCGACCTCACCCGTGGAATGGTCGAGGGCCAGGACGCCGCCCTGCGGCTGCAGTCGATCGGGATCGCCCCCCACGCCGCGCACACCCTCCTGCTGGTCGAAGCGCTCAGACCCAACAGCAAGGCGCTACCCACCCTGCCGCTGCCGCCGGGACGGGAAAAGGCGGTCTCGGCCATGGTGGAGGATCGGCTCGCGGTGGTTCTGGACGCCGGGGACGGCGAGGTTGCTGCCTCGGAATTCGCCACCTACCTCTCGGGCGCCGGCATCCCGGCCAAGGTGTCCTACGGCGGCTCCTACGCCCAGGTGACCGGCCTGCGGTGGAGCTATTTCGAAGCCGTCGAGGCGCTGCGTCATGGGGCCCGGATCAACCACCCCTCCAGGATTTCGTTGACGTCGCTGCTCCTGGCGGCCCATGACGTGCCGCTGCAGGCACTGGCAGCCGAGGCGCTGGAGCCCCTGACGGACTTTGATGCCGCCCACGGCTCCGACCTGATGCTCACGCTGCGACGGTTCCTGGAGCTCAATGGCAGCGTCGGTACCGTCGCCGAGGCGTTGGGCCTGCACCGCAACACCGTCAGGTACCGGCTGCAGCAGATCGCCGATCTCAGCGGGTACGACCCTTCGAACACCCCGGACCGGGTCCAGTTGTGGCTGGCCCTCTCGGCCCGCGACGTCTACTGAGTCCCGGGACAGATAGTATTTAGGCATGGCTGAAATGTTCGTGGAGAAGTTCCGTTCCCTGATTCCCAAATACCTTGATGACCAGTGGATTTCACAGGACGGGTTGACTTCCGAAGAGCTCCGTGACGAGCTCGCGGATGCCGGCGTCGAGATCCCCCAGGTGCTCGAGGAGTTCTACCTGGCGGTCGGGGCCTGTGATGACCTCATGGAGGCCTACTACTTCTTCTTCGATCCGGACGAGTTGGAGATCGAGGACGGGTATCTGCTGTTCATGGAGGACGAGGACGAACAGTATGTCTGGGGCTTCCGGGCCGACCAGTTGGACGTCCCCGACCCGATCGTCCATCGTCGCCGCAACGCCAACGGATCATGGGACAGCGAGGAGGGGACCTTCAGCGAATACGTACTCGATTTGTTCGAGTGGGTCTTCGAGGAACTGGAACCCGAACTGGAGGTCTAGCCCACGTGCCGGTGCACCCCCATGGAAGCCATGAGCCGCCCGGGTACCACTGCCCCTTCTGCGAACTGCTGGCCGGCGGCCCGCTGTCGGAAGACAACCTGTGCGTGCCGACCGATCTGGTCTACAGCGACCAGACGGTCGCGGTCATCATGGCCTGCGACGGATTCGGTGATTACGGCGGGCATGCGATGGTCATTCCCGCAGCCCATCTGGAGTCCCTCTACGATCTGGATGACGCCGCCGCAGCGTCGATCATGATCATGACCCGCCAACTCGCCCTGGCCATGAAACTGGCGTGGAATCCCGAGGGGACCTCCACACGGCAGCATAATGAGCCGGCCGGAAACCAGCATGTCTGGCATTACCACCAGCATGTCTTTCCCCGGTATTCGGACGATAACCTGTACCGCCAGCTACGCCACCGGGTTCCCGCTGACATCAGGGCCCGCAAGGCCCGGGAGTTGTCGGCAGCCCTTGCGGCGCTCGGCTGGGCCCCGGACCCGGGACGAGCCCGCCCTTCGGGCTAGTTCTCCCGGGAGACCACGGCATCGGCGAAGGCCGCCAGTGAGGACTTCACCGGCCCCTCCGGCAAGGGGGCCAGGGCCCCGATGGCGTCTGCGGACCATTGGCGGGCCACTGCCCAGGATTTCCGGGTGACCTCATGGGCCGCCAGGGCGGTGACGGCGCGGGCCAGATCCTCGTCGCTGGACAGATCCCCGTCCACCAGTGTCAGCACCTCGGCCGCGGAGGCGTCCCCCGCGGCGGCGGCCTCGCGCAACAACAGCACCGGAAGCGTGGGGACTCCTTCACGCAGGTCGGTTCCGGGGGTCTTGCCCGAATCCACCTGGGCTCCGGTGACGTCGATGACGTCATCGGCCAGCTGGAAGGCCACCCCGACCTTCTCGCCGTAGTCACGCATGACGTCAACGTAGTCGGCGGCCCCGCCGAAGAGGGCGCCGAAGACTCCCGAGGTGGAGATCAACGACGCCGTCTTGTCCCCGATCACGTCGAGGTAATGCGCCACCGGGTCCTCCCCGTCGCGCGGGCCCACGGTTTCGTGCAATTGGCCCAGGCAGAGGCGTTCGAACGTCTTGGCCTGCAGTTCCACGGCCTGGGCCCCGAGCTCGGAGCCGATGACCGAGGCGCGGGCGAAGATCAGATCACCGGTGAGGATGGCCGTGGAGTTGCCCCAGACCTCATGGGCGGTGGGGGCTCCGCGCCGGTAGGAGGCCGAGTCCATGACATCGTCATGGTAGAGCGTGGCCAGGTGCGTGAGCTCGACGATGGCCGCGGCCTTGATGGTCTCGGGGCCCACGCCCTCGCCCAGCAGCGAGGTCAGAATGACCAGCAACGGGCGCACCCGTTTGCCGCCGGCTTCGACCAGGTGGCGGCTGGTGGCGTCGATGAGCGGATCGGAATTGGCCACGGCGGCGCGCAGGACCTTCTCGACCTTGGCCATGCCCTGCGAAATGGCGGGGCCGAATTCTGCGTCCTCGGCGACGGCTCGGAACCCCGGTGGCAGGTTGATGCCCGCGGCGATCGCCGAGGTTTCCGCGAACAAGTCAACGGATTCGGGCACACCGTGTCCGGCGGTCGTCCAGTTGGTCGGGGAATCATTCACGGTTCTAGGACCTGCTTGTCATCTGGGTGGGTCGTTTCTCGGGCCGTGCCCTTTGTGCTTGCCGGTTTCCCGTAGGCGGGGCCAACCGTTCCAGCACATGGATCACTCTATCCTCAAAAGAGCGTCCGCCGTCGTCGGTGAGGTTGGCGAGCATCCGCACGACGAACCGCATCAGCACCGGGGTGCTCATGCCGGTACGCAGCGCCAGTTTCATGATCTTCGGGTTGCCGATGAGCCGGGCGAACATCCGGCCGAGCGTGAAGTGGCTGCCCCAGGCGTTCCTCACCACGTCCGGGTAGGAAGCCAGGAGTGCCTCCCGGGCCGCCGGCGTCGTCCCGCGCAGCCCCGACCGGGCATCGATGATCAGCTCGGCCGCCATCCGGGCCGATTCCATTGCATAGCTGATTCCCTCGCCGTTGAACGGCGAGACCATGCCGCCGGCATCGCCGAGCAGCATCAGCCCCGGGGTGTAGTGGGGGGTGCGGTTGAACCCCATCGGCAGGGCGGCGCCGCGGATCGGCCCGACCTGGTTCGCTTCGGTGAACCCCCATTCCCCCGGCATCCCGGCGGTCCACTCGCGCAGCACCTGACGGTAGTCCATCTTGCCGAACTCCCGCGTGGAGTTCAGGATGCCCAGTCCGACGTTGGAGGTTCCGTCGCCGACCCCGAACACCCACCCGTAGCCGGGTAGAGGGCGTCCGGACTTATCCGGCAGTTCGAGCCATCCTTCCATCCAGTCGTCGTCGTGCCGGGGGGAGGTGAAGTAGGTCCGGTAGGCGACTCCCATGGGCCGGTCATCGCGCTTATGCAGCCCGCTACTGACCGCTGTACGCGTTGAGTTCCCATCGGCGGCCAGCACCACATCGGCCCGGAATTCGCGCCTCTGGCCCGTTTTGCGGCCGCGCTCGTCCAGGATGTTGGCCATGACGCCGGTGACGCGGCCCGTCGCATCCCGGACCACGTCGGAAACGCCGTGGCGTTCCAGCACGCGGGCGCCTCCGGCCTGGGCATGGCGGGCCAGCGTTTCGTCGAATCCCTCCCGGGTACGGATCAACCCGTAATCGGGGAAATCGCTGAGCTCGGGCCACGGGATCTCCAATGAACGTCCTCCGGCGACCAGACGAAGCCCCTGGTTCCGCCGCCAGATGCCGTTTTCGGAATGATCGACACCGAGCCGGGCGAGTTCACGGACGGCACGGGGGGTCAAGGCGTCGCCGCAGACCTTCTCCCGGGGGAAGGAGGTCTTTTCCAGGACGGTGACCTCGATGCCGGCACGGGCCAGGTAGCTGGCTGCGGTCGAGCCGGCCGGGCCGGCCCCGACGATCAATACAGACACGGGTGTTCCTTAATCGACTGGAGGCTAGCTGGCCGGACGGGCGGCGGCCCGGGGGTCAACCGGTTTGGTGGCCCGGTGAACGGCGACGATGCCGCCGCTGAGGTTGCGGTACCTGCAGTTTTGCCACCCGGCTTCGGCCACCCACCCGGCCATGCCTTCCTGGTTCGGCCAGGCACGGATCGATTCGGCCAGGTACACGTAGGCGGCGGGGTTGGAGGTGACCTTCCGTGCAACGGTCGGCAGCGCGCGCATCAGGTATTCGGTGTAGACGGTCCTGAAGGGTGCGAAGGTGGGGTGGGAGAATTCGCACAACACCAGCCGGCCGCCCGGCTTGGTGACCCGGAGCATCTCGGCCAGGGCCTTCTTCGGTTCGCTGACGTTCCGCAGGCCAAAGCTGATGGTGACGGCGTCGAAGCTGTCATCGGCGAAAGGCAGGTTCGTTGCGTCGCCGGCCACGAAATCAATATCCGGACGCCGGCGTTTGCCGACCTCGAGCATGCCCAGGGAGAAGTCGCAGGCCACGACGTCGATTCCGGCGTCGGCATAGGGTTCCGACGAGGTCCCGGTTCCGGCCGCCAGATCCAGCACCCGCTGACCGGGCACCGCGTCGACGGCTTCGACGACGACCTTGCGCCACAGCCGTGCCTGCCCCAACGAGAGGATGTCGTTGGCCAAGTCATAACGCGGGGCAACATCATCGAACATGGCTTGGACTTCTTCGGGACGCTTTTCCAGCGATGCACGGCTCATTCCCCAAGTATCCCAAAATTCAACGTCAGGGCGAAAAGCGCCCCGCACGCCCGGGTAGGCTGGGACCATCATGGACATTGATCTTCCCGGCTCCGTCGCGCCGGAAACCGGCAGCGCGCAGACCCAGGACCCATCCCGTCCCCGGTTGCGCAGCATCACCATCGCCCGCGCTACCGGCCAGGAGAGCTCACTGTTGGACCTGCTCGTTCGCGATGACTCCCTCGTCTGGGGCCGCCGCGGCGAGGGCCTGGTCGGGTTCGGGGAGGCAGCCCGCTTCACCGCCGACGGCCCGGATCGCTTCCGTCTGCTCCGTCATTGGTGGGCCGACGTCTCGGCGGCGGCCTCGGTCCAGGACGATGTCGACTTGCCCGGAACCGGACCGGTTGCCTTCTCCTCCATCGCCTTCTCGGGCACCAGCCCCCATGCTTCACGACTCATCGTCCCGCGCGTACTCGTGGGGCGCTCCGGCGACAGCGGCTGGTTGACCCTGGTCACCGACGACCCGGAGTTCGAGCTCAGCGCCGCTGCGGCCGAGGCGGAGCTGGCCGGGTTGCTCGAGGAGGCCTCCACCGAACGCGACCTCTCCCCCGGTGGCGACCAGCTGGTGCCCGGCCGGGTCTCGGAGGACCAGTATGAGGAGTCGGTGCGCGCCGGGGTCCGGGCGATCGCTGCGGGGGAACTGACCAAACTCGTTCTGGCCCGTGATGCCGTGGCCGAACTGGGCTCTCCGCTGGCCGTTTCCCAAGTGCTCAGGGAGTTGGCGCTTCGCTACGCCGATTGCTGGACCTACTCGGTCGACGGTCTGATCGGCTCAACCCCCGAGATGCTGGTCAAGGTCTCCGGGAACACCGCGCGGGCCCGGGTGCTCGCCGGGACCCTGGACCGGGCCACGGCACCATCCGGTGACGAGGGGTACGCCGAACGGATGCTCTCGGGCAACGAGAAGCAGCGCCACGAACACCGCCTGGCCATTGATTCGCTGACGGTCCAGCTGGGGCCCCTGGTGACCGGGATGACCGCCCCCGAGGAGCCCTTCGTCCTGGAGCTGCCCAATGTGTGGCATCTGGCCTCCGACGTCGAAGCGCAGCTGCGGGTGCACGAGGACGGAACCTCCCCCTCGGCGCTGGATCTGGCCGAGGTCCTCCACCCCACCGCTGCGGTCTGCGGAACCCCGACGGTGACGGCCGATGACCTCATCCTCCGGTTGGAGAACATGGACCGCGGCCCCTACGCCGGACCGGTCGGGTGGGTCGACGCCACCGGCAACGGGGAGTTCGGTATCGCCCTGCGCGGCGGGGTCGTCGAATCGCCGACGACCGTGCGGCTGTATGCCGGCTGTGGCATCGTCGCAGCCTCCGACCCGGCCGCCGAACTGGCTGAATCCTGGGCAAAGATGCGCCCCATGCGTGAAGCGCTTAATTTGTAATCTTTTTGTCACCTAAACAACTTGTTTACCGGAGCGACACCACTGTAGCTTGTGATGAACATCTCATTGGGCCCGTTCCCGGGCTACACTGGCCATCCCGGCGAGGATGTCCGTCGGATCACTCGAGAAGGACACTTACATGCGGATTCACTCCAGCTTCACTAAGGCTCTGGCCGTTTCGGCCGTTGCCTTGATGTCATTGACGGCTTGCGGCGGCTCGGACGGCGGGGACGAACAGTCCACCTCCTCGGCCGGCGGCGACGATCTGGGGCTGGTGACCGCGGGCACCCTGACGGTCTGCTCGGATATCCCGTACAAGCCCTTCGAATATGAGGAAAACGGTGAATACACCGGCTTCGACATGGACATGGTGGGCGCGATCGCCGAGGGGATGGGCCTGAAGCTGGACGTCAAGGACGTGGGCTTCGACGGCCTCCAGTCCGGCGTTGTCCTCGCCTCGGGGCAGTGCGACATGGGGGCCAGTGCCATGACCATCACCCCGGAACGCGAGAAGAAGCTCGCTTTCACCGATGGCTACTACGACTCCGAGCAGTCGCTGCTGGTGCCCAAGGGCTCGGATATCAAGTCAATTGATGACCTGGCCGGCAAGAAGGTGGGTGTCCAGCAGGGCACCACGGGTGAAAAATACACCCGCGAGAACGCCCCCGAGGACGCGAAGATCAAGGCCTACCCCTCGGATGCCGAGCTCTTCCCGGCCGTGCAGTCCAGGGGCGTGGACGCGGTGCTGCAGGACCTTCCGGTGAACCTTGAACACACCCAGGGTGGCAAGTTCGACATCGTCGCCAAGTACAAGACCGACGAGCAGTACGGCTTCGCCGTGAAGAAGGACGGCGGCGAGGCCCTCCTCAAGGAGCTCGATGCCCAGCTCGCCGAGCTCAAGGACAACGGCAAGTACGACGAGCTCTACGACAAGTACTTCTCCACGAAGTAGTAGTAATCCAGATGGCTGTGCCCCGGGGAAGAATCCCCGGGGCGCAGCCCTGACAACGCCCGGAAGGCCACACCGTTGAAACCCTCCACTCGCAGGCGCCTCTTCCGCGGCAGCCTGTACGTCATCCTCGTCGCCGCCATCGCAGCCCTCCTCCTGTCTGCGAACTGGAAGGAAATCAAATACAACTTCCTCGACGTGGAGATCGCCAAGCAGCTCTTCCCCGCGATCATCATCACGGCGGCGAAGAACACCGTGGTCTACACGGCCATCGCCTTTGCCGGTGGCCTGCTCCTGGGTCTGCTGCTGGCCCTGATGAAGCTGGCCCCGGTGGGCCCGTACCGCTGGATCGCCACCGCATACATTGAGACTTTCCGCGGTTTGCCGGCCCTGCTGGTCATCTTCGGTTTCGCTTTCGCCGTGCCCACCGCCTTCGCCTCCTGGGATCCACCCGGCGGTAGCGCCAGTAGCGGCCTGATCGGGCTGATCCTCGTCTCCGCCGCCTATATCGCCGAAACGATCCGCGCCGGCATCCAAGCCGTTCCTGCCGGACAGCGCGAGGCCGCCCGATCGCTGGGCATGGCACCGGGGTGGACCATGATCTCCGTGGTTCTTCCCCAGGCCTTCCGCATCATCACCCCACCGCTGACCAACGAACTGGTCATCATCATCAAGGACACCTCGCTGCTGTTCATCGCCGGCATGGCGCTGGGCGACCGCGAACTAACCGTATTCGCCCGAGATTCGCTGTCGCAGTTCGGCAACTCGACGCCGCTGATCGTGGCGGGACTGATGTACCTGGTCATCACGTTGCCGCTGACCCAGCTCGTGGCCAAGCTCGAACGCCACCAAAACAGAGGACGGTAAGGCCCATGAACGCACAGGAATCCGCACCGGCCCATCCGGCCATCGAGGTCCGCAATCTGCATAAGAGCTTCGGTGACAACGAGGTCCTCACCGGCATCGATTTCCATGTCGGCCAGGGCGAGGTGGTTTGCGTGATCGGGCCTTCCGGTTCAGGCAAGTCGACCCTGCTGCGCTGCGTGAACCGGCTCGAGGAACCCACCTCGGGAACGATCCTGGTCGAGGGGATCGACATCACCGACCCGGAAACGGACCTGAACAAGATCCGCACCCGCATCGGAATGGTCTTCCAGCAGTTCAATCTCTTCCCCCACCTGGACGTGCTGGACAACCTGGTGCTGGCCCAGCGCCGGGCCAAGAAACGTGGCAAGACCGAAGCCCGCCGGATCGCCCGTCAGAACCTGGAGAAGGTCGGGTTGGCCGATCGCGCCGACGCCTTCCCCTCCCAGCTCTCCGGTGGCCAACAGCAACGCGTGGCGATCGCCCGGGCCCTGTCGATGGATCCGGACATGATGCTCTTCGACGAGCCGACCTCGGCACTGGACCCCGAACTGGTGGGCGATGTCCTGGCGGTCATGCGTCGGCTGGTCGACGAGGGCATGACCATGATGGTGGTGACCCACGAGATGGGATTCGCCCGCGAGGTCGGCGACCGGGTGGTCTTCATGGACGGCGGGGTCGTCGTCGAACAAGGCAAACCGGACGATGTCCTGGGAAACCCCCAGCATGAACGCACCCGGGGATTCCTCTCCAAGGTCCTCTAGGAACACACCACCAGGACGAAGAGCGTGGCCCCTGCTTCGGTGGGAGCCACGCTCTTGCTGTGGTTGAAGGGCCCCGCCCACCGCCGGCCTCAGGTACGGGCGACGGAGGCCATGATGCGCTGGTGCAGTCCGCGCACTCCGACACGGTCGATCCGCACATCGACGATGCGCCGGCGCACCGCCGAGTCGGCCATCGGACCGGAGGCCAGGACGGTTTCCAGGGCGCGGCGGTCCTCGACCCGGACGTAGTCCACCCCGTAGGCGTCGGCCAGGGCGCGCAGATCCACCCCATGCGGGGTGGCGAAATAGCGTTCCACGGTTCCTGCATACTCCGGTTGTTCGGCCAGGGAACCATGTTCGAGCGTGGAGAAGATCGCCCCACCACCATCGTTGAGGACCACCAGGTCCATGACCGGGACCGTTTCCCCGGCGCCGACGAACAAGCCGCCGACGTCATGCAGGAAGGTCACGTCCCCCAGCAGGACCGTGGTGCGCTCCCCGACGCCGTGCGAGGTGCCCAGGGCGATGCCCGTGGCGGTGGCCAGGGTCCCGTCGATTCCTGCCAGCCCGCGGTTGGCATAGACGGCCCGCCCGGTACGGCCGGGGGTCCCGGCGAGATCGACATCGCGGATCGCATTGGAGGAGCCCAGGACCAGCGGGCCGGTATCTGCGCTCCAGACCGTCCGGGCCAGTTCCACACCGGTCAGTGTCGTCGCGGACGTCGCCTCGTCGATGATTCCGGTGGCCCGTTGCGCGGCAGCTCTCCACTCATCGAGCCACCCCGCGGGGCCCCGGCCGGCGAATCCCGCCAGTTCACCCAGTTCGGTGATGACCCGGTCCCGGCGGTGCCCGGCGTCGAACCAGGCCACCGGTTCGGGGACGTAGAGCGCCGGTGGCAGCTCGCGATGGGCCAGCAGCCGTCCCACCTGACGGTTCAACGTCGGCCTGCCGAAGACCACGACCCGGTCGATCCTGGCCTCGAATTCCGGGATCAATACCCGGTAGGGGCCGATCGCATTGGGACCGAAGCGGGCGTTGGAACTCGGCTCGGCCAGGAGCGGCAGGCCCAACATCCTGGCAAACCGTTCGGCAATGGCCGTTGCATCGTGTCCGGCGATGACCACCGTGCGTCGATTCTCCAGCTCCGCCTCGCGCAGTTCGTCCAGCACCGTGCCCGAAGACAGGTCCCCGACCGTGGCGGGATCCGGCTCGCCTGGCACACCGCTCCCGGGAGCCTCCGTCGGGTCCTCACGGCTGCCTTCGGTGTCCGGGACCAGCGGGTCCCGGAAGGCGAGGTTGATATGGATCGGTCCACGGGCCGCGAGTTGGACGGCGGGGCGCAGTGCCCTGGACGCCGGGGTGGGGGTGCTGACGTCCACCGCATGCACCCCGGCCCTGGTGGACCCTGCCAGCGGCAGCCCTTCCCCGGCCAGCAGGGCGCGCCTGACCTCCGGCGTCGGGTCCTGGCCTGCCGGGATGTCCACGCAGTAGCGGACATGCACCCCGAACAGGCCGGCCTGGTCGGTGGTCTGGTTGGCCCCGGTGCCGCGCAGCTCCTCCGGCCGGTCGGCGGAAACAACCACCAACGGCACGGCGGCGTGGTTGGCTTCCATCACGGCGGGGAGCAGCTCCCCCACCGCGGTGCCGGAGGTGGTCACGATGGCCACCGGGCGGCTCGTGGCCAACGATAGCCCCAGTGCGGTGAAACCGGCGTCGCGTTCGTCGATGCGGATGTGCACGCGCACCTGGCCCCGGGTCTCGGCCTCGGCGAGCGCATAGGCCAGCGGGGCACTGCGGGAGCCGGGACACAGGACGACTTCACGGACGCCGTCCTCGATCAGGGTCCCTACGGCGAACCGCGCCGCCTGCATGGAGGTCAGGAGGCTTTCCGAGAACGTCATGCCCCCATCCTATGGCTGGCCGGCCGCCAGGAGCCCGGCACAGCGCCGCAGGCGTTCCCTCCACCAATGCTGCCGCTCGGGGGAGGCAGCATGCCGGCACAGTAGATCCGGATCGGCCACCACGTCGCGGACCTGGAGCGAGCCGCCGTGGGCTTCATACCGGTCGAGGCAGACATCGTCGGCAAACAGCGATACCGTCCCGAGTCCGCAGGCGTATGGCAGCGCGGGCAACGCCGCGGCCAGGGCCACCCCGGTACGGATCCCGACGGAGGAATCCAGGGCCGAGGAGACGACGGCGGGCAGCCCGGCGTCGGCCACGACCCGCAGGGCGGCACGGACCCCGCCCAGGGGTTGGGCCTTGACGATGATCAGGTCGGCGGCCTCCGCCCGGGCCACCGCCAGCGGGTCCGATTCCTTGCGCACCGACTCATCCGCGGCGATCCGCACCCCCAGCCCCCGGCGCTGGACCTCCAGACGCAGCCGACGCAGCCCGTCGATTCCCGCGACGGGCTGTTCGGCGTATTGCAGGTCGAACCCGGCGAGCGCCTCGAGGCCTTCCAGGGCTTGTTCGTGGGTCCACCCCGCATTGGCGTCGACCCGCAGGGCGGCGGCGGGCAGCAGGCGACGGACCTCGGCGACGCGGGCCACGTCGTCGCGCAGGGTTTGACCGTGTTCGGCGACTTTGATCTTGACGGTGTCGGCGGCGTCGAATGAGGCGAGAACCCCCTGAACCCCTCCGGCCGGGACCGCCGGGACCGTGGCGTTGACCGGGATGCTGGTCCGCACGGGCGCGGGGAAACCCTGCCAGCCGGCCTCGAGTGCGCACCGCAACCAGGGGGCAGCCTCCGCGTCGTCGTATTCCAGGAACGGGGAGAATTCCGCCCATCCTGCTGGACCGTCCAGGAGCAGGACCTCACGGTGGGTCACTCCCCGGAAACGCACCCGCAACGGCAACGACACGACACGGGCCGAGGCCAGGATCTCCTCCACGGGGGGCAGCGCCCAGGGGGTCTTCATCTGCCTCGATGCCTGCGTGGGAACCTCGGAGGGGGATGGTGCGTTGTCCGGATTAGCCATCACACCATCGTATCGGCGGCGGTCCGCTCGAACCGGCCCGGCCCGTGGGATGCTAGGAGCGACATGAACGAGACCAGGGAAATACCCGTTCCGGGGGGACCGCCCCACCGTGCAGCCCGCAATCCGGGGTTGTGGATCCTGGCGATGCTGTTGGTCGCCGGACTGTTCGGCGTGGCCTATTGGGCCTTCGTCCTCACGGCCACGGGACAGCAGGCCGATGAAGACGCCCTGCGCGGGGCGACGGCCTTCCTTGACAGCGACACGGCCCGGGCCGCGGCCCTCTCGTTCTTGAACCAGCTGCCGTTGATCTCCGGCATCGTGGCGCTGGTGGCGCTGCTGGCTGCGGCAATCCTGCGGCGGGACCTGTATGCCCCCATCGTGGCAGCCTTGTCCTTCGGCGCCGCCATCGGCAGCACCCAGATACTCAAGCACTTCCTGCTGGTCCGCCCGAACCTGGGCATCTCGGAGGCCACCGGCAATTCCTTCCCTTCCGGGCACACCACGGTCGCCACCTCCGCGCTGATCGCGGTCTTCCTGGTGACCTCCCCCCGGTGGCGTCCCCTGATCGCGACCTGTGGCGGGCTCTATGCGGCGGTGACCGGGATCTCCACGTTTGCGCTGGGCTGGCATCGGCCCTCCGACGTGGTCGCCGCCTATCTGGTCGCCGGTTTCTGGGGGTTGCTGGCCGGCCTGATCATCCTGCGTCGGCAGCCGGAGTGGAACCGATGGAAGGGCCCGGATTCCTCCTGGTCCTCCTCCGGGATCTGGCCCACGCTCCTGTGGTTCCCGGGGATCCTGGGGTTCATCGGCGCCGCGGCGGTGTATCTGTTCGTCACGCATGTGGGCCCGACGGCGGGGACCACGGCCCGTGGCTGGTTCCTCGTCGCCGGGGCATTGCTCATCATCGGTGCCGCGGGCTGCCTGTTCGGCTTGTTGTGTGGGGTCTTTTCCCATCAGACCCGGAGCCGGGCCCCCCTGTCCTGACCCGGGCCGGACTCCTCACGAGGCCCGCGTCCTGCGGGCATCCAGGCTTCCCGGTGGTGCCTTGCGCGGGATGAACCAGGCGAAGAGACCTCCCCCGGCGAAGGAGAGGGCCGCGATGGCGAAGACCCCGGTCCCCAGGCTGGCCATCGCCGTCACCGCCGAAAGGAGGACGGGCCCGGACAACACCCCCACATCCGAGATCAGTCGCCAGAAGCCCAGGAACTGCGGCCGGCCCACCGAGGGGGAATGATCGGCGCCCAAGGTCATCACCAGACCCGAGCCGATCCCGTTGCCCAGGCCCAACAACATGGCCACCAGCAGCAGGGTCCCCGGCCCGGTGGTGAAGGGCATCAAGGCCAGGGAAACACCCATGACCACCATGCACGGTACCGCGATCCACGTCCGTCCACGCCGGTCCATCACCACTCCTGCCGGGTAGAACACCAGCATGTCCACGGCCCCGGAGAGCCCGTAGACCAGCGAGGTGGCGGAGGCGTCCATGCCCAGGTGTTCGGCCCAGAGCGGGATGACCGCCTGGCGGGTGGCCCGCACGGCGGAGATCACCACGATGGCACTGCCGATCGTGGCATAGGTGCGCCAGTGCGCGGCCAGGATCGCCCGCAACGTCACCGTCGCGGTCCGCGGCACCGGGGCGGCACCGGTTTCGCCCCTTTCCGGGCGTCCCGACCCGGCAGGGGCCTGGAGTTCGGGGATGCCGATGCAGACCCCGGCTGCGGCCACCATGGCCACCAGCCCGGCCCAGTAGGCCCCCTGCAGACCAAGGAAGTGCATGGTGGCTGCCCCGACGAAGGGCCCGACGAACAGGCCCACGCGCAGGGTTCCGCCCAGCCCCGACATGGCCCTGGCCCGGTAGGTGACCGGCACCGCTTCGGTCAGGTAGCTCTGCCGGGAGAGGTTGAAGACGGAACCGGCCATGCCGATCATCAGCACCCCGGCAGCATAGGGGGCCAGGTGGCCCGCCCCCAGGCAGACGGCCATGCCGACGCTGGCCCACAGCGCGGCACCGATCATGGCGGTGCGCTCGCCGAGGCGGGCGATCAGCAGGGACGCCGGGATGTTGGTGATCAGGGAGCCGACCCCCATGAGCGTGATGACCAATGCTGCTTCGGCGACCGTGGAGCCGTGCCCACGGGCGCTCAAGGCGATGACGGGCAGGATGCTGCCCCGGCCCACGGCATAAAGCAGTGACGGGGCGTAGATGCGGAAGATCAGCGTGCGCAGCGGGGGTCCACCGCCGGGCTGCGAAGTCGAGGTGATGTCCCTACTCCTGTTCCGTCCCGGCGGTGTCCCTCACCCGCAGGAACAGGTGCCGGGACTGGACCGGGTCGTAGGGCAGGGACGGGACGACCCCGGCGGGGTCGGTGGAGGGGTGCTCGAGCACGGCACGGCACCGCTCTATGGCTGTTTGAAGCTCCTCACGTTGGGCCCGGACGAACCCCAGGTCCACGATCTTCCCGTGCCCCGGCACCACCACCGGGTGCCTCGGGCCCAGGGCCAGGATCCGTCCGAGCGCCTCGTCCCAGGCGCCGGGGAAGGAGTCCTCGAATTGGGGGGCGGCCCCCTCTTCGACGAGGTCCCCGGCAAAGAGCACCCGGCCGGAAGCGATGAGTAGATCCCCGTCGGTGTGGGCGGGGCCCAGGTGGAAGAGCCTGATGGACCACCCGCCGAGATCCAGGTCCACCCCGTCGGCCCCCACGGTCCGGTTCGGGGGGAGGATCCGGGTGTGTGGACCCCGAGGTGCCGCCATGTCCGGATCCACCTCCAACACCAGGTCGCGCTGTTCGGCGCCGCGCAGGGCGATCGTCGTGGCGGCCCGGTCGTGGGCCCAGATATCGGCGACCCCTTGGGCACGGAAGTAGGCATTGCCGAAGAAGTGGTCCCCGTGGGCGTGGGTATTGATCAGCACCAGCGGCAGGTCGGTCAGCGTGCGGACTGCGGCATGTAGTTCGGCCGCTTCGGCCGGCCCGGCCCCCGAATCGATGACAGCTGCCCGCCGATCACCGATCACCAGCCCGGCATTGACGGCGAACCCCTCCAGGCGCAGGACGTGGGTGCGTCCCCCTGCCCGCTGCCAGGGAGCGGCCGTCGCCTTGGCACTCATGATCCGTCCTTGTCCCGGCAACCGTGGGTGGGCCGCGGTTCTCCGAAGTCGCTGTCGATGCTCCGACTCTATTCCCCCGGCCCCCCCGGGGCCGTGGGGGCCGGTCCTGGTAGGTAGGCTCGAGGGGACCAAGGCGCCGGCGAGGAACCGCCGGAACCACCCAAAGGACCGGGGGAAGCAGCGATGAAACGCATTTCGATCAAGCTCATGATCTACGGGGTCGTGATCTTCATCATCGGTGTGGCGCTGCAGCTGTTTTCGATGAACCTCATGCAGTACCTCTTCGACACGGTGGACCCGGAAGATATGGTCACCGCCAACGCCTTGAGGGCGCTGAGCACGATCTTCAGCACCGCGGTCATCCCGCTGGGCGTCGCGTTCATTGCCGCCTCGGTGGTGGTGCGCATGCTGGAGAACCATCTGCGGCTCGACGAACGGGCAACCCCGGCCGTGCCACACGGTGCCGCCGGGGACGAGGGACCCGAGGTCCCCCACGCCGCAGCCACGCCCGCCGAGGACGACGAGGCGGTGGAGACCTTCTCCGACGACTTCTACCGCCGTTAGGCCTTCCCTCCCGGCTGGCATCGGGGGCCCAACCCCACCTGTGTCGCCAGGAGCCGGATGGTTCGTTCGAAGATCTCCCCGGGGTCACCGAAGGTCGCGGGCCCATAGTGACCAAATACTTCGAAGGTGACTGCCCCGAATAGGCCCGACCAACAGCTGAATCCCCGGGCTACGAGTTCCGCGGGCATGGAGATTCCGTAGTCCTGCCTGATCGCCTCGAGGTCCCGGCCCAACCGCTCCGGGATGGCGGGCTCCTGGTCCCCGGCGGAACCACTGACCGCCGTCGTGATCATCCCGTTGGCCCACGCCTGGTCAAGAATCGTGAAGAGGGCGACCACCACCCGGGTCCCCGCGTCGTTCGTCAGCGCTGCCGGGGCCGCGTACCCCGGGACCGGGGTTCCGAACAGCAAGGCGTAGCGGGCGGCATCGTCCAGTGCCCAGCTGCGAACGGCCCGGGCCAGCGCCGTGAATCGTTCCAGCGGGTGCGCCGGGGCCGCGGCCACTGCCTTTTCGACCTGCCCACCGAGATCCGAATACGCCTCGACGATCAGCAGGGTCAGCAGTTCGTCCCGGCTGGAAACATAGCGGTAGATGGCCGAGGAGACGATGCCCAGCTGCCGGGCCACGGCCCGTAGCGACAGCGCGGCGGGCCCCTCGGCGACCAATTGGTCCCGGGCGATGCGCATGATCTCGGCCATGGTCCGTTCCCTGGCTTGTTCACGCGGCGTCAACGTCCTGGTCATGCCCTCATCAAACGACACCTCCGGGAGCACTGTCAACTTAAGAGAGCACTGCTCTTGACCACTCTGTTTCCCGGCTGTAGCCTTGCGTTAGAGAGCACTGCTCTCATTTCCGTCCAACGAAAGAGCGTGTCATGTCCCAGCATTTCCTGGTCACCGGATCCGGCCCCGTCGGATCCACCGTTGCCCTCCAACTGGCCGATGCCGGCCACACCGTGGTGATGGCCACCCGTTCAGGTGGCGGGCCGGCCCATCGGTTGATCCGCAGGGTCCGCGTCGACGCGACTGATGCCTCCCAACTGGCCGAGGCCGCCGCGGGTGCCTCCGCGATCTTCCACTGCGTCCACGCCGCCTACCGGGCCGACGCCTGGCGCAAGGTCCTGCCGCAGGCGGATCAGGTGGCCCTGGAGGTCGCCGGCGCCCAGGGGATTCCGGTCATCTTCCCCGAGGGCCTGTATTCCTACTCCGAGCCGGGGGTCGTCATGACCGAAGACTCCCCCCGCCAGGCGACGGGAGGCAAACGCGGGATCAGGACCGGGCTCTTGGCCGCGCGCGAGGCCTCGACGACCGCGACGGTCAGCGTGGTCGCTTCGGATTTCTTCGGCCCCCTGGTGGAGAACGCCCATGCCGGAGCGCGCATGCTGGAGGCCGTGTTCTCGGGCCAACGGCTCTTCGCGTTCGGTCACCCGGGACAGCTCCACTCCTTCACCTTCGTCCCGGACCTTGCCGCGGCGATGATCCGGGCCAGCGAACGGCCCGAGCTGTGGAACCGGATCCTCCACGCCCCCACCGCGACCGCCACGACGCAACGGGCCCTGGCGGCGGCGTATGCCCGGGCGGGCGGGGTGGAACCACCCCCGGTTTCGGGACTTCCTGGATGGCTGGTGCGCCTGCTGGGCGTCGCCGCCTCCGGCCTCGGGGAAATGGCGGAGATGGCCTACCAATTCGATCGCCCGTTCATCATGGATTCCCGCGCCAGCCAGGAAGCCCTCGGGCTCGAGCCCACCGCCCTGCCGGCGGCCGCAGCGGCGACCGTGGACTGGTGGCGGAACTCCCGGCTGGCACCGGCCTGAAACCTTCCGCCTCCAGGGCTTCCGCCGATTCCCTCGGGACCTTCATCGCCGGCTGCATGGTCCCGCCGGGCCGGCCCGGCCTACAGGTCCGCGAGCACCGAGCCGGGATTCTCGATGGCGTCGGCGATATAACGCAGGAACCCTCCTGCGGTACCGCCGTCGCAGACCCGGTGGTCGAAGGTCAGGGTCAGCTCCGTGACCTTGCGAACGGCCAGTTCCCCGTCCACGACCCATGGGCGGTCGATGATGCGCCCGACGCCGAGGATCGCGACCTCGGGGTGGTTGATGATCGCCGCGGACCCGTCCACCCCGAAGACGCCGTAGTTGTTCAGCGTGAACGTGCCACGGGTGAGCTCGGCGGGCGTGCATTTGCCCTCGCGGGCGACCCCCGCCAGACGGCGGACCTCGGTGTCGATCTGTCGGGCGCTGAGGTCCTGGGCCCGGGCGATGCTGGGCACCATCAGGCCGCGATCCGTCTGGGCGGCGATGCCCAGGTTGATCCCCTCGAAGCCGATGATCTCCTGTCCGCCATCGGAGGCGTCCTGGATCCGGGTGTTCAGTTCCGGGTACCGCTCCAGACCGGCGACGGTGAAGCGGGCGATGAACGCGAGCAGCCCGGGGGTGTTCTGCGGATCCGCCGCCTTGAGCTTCGCCCGCATCCGCACCAGTTCGGTGGCATCGACATCGACCCATACCGTGGCCTCGGGGATTTCACGGCGCGAGGTGCTCATGGCTTGGGCAATGGTCTTGCGGACGCCCTTCAACGGTGTCCGTGAGCTAATGCCCAGCCCCGAACGGGAGTCGGCTCCGACCATGCCATCGACCGAAGCTGCAGCCGCAGCCGGGGAGGCTGCCGACACTGCCGGCGCCCCGTCCGACGAGGCGTCGATGGCCCCTTGGACGTCGGCACGCATGATCAGCCCGCTGCGGCCCGAGCCGGTCAGCGTGGCGATGTCGATCCCGTGGTCCCGGGCCAGTTTGCGCACCAGCGGGGAGATCACGGTCGGTGCCGCGGTGCGGGCCTGCGTCAGAGCCGCTGCCGGGGCCGCGGTGGCGGATGGCGCCTTCGCCGCGGAGGGCGTCGAGGAGCGCGGGCGGCGGGTCCGCCGGGTCGCACCGGCCCCGCCGGGGGTGCCGTAGCCGACCAGCACGTTGCCGGAGCCCTCGCCGGTTCCGGCCCGCTCCTCCTCCCGGTAGGACTGGGCCGTTTCCACGGGGGCCGCCTCGGTGGCGACCGGGGCTTCCGGTGCCGCGTCACCGCCGTCGGCACCCTCGCCGTCGTCCACGGAGAGCAGTGCCTTGCCCACATCCATGGTGTCTCCAGCGGCACCATGGAGCTGGTGCACGGTGCCGGCGAACGGGCTGGGCACCTCGACCAGGGATTTGGCGGTCTCGACTTCGGCGATCGGCTGGTCCACGACGATCGTGTCGCCTTCGGCCACGAGCCAGTTCACCAGATCCGCTTCGGTCAGCCCTTCGCCCAGATCGGGCAGCAGGAATATCTTGATGCTCATGTCTAGTCCTCCCACTGCAGCGAGTCGACGGTGTCCAGGATGCGGTCCACGCCAGGCAGGAAGAAGCCTTCCAGCTTCGGTGCCGGGAACGGGATGTCGAATCCGGTCACCCGCAATACCGGGGCGGCCAGGGAGTGGAAGCAGCGTTCCTGCACCCGGGCCGTGATCTCCGAGGCGACGGAGGCGAACCCCGGGGCTTCGGAGATGACGACGGCGCGGCCGGTCTTGCGTACGGAAGCGCAGACGGCCTCATCGTCGAAGGGCACGATGCTCCGGACGTCGATGACCTCCAGCGAACGCCCCTCCTCGGCCGCGGCCGCAGCGGCGGCCAGTGCCGTGGAAACCGACGGACCGTAGGCGATCAACGTCGCGTCGGTGCCGGCACGGGCCACGGCGGCATGGCCCTCGGTGGGGTGTTCGCCGGCGGCGGCCGCGGCCTCGTATTCGGTGCGCAGGGCGTCCAGGTCCACCGTGTCCTTGGAGAAGTAGAGCTTCTTCGGCTCCAGGAACACCACGGGGTCGTTCGAGGCAATGGCCTCGCGCATCATCCGGTAGGCGTCGGACACCGTTGAGGGGGTCATGACCTTCAACCCGGGGGTATGCGCGTAGTAGGCCTCGGAGGAGTCGCAGTGGTGTTCGACACCGCCGATGCCCCCGGCGTAGGGGATGCGCACGACCACGGGCATGTCCACGGCACCGCGGGTGCGGTTGCGCATCTTGGCCAGATGCGAGGCGATCTGTTCGAAGGCCGGGTAGGCGAAGGCGTCGAACTGCATCTCGATGACCGGGCGCATCCCGTTCATGGCCATGCCGATAGCCATGCCGGCGATGCCGGATTCGGCCAGCGGGGTGTCGAAGCAGCGTTCGACTCCGAAGCGTGCCGTCAGCCCGTCGGTGATGCGGAAGACCCCACCCAAGGTGCCAATGTCCTCGCCGAAGAGCACGACGCCGGCGTCGGCTTCCATGGCGTCGGCCAGGGCCGTGTTCAGGGCCTTGGCGAAGGTGACCGGCCGCGGGCCTGCGGCCTCGGCCCGTTCTGCGGCGCGTTCGGTGGCTCGGGCCGTGGCGGCGCTGACGTTGCCGTTGGCCTCGGATGAAGTGGTGATGTGCGGGCTCACTTGGCGTCCCCTTCCCGGGAGAGTTCGTCCGCGAGCAGTGCGCGCTGTTCGGCCAGCTGCGGGGTCTGGGTGGCGTAGACGTGATCGAACAGTTCCAGCGGATCGATCTCCGGGTCCTGGTTCAGTCCATCACGCAGGGCCTGCGCCGTGTCTTCGGCGTGGGCGGCAATGCGTTCGGTGACCGCATCGTCGAGCAGACCCTTGTTCTTCAGGTAGGTGGTCATCCGGTTCAACGGGTCCTTCGCCTGCCAGGCCGTCACTTCCTCGTCCTCCCGGTACCGGGTGGCGTCATCGGCGTTGGTATGGGCCTGCATCCGGTAGGTATGGGCTTCCACCAGGAGCGGGCCGGAGCCGGTGCGGGCCAGTTCCACGGCGCGTCCCAGCACGGCCATGAGCGCGACCAGGTCGTTGCCGTCCACGCGTTCGCCGGCCATGCCGTAGCCGACGGCCTTATGGGCCAGCGACGGGGCCACCGACTGTTGGGACAGCGGCACGGAAATGGCGTACTGGTTGTTCTGCACGAAGAAGATCACCGGCAGGTTGAACACCGCGGCGAAGTTCAGGGCCTCGTGGAAATCGCCTTCGCTGGTCGCCCCATCGCCACACATCGCCAACACGACGGTGTCCTCGCCACGCAGCTTGGCGGCATGGGCGACACCGACCCCGTGCAGCAACTGGGTGGTCAGCGGGGTGGATTGGATGCCGACCTTGTACTGGCGGGGGTCGTAGCCGCCGTGCCAGTCTCCGCGGAAGAGCACCATCGTCTCCACCGGGTCCACTCCCTTGGCCATCACGGCCACGGAGTCCCGGTAGGTGGGGAACATCCAGTCGTTCTGGCCCAGGCAGAGGGCCGCTGCCACCTGGCAGGCCTCCTGGCCATGGCTGGAGGGGTAGACGGCCATGCGGCCCTGGCGGACCAGTGCCGAGTTCTGGTCGTTGGCCCGGCGGCCGATCACCAGCTGCTCGTAGGCCTTCAGCAGCGTCTCGTCGTCGGGAAGCGGGTATTCATGGCCCGGCTCGGTCCCCTGGTCCTCGGCGGGGCGCAACGAACCGCCCTCGTCGACGATCTGGATCTGGCCGCGCGAGGGCAGCAGGTAGTCCTCCACGGAAATGCCGAAGTGGCGGCAGACGCTGTCGAGGTCGGCGGCTTCGGCGGCTTGCGACTCACCTGGCACGGCGCTCATGATGTACTCCTTCGTAGAATCCCGGCGCCCGACGGGCCGCATCAGCACGGCAGCGTCGAAAGCACTTCGTGACTCAAGTATGCGAAGCGGGAGCGGATCGTATCCAGTTAAGGACAAATGCCTAGAAAATAGGGAATAAATACTCTATTCTTGAAGACAGAACGTCACCGTGAGTGACGTTACATCGTCTTTCGTAGACATCCGTTCCGGAGGAGACCATGGACTCGATCCCCGTGAAACTCGACGACGTCGATCACCGCATCATTGCCGAGCTGACCCGTGATGGCCGGCAGTCGGTGACCACCGTGGCCCAGAACGTCCACGTCTCACGCGCCCACGCCTACTCGCGCATCAACCGGTTGCAGGACGAAGGGGTCATCACCCGGTACATGGCCGTCGTGGACCCGGTGCGGGCGGGACTGCGCTCCTCGGCCTATGTCACCTTGAAGTTGCGCCAACACTCGTGGCGTGAGCTGCGTGAACGGCTCGCGGCCCTGCCGGAGGTCCACCACATCGGACTGGTGGGCGGGAACTTCGACGTGATCCTGCTGGTCCGGGCGAAGGACAACGTGGATCTGCGCCGCGTGGTGTTCGATAACATCCAGTCGATGCCCGGGGTGCTGGACACCCAGACGTTCCTGGTCTTCGAGGACGTCGACACCCGCTAACGGGCACGGACCGGGCGGATGCCGCCCGGACCGGCTCAGCCCTTGAAGTCGGGCTTGCGCTTCTCCTGGAAGGCCTTAAAACCCTCGGCGTAGTCGGCGGTGGCGCAGAGTCCGTCCTGGGCCCGGTTCTCGTGGGCCATGGACTCCCAGAGCCCGAGCCGCTGGTCGCGCACCTCGGCCACCAGCGCCTTGGAGGCCACGAAGGCCCGGGTGGCCCCCTGGGCGACCTTGCCCACGATTCCCCGCGTGGTCTCCAGCAGGTCATCGGCGGGCATGGACCGGCTGAACAGCCCCGAGCGCACCGCTTCCACCCCCGAGATCAGCTCGGCCGTGTAGATCATGTCCAGCGTCCGGTGGGCACCGAGCCGTTCGGTGAACAGCCAGTGGCCGCCCGAATCCAGCGTGGCCCCGAGATTGGCGAAGGGCGAACCGATCTTGGCGTTCTCCGCCACGTAGACGACGTCGGTGGCGATGGCCAGGCCCAGCCCGACGCCGAGGCAGGCGCCCTGCACCGAGGCGAAGGTCGGGGCCGGGAACTCGGACATCCGGCGCAGCAACGGCTGCACCAGACCGCCCAGGTAGCCCTGGACGTCGTCCTCCGCCGGGTCGACGTCGGAGATATCGCGTCCGGCGCAGAATCCGCGTCCTTCACCGCGCAGCAGCAGGGCCCTGACCTCTCCGGAGTCCGCGGCCCGGGCGGCACGCCCGTAGACCTCGGAGAGTTCGCGTAGGGCGTCCTCGTTGAGGGAGTTCATCTTCCCGGGTGCGTTGAGCACGACTTCGGCGATGCCGTCGGAGATCTGCAGATCGATCATGCGGTGCCTCCTAGGCGTCGTAGTTCACGGACACGGCGTCCGAGGTCGGGTGGGACTGGCAGGTCAGGATGTAGCCGGCTTCGATCTCCTCGGGTTCCAGCGCATAGTTCTCTTCCATCTCCACGGTTCCGGTGACCAGCTTGGCGCGGCACGTGCCGCAGACCCCGCCGGCACAGGCGAAGGGGACATCCGGGCGGACCCGCAGGGCGGCGTTGAGGATCGTCTCGCGGGCGGAGAGCGGGGATTTCACCTGGCCCTGAAGTCCGTCCAACCGGAATTCGATGTCGTAGTTCTCACCGGAGTCATCGACTTCCACTGCCCGGCCGATCTGGCCTTCGGGACGGTTGGGCCGGCCGGTGGTGAAGAGTTCGTACCGGACCTTCTCCGGCGATACCTCTTGTTCGGTCAGGTGGTCACGGACCAGCTGGACCAGCTCGAAGGGTCCACACAGGAACCATTCGTCGATCTGGTTGGTGCGGATGACCGAGCCCAACAGCGAGGTGAGCTTCTCGGCGTCCAGGCGTCCGGACAGCAGCGGGGAGATCCGTTGTTCACGCGAGAGCACGTGGTGCAGGGCGAAGCGGGAGGGGTAGCGGTCCTTCAGATCCGCCAGTTCCTCCAGGAACATGACGTCCATGGCGGCCCGGTTGGCATAGATGAGGTCGAAATGGACGTGCTCGTTGGCGGACAGCACGGTCCGGGCGATGGCCATGACCGGGGTGATCCCCGAGCCGGCGGCGACGGCGACGAAGTTATGGCTGACGTTCGTGTCGATCGATGTCGGGTCGTTCAGCGCGGTCATCTTGTGCTTGGAGATGAAGGCACCCGAGGGGCTCATCACTTCCATCGTGTCGCCGGCACGCAGCGATTCGTTGGCCCAGGAGGAGAAGAGGCCACCCAGATCGCGTTTGATCGCCACCTTGATCTCGCCCGGCTTCGGCTCGGCACAGATGGAGTAGCTGCGCCGGACCTCGGAGACGTTGCCCTCCTCGTCGGGCAGGTCCTTGCGCAGGGCGACGTACTGACCCGGAAGGTAGTCGTACTCCCCGATCAGGTCTTCCGGGACGGCGAAGGTGACCTCGATGGCCGCGGCCGTCAGGCGGCGGACCTCGCTCACCTCGAGGGTATGGAACGCGGCCCGGCGGCGCGAGGAGGTCCCGGTCCCGGAATCCTCCGGCATATCGGTGTCGGCTGCCTCGGGCAGGGGGGTCGTTTCAGTCATGAAAGCACCTTGAAGTAGTCGAAGGGTTCCAGGCACTCCCGGCACTGGTACAGCGCCTTGCAGGAGGTGGACCCGAAGCGGGAGAGTTCCTTGGTATTGAGGCTGTGGCACAGCGGGCATTTCACGGCCAGGCCGAGGGTGACCGGACCGCGGTGACCGGTTCCGGTCGGCGGGGCGATCCCGTATTCCTCGAGCTTGAGCTTGCCGGATTCGCTCATCCAGTCGGTGGTCCATGCCGGGGAGAGCACCAGGTCGACGGTGACGTCGCCGTAGCCCTCGGCGTGGAACGCCGTCTGCAGGTCCTCGCGGATGGCGTCCATGGCCGGGCACCCCGAATAGGTCGGGGTGATGACCACCCGCACACCGCCGTCCTCGGCGAGTTGGACATCACGCAGGATGCCCAGGTCCTCGATGCTCAACACCGGGATCTCGGGATCACAAACCTGCGCGGCGATGGCCCACAGGGTCGTCGTGCTCGTGCTCATGGCTTGCTCCTTACCAGCTGGCGCCGGGGTGCTTGCGCGCCAGGACCTGCATTTCCGCCAATAAATGGCCCAGGTGTTCGGAGTGCTCGCCGTGGCGGCCGCGGCAGAGCGCGAACGGGCCGGTCGGGACCTCGAGATCGGCCGACTCGAGGACGGCGGCGAATTCGGTGTCCCATCGTTCGCGCAGGCTCGAGGGCCGCACCCCGGCGTCGCCGAGTTCGTCGTAGAGGTCCTCGTCTTCGAAGAGTTCGCCCACATAGGGCCAGAGGACCTCGAGGGCATGGCGCATCCTGCGGGCCGATTCCTCGGTGCCGATGCCCAGCCGGCGGGTCCACATGATGGCGTGGTCACGGTGGTAGTCGACCTCCTTGACCGCCTTGGCACAGATCGCCGAGATGGTCTCATCGGAGGAATCCAGCAGCTCGGTGTAGAGCAGGTGCTGGTAGATCGAGATCATCAGCTGGCGCATGATGGTGACCCCGAAGTCGCCGTTGGGCTGCTCGAACAGGTGCAGCGAGCGGAAGTCCTCCTCCTCGCGCCAGTAGGCCAGATCGTCTTCGCTCTTGCCCCAGGCCAACCCGGCATAGGACAGGAACGAGCGGGCATGGCCGAGTTGGTCCAGGGCGATATTGCCCAGGGCGATGTCCTCTTCGATTTCCGGGCCGCGCGAAATCCAGTTCGATAGGCGCTGGGCCAGCACCAGGGCGTCGTCGCCCAGACGCAGGGCATACTGGGCCACCGCTTCGCCCGGTGCCCCCTGCTGCAGCTGGATGTCTTCCGGGCGCAGGGCGTTGCCGGGGGTGATGCGGGTGGCCGAGGCGGTGGAGTCGCCGTAGCTCTCGGTGGTCTCGGTGGCGCTCACAGGTGCTTCACGCCTTCGCTCTTCTTGTAGTACGTGGCGTGCCGGTAGTCCTTGCCCTGGGGGGATTCGAAGAACTGGCCCTTGGAATCCGGGTCTGAGGCGATGATGTCCGTGGAGGCCACGACCCAGAGCGAGACGCCCTCATTGCGCCGGGTGTACAGGTCCCGGGCATTGCGCACCGCCATTTCGGAATCCGGTGCGTGCAGCGATCCGGCGTGCACATGCGACAGACCGCGGGCGGAGCGCACGAAGACCTCCCACAGGGGCCATTCGCGGGTGGCGGGGGCCCCGGCGTCGTGCTGGTTCTTTTCCTGGGCCACCTAGGCCACCTCTGCTTCCTGTTGCATCTTCTCGGCATATGCTGCGGCGGCCTCGCGGACCCAGGCCCCTTCGTGGTGGGCATCGCGGCGACGCTGCAGGCGCTGCGCGTTGCACGGTCCGGCCCCGGCGATCACTGCCTTGAACTCGGCCCAGTCCAGGTCCTTGTGGATCCATTTGCCGGTTTCCTCGTCGAAACGCAGTTCCGGATCGGGCAGGGTCAGCCCCAGCACCTTGACCTGCTCGGCGATCATGCCCACGAAGCGCTGGCGCAGATCGTCGTTGGTGAAGCGCTTGATCTTCCACTTCATCGTCTGCTGCGAGTTCGGCGAATCCCCGTCCGGAGGACCGAACATCATCAACGAGGGTCCGTAGAAGCGGTTGATGGCATCCTGCGCCATCTGCTTCTGGGCCTCGGTGCCGGCGGCCAGCTCCATGAGGATCTCGAAGCCCTGGCGCTGGTGGAAGGATTCCTCCTTGCAGACCCGCACCATGGCCCGGCCGTAGGGCCCGTAGGAGGCACGGCACAACGGAACCTGGTTCACGATGGCGGCACCGTCGACCAGCCAGCCGATGGCGCCCATATCTGCCCAGGAGCGGGCCGGGTAGTTGAAGATCGAGGAGTATTTGGCCTTGCCGGAGATCAGCTGCTCGGTGAGCACGTCCCGGGGGGTGCCCAGGGTCTCGGCGGCCGAGTAGAGGTAGAGACCGTGGCCCGCCTCGTCCTGGACCTTGGCCATGAGGATGGATTTGCGCTTCAGGCTCGGGGCGCGGGTGATCCAGTTGGCCTCGGGCTGCATGCCGATGATCTCGGAGTGGGCATGCTGGGAGATCTGCCGCGTGAGGGTCTTGCGGTACCCCTCCGGCATCCAGTCGCGGGGCTCGATGCGCGAGCCTTCGGCGATGACCGCGTCGAAGTGCTCCTGCGCCGCCTCTTCCTCCGGCGTCGGAACCGTGGACAGGGGCCCGTTCGGGTCGTTCTGTGCAGCCAAGCGGCTCACCTCACTGTGACAAGTATTCGAATTACTGACCGTTCGTTCAGGATATGGGGCAGATCACCTATTCGTCAATTGATGCGCCCGACCTCCCAAAAGATTGACACACTTACTAGTTAGACAGACAATCTACTCATGTCCATCCACCACGCGGCTGCCGACGACGGGCCCCCGGGAACCCCGTGGCCCACCGATTGGATGCGTGCCCTCTTGGGGCTATGCACCCTGCGGGCCCTGGAATCCGGGCCGTCCTACGGCTACGCGATCATCGCAGAACTGGAAGAAGCGGGACTCGGCGTGGTCAAGGGCGGGACCCTGTACCCGCTGCTCACGCGGTACGAGGGGGCCGGCTGGGTGGAGACCGAATGGCGCGCCGGAACCTCCGGCCCGGGCCGCAAGTACTTCTCCCTCACGACCGAGGGGCGGGCCGAGCTCGAACGCCACCGCCGCGGGTGGCAGCAATTCGCGGCACTGACCTGCCGCTTCCTGGCCTCCGAGCCGGACCAGACGGCAGTATCGCCGTCCACTGATCACGAAAGGCAGCCCCGGCCATGAGCTCCACGCAACCCAACGAATCCTGGATCGAAGAGTTCATCCTCGCCCTGCGCCTGCGCGAGGTCCGCGGCGATGCCATCGGCGATGCGACAGCCGTGGTCCGCGGGCATATCGCGGATTCCGGGCAGGACGCCCACGAAGCCTTCGGGGATCCAAGCTTCTACGCGAAGCAACTCGACCTGCCGCGTCAACCGAATCTTCGACCAGGCAGCCCGGTCATCATGGGGCCGGCGATCTCGCTGACGGGGCTGCTGGTCTTCGCCCAGTCCATCCCTGCCGTGTTCGCGGGGAGCCCCATGGAGGTGTCACTGCCGCAACTACTGCTCTTCGCACTTCCCTGTGCGCTCGTACTGGCCTTGCCGTATTACTTCAACCTCGGGGTGCGCCACCTCTGGGTCTTCGCGGTGGCCTTCTTCGTGGTGATCGGCGCCGGTATCGGGGCGGGCCTCTTCGACCCCGACCGAGGCTTCCCGGCCTGGCTCAACCTCCAGCCCCTGTGGTTCGCCATCGGTTCCGGGGCCGCGATGCTTGCGGCTAGCGTCTGGTCGGTCGTCGACGATCTCCGCACCCCGCAGGATCCCTTGCCGGGCCCGACGGGCCCGGCCCCTGCCCCCACGGGTATCGTCGCCCGGCTCATCGGGACGATCCCGCATTTCTTGATGCCGCTGATCGCCCTGGCCTTCCTCGTCTCGGAACTCAGAATGCCATGACTGCGTCAAGCAGCGAACTATACGTCTCGGCGTCAACCGATCACGAAAGGCGGATCATGAGCCCCACGCAGACCGACAAGTCCTGGATCAACGATTTCATTCTCGCCCTGCGCCTACGGGGGGTGCGCGGCGAGGCCATCGGCGACGCGGTGGCCGTGGTGCGCGAGCACGTCGCCGATTCCGGCCAGGCCGCCGGTGACGCTTTCGGGGACCCCCGCACCTACGCCGAAGAACTGGAGTTGCCCACGGTCCGGCGAACCGGGGCGTCCAGCGTTTCCGTCATGGCTCCGGTGGTGTCCCTGCTGGCAATCGTGGTGCTCGGCCGCGCCGCTTCCGCGGTCTTCGGCGGTTCCGCACTCGGGCTCTCACTGACGCAGCTGGGCCTGGTCCTGATCCCGATGGCCCTGATGCTTGGCTTGCCGTACTACTTCAACTTTGCCGTACGGCACCTGTGGGTCTTCGCGGTGGTCTTCGTTCTGGCCACGGGTGCCGCGGCCCTGTCAGGTTTCTTCGACCCCCACCATGGAACACCGGCCATCGTGGTCCTGAACGCGGGATGGGTGCTGGCCGTGGCCGCGGTGACCATCGCCCTCATGTCCGCCTGGCAACTCCGCCGGGCGCTGACAGATGCCGCGGATCCACTGGTGGACCCGCTGCAGCCATCGCCGGCAGCCGAACGCCACGCGAGGATCGCGGCCATGCTGCCGGCGGTGCTCATGCCGGTCATGGCGCTCGTCGTTCTGGCCATCGCCTGGGTGGCACGCTAACCGGCCGCTTCCGGCGGACCCTAGTTCGAGTCGAGGTCGTCGTCCGGGTCCGGATCCCCGTCGAGGTTCACGTCGTCCCCGGCGTCGGCTGCCAGGACCCGGTCCAGCCCTTCGTCTTCTTCCTCGTCGATCGAGGCGTTGGCCAGTCGGTCGGCCTCCGGGTCGGAGAGCTCGCCCTGGTCTTCCAGGTCTTCCACTTCTTCCTCGACGAACGGCAGCTCCTCGGCTTCGGCGTATCCGGCTTCATGCAGCGGGTCGCCCTCTTCCATCATGGCGGCATCGTCCGAGGACCCCTCGGCCGGTTGTCCTCCCCGACCATCGGTGGGCACCGGGTCCATTGGATCTCCGGTGGACTCTTCGGGGTCGGGCGCGAACTCGGATCCGGGGTCCGGTTCCATATTCGGGTCTCGTTCTGGCGTTTCGGAACTCATGAATCGCTCCTTCGCTGGTTGCCTGCAGGGCGACGAACGCCGCCTTGCCGTCCCCGGGGTGCGGTTCCGGGAACGTCCATCTTCACCGTAGGCACGGAGAGGGCCCGCGGACAAGGAGCCAGGGCCCCGGGAAACGACGACGGAGGCGAGCCGGCATCCATGCCGGCCCCCGCCGTCGGACCGGGTGGCCCTGGCCGGGTCAGAGGACCTTCGAGAGGAACTCCTTGGTGCGTTCCTGCTGCGGGTCATTGAAGAGCTGCTCGGGGGTCCCCTCTTCGCAGACGACGCCGTCGGCCATGAAGATCACCCGGTCCCCCACCTCGCGGGCGAAGCCCATCTCGTGGGTGACCAGAACCAGGGTCATCCCCGAATTGGCAAGATCCCGGATGACTTGCAGGACCTCCCCGACCATCTCCGGGTCCAGGGCACTGGTGGCCTCGTCGAAGAGCATGATCCCGGGGTTCATGGCCAACGCCCGGGCGATGGCCACACGCTGCTTCTGCCCGCCCGAAAGTGCGGCCGGCCGGGCATTGGCCTTCTCGGCCAACCCGACCCGGGTCAACAATTCCATCGCCTTCTCCCGCCCTTCGGCCTTGGACGCCTTCTTCAACTCGACGGGAGCCAGCATCACGTTCTCCGCCACGGTCATATGCGGGAAGAGGTTGAAGTGTTGGAAGACCATGCCGATATGGCGGCGGACGTCGTTGATATCGACTTTCGGGTCGGTGAGGTCGAAGCCGTCGACCACCACCGTGCCTCCAGAGATGTCCTCGAGCTTGTTCAGGCAACGCAGGAACGTGGACTTGCCCGAGCCCGAAGGGCCGATCACGCAGACGACCTCCCCCTCGGCCACCTCGGCGTCGATCCCCTGCAGGACCTCGTTGGAGCCGAACGATTTGCGCAGTCCACGCACCTCGATCATCAGCTTGCGGGCCGTTTCCGTTGTCGACGCACTCATTTGTTGAACCTCCTGTCAGCGAAGTTGGCCAGCTTCGTCAGCAGCATGACCGCGACGAAGTAGATGACGCCGACAATGAACAGCGTCTCGGTGACGCGGAAGTTCGCCGCGTAGATTTGTTGGCCCTGGTACAGCAGTTCGGCGAAGCCGATGGCCAGCAGCAGGGAGGAGTCCTTGAGCATGATGATCAGCTGGTTGATCAGCGATGGGGTCATCATCTTGAACGCCTGCGGAACAACGACCTTCTGCATGGACTTTCCGTAGCCCAGGCCCAGCGACCGGCTGGCCTCCATCTGCCCCGGATCCACCGATTGGATGCCGCCGCGGACGATTTCCGCGACATAGGCCCCCGAGTTCAGTGACAGGGTCAATACCGCGGCAACCCAGATATTGATGGGCAGGCCCGTCAGTTGGGGGATGCCGAAGTAGAACATGAAGGCCCAGAGCAGCAGCGGGGTGCCACGGAAGACGTTCACGAACGTCGTGGAGATCCCGCGGACGATGATGTTCCGTGCGATCTTCATGAATCCCGCGGCCAGGCCGATGATCATGGCGACCACGAAGGAAATCCCGGTAACGACCATGGTGTTCTTCAGACCCTTGAGCAGTGCCGGCAACGAGCTTTCCAGGAGTTCCCAGAAGCTCGTGGGCTGGGCGGCCGTGGGATCGCCGAGGTACTTATCGAGGATCTTGTCGTATTCCCCGTCGGCCTTGAGCTTGGCCAGCCCGTCGTTGAAGGCAGCCAACAGGTCGGCGTTCTTGCCCTTGTTCACGGCGAAGCCGTAGGACCCGCCGGGCACCTTGTCGGTGACGGTCTTCAGCCCGTTATTCTGCGCGATGCCGTAGGCCAGGACCGGGTAGTCATCGAACACGGCGACGGCGTTTCCGGATTTCACCAATTCGTACATGCTCGCCGACTGGTCCAGTGACTTGACCTTGAAGTCGTATTTCTTGGCAATGGACTTGGCGTAGGTCTCGCCTTCGGCACCGGTCTTCGCGGTGACGGTCTTGCCCTTGAGATCCTCGTAGCCCTTGATGTCGTCGTTGCCCTTGGCAACGGCCATCTGGACGCCGGATTCGAAGTAGGGCTCCGAGAAGTCGTAGACCTCCTTGCGCTCATCGGTGATGGACATGCCCGCAATGACGCCATCGACCTGGTTGGAGGTCAACGCCTGCAGTGCGGCGTTGAACCCGAGCGATCGGATCTCCACCTTGAAGCCCTGGTCCTCGGCCACTGCGCGGACGATGTCCATGTCGATGCCGGTCAGTTCACCGTCGGCATTGCGGAATTCGAACGGCGCGAAGGTCGTATCCGTGCCGATGACGAAGGTCTTGCCTTCGACGGCGGAATTACCGGAGCCTGATGCCGAGGTATCGGCGGCTGCTCCCGTCGCACCGAATAAAAGCGAGGCCACGGCCAGGAACGCCGCGACCACCAGCCCTGTTCGACGGCGCCCGGTCCGGGCCGCCCTGATGTGATGTCGCAAGTTCTCTACCCCGTTCGCTGGTGGTGCGGCCCGTCTTCACGGGTCTTGGACTCCCTTAGACAATAAGGCATCGTGACCCAGCTCACAGGGAGTGCTCAGCGGCGTGTGTTATTTTTTCCACCCACACCCGACGCTCGCGACGACCAGGCCGGGTCAGCCTGCTGGGTCGGCCACCCTTGACGGCAACCGGAAATCGGATTGCCGGACCAGCTTCATGCCCCCGGGGCCCCGGATGGCTGCGGCTCCGGCGGCATCGAATTCAAAGACGAAGTCCTCCCCGTACCCGCCGAAACCGTTGGGATCGCGCGTACGCAGGGTCCGGGAATCCACATATTCCAGCGGTTCGGCCAGTGCCGGATCGGGGGCGGCGCCCAGGGACAGGCAATACAGCTTGCCCCCGAGTTCGACGATGTCCTGGACACCCCACAGACCCGCGAACCGCCCGGTGAACCGGTCGAGGTGTTCTGCGGGGACGTCGGCGTACGATGCCGGGGTGTCCGCCGCAGCGAGGGTCGCCAACCCGATGAGCTGCTCGCCCCAGGTCGTGGCCGGGCCGTCGATGGCATTGGTCAGGACGCTGAGGGCGACCCCGGTTTTCGGCAACGCCCAACTGCGGCTGATATGTCCCGGGTAGCCGCCGCTATGTCCGAAGGTCTCGTGTCCGTGGACCTCCTGCAGGATCATCCCCAACCCGTAATCCCGGCCGGGCACCCCCGAGGGTTCGAATTTGCGTTGCATGCGGCGTTTGGAGTGTTCGGAGACCGGGGATCCCGCGACCGGTCGTCCCGGGCGCTGCGGCAGATGGGCCGAGAGGAATCGCACGACGTCGCCTGCGGTGGAGTAGAAACCGGTTGCAGCACTCAGCGCGCCGGTATCCACGTGGTCGATCGTGCACCGGTGCTCGAGCGTATAGGGCTCCCCCATCACGGCCAACGCCCCGTACCCGGTCGCCAGCTCGGTGGCCCCCTCGTCCAGATCCGGCCCGGTGTCGTGGAGCCCCAACGGTTCGATCAGCTTCTCCCGGACGCATCCGCGGTAGTCCTGTCCGCTGGCGGCCTCGATGACCAGACCCAGCAGACCGTAGCCGATGTTCGTGTATTTGAAATGGACATGGCGCCCGATGCCCCCACCCCCGGCAGCGGTCTCGAGCAGGACCCCGCGGCCGGGGAAGGGCCGGGACAGGACCCAGAAGTCCGAATCCGTGCCGTCACGGGTCAACCCGGAAGAATGGGAGAGCAGCTCCGCTACGGTGACCTTCCCCGTCTCCGTCCCCGCCAATTCGGGCAGGTGGTCGGCGAGCGCGTCCTCAAGGGTCAGCGAGCCCTGTTCGGCCAGCTGGAGGATAGCGGTGGCGGTGAACATCTTCGAATGCGAGGCGATGCGGAACTGGTGGGCCGCCGTCAGCCCGGTACCGGAGCCGACATCGGCATAGCCGCCGGCGACCGTACCGATGACCACCCCATCAACGGCGACGGCAACCTGGTAGCCGGGCTGCCGGTCGAAGGAGCGCAGATGCTTCAGGAAGCGGGGGGCATAGGCGAGGACGGATTCCCAGACGGCGAGGGCGGGGTTGGTTTCAGCGGTCGGTTCTTCAAGGGCCATGGACCCATCCTGCCACCAGGGATTCCGGCTGCCGTCGATCACGAGGCCCCGGAACAGTAGCCGCGCCCCCAACACGCCGCTGGCGAACAGCGCGCGGGACCCCTTCGTCATGGCGTTGAATGGGACGCATGAGCGAATCCCCCATCGAAGCGCAGCCTCCCGTTGCTGCCAAGGTCCCCGTCCAGCGCACCCACCACGGCGACACGTTCGTCGACGACTACGAATGGTTGCGCGAGAAGGAGAATCCGGAGGTGATCGCCCATCTCGAGGCCGAGAACACCTATGCGGAGGCGGTGACCGCCGGGCAGCAGGAGCTGCGTGGGAGGATCTTCGCCGAGATCAAGGAGCGCACCGAGGAGACGGACCTTTCGGTCCCCGCCCGCAAACGCGGGTGGTGGTATTTCAGCCGGACCGCAGAGGGCCAGCAGTATGCGGTGCACTGCCGCGTCGCGGCCACCGACACCGGGGACCCCGTCGCCGACTGGACTCCGCCGGTCATCGAAGCCGGGAAGCCCTTCGACGGTGAACAGGTGCTGATCGATGGCAATGCCGAGGCGGAAGGCCAGCCGTTCTTCGCACTCGGCGGCCTGGCCGTCACCGAAGACGGCAACCTGCTCGCCTACGCCGAAGACAATGCAGGCGACGAACGCTTCACCCTGCGCCTCAAGGACCTGTCCACCGGCGAGCTGCTTCCCGATGTCATCGAGAACGTCTTCTACGGCTTGGCCTTCTCCCCGGACGGCAGCCGGGTCTACTACACGGTGGTCGATGACTCCTGGCGCCCGAACCAGATCAAGGTCCACACCCTGGGCCAGGATCCCTCCCGGGACGTCGTCGTGCTCCAGGAGGATGATCCGGGCATGTGGATGGGCTTCGACCTCGCCCCCGACCAGAAGGAACTGCTGATCTCCATCGGCAACTCCGAATATGCCGAGACCCATTCGCTGGATCTGATCGACCCGTTGGCCGCGCCCCGCCTGCTGTTGGGCCGCGAGGCACGGATCCTGCATGGCATGGACCCGGTGACGGTCGACGGCGAACGCTGCTACCTCGTCACCCACAACCTCGAGGCCGTGAACAACATGGTCTCGCTGGTCGCCGCCGACGAGTTCTCCAAGCACTTGGCCGACCAGGAGTGGGCCACTGTCTTCGCCCACCGCACCGATGTGAAGATCGAAGGCACCGCGGTCACCGCCACGCATGCCATGGTCTCCGTCCGCCAGGACACCATCGAACGGATCCAGGTCCTGCCGCTGTCCGGGCTGGGCACCGAGGCCCAGGCCGCGGTGACCGAACCGGACTTCGATGAGGAGCTCTACACCTGTTCGCTGGCCGGCGCCGAATACGATGCCCCGGTCATCCGGCTGGTCTACACCAGCTTCCTGGTTCCCCCGCGGATCTACGATTACCGGTTGGACTCCGGGGAACTATCCCTGCGCAAGGAGACCCCCGTGAAGGGCGGGTACGATCCAGCGGATTACGTGGCGGAACGCGAATGGGCCACTGCCGCCGACGGGACCCGGATCCCGCTGTCAGTGCTCCGCCGTCGGGAGGTCTCCCGGGATGGTTCCAACCCGGCTCTGGTCTATGGCTACGGCAGCTATGAGATGAGCATGGACCCCGGTTTCTCGATCCCGCGGCTTTCGCTGTTGGATCGCGGCGTCGTCTTCGTCATCGCCCATGTCCGCGGCGGGGGCGAGTTGGGACGCCACTGGTACGACGACGGCAAGAAGCTGGCGAAGAAGAACTCCTTCACCGATTTCGTCACCGCCACCGAACACGTGGTTGCCACCGGGTGGGCCCACCCGCGCCGCGTCGTGGCGATGGGTGGCTCGGCCGGTGGTCTGCTCATGGGCGCCATCGCCAACCTGGCCCCGCAGTTGTACACCGCGATCGTGGCGCAGGTCCCGTTCGTCGATGCCCTGACCAGCATCCTGGATCCGGAGCTGCCGCTCTCGGCCTTGGAATGGGAGGAGTGGGGCAACCCGATCACCGACGCGGACGTCTACGCGTACATGAAGTCCTACACCCCGTACGAGAACATCGCCGCGGTGCAGTACCCGAAGATCGCCGCGGTCACGAGCCTGAACGACACCCGGGTGCTCTACGTCGAACCGGCGAAATGGGTACAGCGCCTGCGTGACATCAGCACCGGCAGCGAACCGATCGTGTTGAAGATCGAAATGGACGGTGGGCACGGCGGCGCCTCGGGTCGTTACGAGGCGTGGAAGGACCGGGCGTGGGATTACGCCTTCGCCCTCGACGCGCTCGGTGCCACCGAACGTATCTGAGCAGAACTCACCTGAGGTTTCGGGCAGGGCGGGATCCATGCGGATCCCGCCCTGCCCCGTGCGTTAACAAAGCCTCTCCCACGGTTCATGGCTTGACTTGAATCACATTTCAAGATTACCTAATGAACGTTCAGTAATTCGTGGATGGAGTCCCAGCATGACCGATACCGACGTCGATGCGGCGGCAGCGGAAACCTCCCCGCAGCACGCCGTGCTCACCAACGACCACGCCTCGGAATGGCTCGGGATCAAGGTGGTCCACGTCAGCGAGGGCGAGGCCACGATCACGATGACCCTGCGTCGTGAAATGCTCAACGGCTTCGGCATCGGCCACGGCGGAATGATCTTCGCCTTGGCTGACACGGCCTTCGCGATGGCGTGCAACCCCGCCGAGGGCTCCGCGGACACCGTCACCGTGGCCTCGGGCGTGGACATCAACTTCATGAAGCCGGGCCTCCCGGGCCGACTGCTCACCGCCGAGGCGACCCGCCGTCACCAGTCGGGGCGCAGCGGCCTGTACGACATCCAGATCCGCCAGAGCACGCCGGAGGGCGGCGAGGAGATCGTCGCCGAGTTCCGCGGTCGTTCGCGCACCGTCACCAAGCGCTAGATGCCCGCCGCCGGAACCACTCCTGCGACCTCACGCATCCTCCACCCCACCCAGCTATCACCAAAGGGCCAGCAATGACGCATACAGTCCCAGAAACCGAACTCCCCAACCCGCTCGATGCCGAAGAGACGATGAGCCGGGACCAGATCGAGTCCCTCCAGCTCACCCGGTTGCAGGAGACCGTGGCCTACGCCTATGACCGCGTCCCGCTCTATAAGGAGAAGTACGACGCCGCAGGGGTCCACCCCACGGATCTGAAGGAACTCTCCGACCTGGCCAAGTTCCCCTTCACCGACAAGGAGGACCTGCGCAAGACCTACCCGTTCGGGATGTTCGCCGTCCCGCAGCACGAGGTCGCGCGGATCCACGCCTCCTCGGGAACCACCGGGCGGGCCACCGTGGTCGGCTACACCCAGACCGATCTGGACGACTGGGCCAAGCTCGGCGCCCGCTGCCTGCGCCTCTCGGGGGTCAAACCGGGGTGGAAGGTCCATAATGCCTACGGCTACGGGTTGTTCACCGGCGGACTCGGCGCCCACGCGGCGGCCGAACGGCTGGGCACCACGGTGATCCCGATGTCCGGCGGCCAGACCGAGAAGCAGATCACGCTGATCAACGACTTCGCCCCCGAAGCCATCCTGTGCACCCCCACCTATCTGCTGACCATCGGTGACGCCATGCAGCGCAAGGGCATCGATCCGCGGTCCACCTCGCTGAAGGTCGCCGTCCTCGGCGCCGAGCCATGGACCGAGGAGATGCGCCATGAGCTCGAGGTCATGTTCGATATCGATGCCTGCGACATCTACGGCCTCTCCGAGGTCATGGGCCCGGGGATGGCCGGCGAATCAGGTGAGACCAAGGACGGCAGCCACATCTGGGAGGACCATTTCCGTCCGGAGATCATCGATGCCTTCGACCCGTCCCAGGTCCTGCGCGACGGCGAACACGGCGAGCTGGTCTTCACGTCCCTGACGAAGCAGGCGCTGCCGATCATCCGCTACCGCACCCATGACCTGACCCGCCTGTTGCCGGGCACCGCGCGTCCCGGGCACCGTCGCATGGGCCGGATCACCGGGCGCAGTGATGACATGATCATCCTGCGCGGGGTGAACCTCTTCCCCAGCCAGATCGAGGAGATCGCGTTGAAGGTCGGTGGACTCTCACCCCACTTCCAGCTCGAAATCACCCGTCCGGGCCGGATGGACGAGCTCGCCGTGAAGATCGAACGCCGGGTGGACTGCACCTCGGACCGGGCCATCGAGGCCAGCCGCGAACTGCAGAAGCTCATCAAGATCCATGTCGGCTCCAGTTGCCGCGTCGACGTGGTGGACCCCGAGTCCCTGCCACGTTCGGTCGGCAAGCTGCGGCGCATCTACGACCTGCGCAACAAGTAGGATCGTCGGCATGCCCACCACCGCCAGCAGACCCTCCGGGGCCAAACGCGGCCGCCCCGGCCACGACCAGGACTCCGTCTTGTCCATCGCCGTCCAGGTCTTCAACAGATACGGCTACGATGCGACGTCCATGGGGACGCTGGCGGACCATCTGGGCATCAGCAAATCGGCGATCTACCACCATGTCCCCTCCAAGGGAGACTTGTTGGACCGGGCCCTGGACGAGGCCCTGGTGCCGCTGGAGGCCCTGGATCAGGATCCCCGCGCCTCCAACGGCACCGCCGGGCAGCGTCTCGAGTTCATCCTGCGTTCGACCATCAGGGTGCTGATCGAACGCCAGTCCTATGTGACCCTGCTGCTGCGACTGCGCGGGAACACCGAGATCGAACGTCTGGCGCTGGAACGCCGGCGTGCCGTGGACCGGCGTCTGGCCCGGTTGGTGATCGATGCCCAGCAGGAGGGCACGCTACGTCAGGACATCGACCCGCGCACCACCACGCGCCTGTTGTTCGGGACGATCAACTCGCTCGTGGAGTGGTACCGCACCGATGGCCCTTCGACTCCCGAGCAGGTCGAGGACAACGCAATCGCGATGATGCTCGACGGCCTTCGCCCCTGATTCCTGCCCTCGCCCGGCCCCGGATCGCTCCCGGCGTGGATTCGAATGCGGCCACGTTCCGGCGGTACCATCGTGGGGTTCCCTCCGTGTGGCTCCCCGCCCACGCCTGCTCCCATCCGTTCGATAGGCATTCTTCGTGGACCAGCTCTTCCAGACCCTCTTCAACCAGACCGCTGGCACCGCCGAGGCAACGATCCTCGCGCTCGACGCGCTGGGTGTGCTGCTGACCGGGATCGCCTTGCTGTTGCTGGCCCGCCGCAACGACCTCGGCTGGTGGTTCCAGATCATCGCCGTGTTCGCCGGTCCGATGGTCATCGCCCTGCAATTCGGTTACGACGGCTTCTTCAAGGCCGTCCCCTATCTGCTGGTCCCGATCTACGGTCTATGGCGTTTCAGCAAGTACCGCCTGCAGGGGAAGTTCGGCCGAGCCGTCGAGGTCAGGTCGTTCACGGCCTCCTCCCTGGTCTGGGGTTTCGTCATCACCCTGCTCATCGCCTTCGCCTCGGCCCTTCCCACGATCTTCAGCGGGCAGATCCTGGGCAGCATCCAAATCAGTTTCTGGTTGACCCTGGTCTTTTCTGCCTTGGTTCCCGCCGGCCTGGTGGGGGTGGCCAACGGCTTCCGGTGGGCCTGGCTCGTGGTGGCGGCATCGGCCGTCGCCCAGGTGGCCGTCTACTTCGGCAACCAGCCGGCCTTCGCCACGCTCGGGGTGCTTGTCCTGCAGTTCGGTGCCTCGCTCTTCGGCTGGTGGGCCTGGCGTCAACTCCCGGCCGAGGCCGTCCAGGACGACACCGTGGAATACCCGCCGAGCCCCTACCAGGAGGCCTGACAGCAGTCGGTTCCCGTCGCCACCGCGGCGTAGTAGCCTGTCGATCCATGGCCACCGACGAAGAAATCATGAACCATCATGATGAGGAACCGGATCCCGGCGTGTGGGTCACCGGCCCTCCCGTTCCACGTCCCATCGTCATCGCGGAGCCTGATCCCCTGTGGCCCGCCACCTTTGAACTCATAGCCGCACGTCTCCGCGCGGCGCTTGGCCCCACGGCCCTGGCGGTGGAGCATGTCGGGTCCACCGCGGTTTCCGGGCTGCCGGCCAAACCGGTCATCGACATCGATGTCACCGTCGCCGATCCTGCCGACGAATCCTCCTACCGCGAGGCGTTGGAGGGTGCGGGGTTCACCCTGGTCGTCCGCGAGCCGGACTGGCATGGGCACCGGTGCTTTCGGCTCGAGACCCCGGAGGCCAACGTGCACGTCTTCGGCCCCGACTGCCCCGAAACGATCCGCCACAGGCTCTTTCGCGACTGGTTGCGCGTCCACCCCGGGGACCGGGATCTGTATGTCGAGGCCAAACGCTCCGCGGCGGCGGCAACCATGGCCGCCGGCGGCGTCGTCATGGACTACAACCGCCGCAAGGAAGACACCATCCGGGCCATCTCCGACCGGATCTTCGCCACCTCGGGACTGCAGGCCACGGACGGTTGAACCCCTTTCCCCTGGCCGGCGGGCCTCACCCCGGCAGGATGTCCAGGGGGACGGTCTCAGGGGACGGGTCCGTGGCCAGCCGGGCCCAGAGCGCGGTATCAAAACGCTCCCAGGCCCCGCCGTCGTCCTGGTAGCGCAGCTTCTGGCGTTCGACGCCCTCCCGGATGAATCCCGCAGCCGCGGCGACGGCGCCGGAGGCCGGGTTGTTCAGCCGGTGCCCCAACTCCAGCCGATACAGGCCCCACGTCCTGAAACACGTGCCGGCGAGTGCCGCCACCGCGGCGGAGGCCAGCCTCTGGCCACGGGCCGAGGGCTCGACCCAATAGGACACCCAACCGGTCTGGTGCCGCCATTCCATCCCGGACACCATGACGTGTCCGACGGCCACGCCGTCCACGTCGATGGCCAGTGCCTGCAACGTGACCGGATCCGGCCCCTGGTCCTGGGCCTCCTCGGCGGTCGGTTCCCGGACCTCGGCGCGCGGGACCATGACGTCCAGCCAGGTCCGGGCCCCAGCGGCATCGGTGATGGGCCGCGCCGACTGTCCGGCCATGTCGGGTGCGGCGTGGGCCCGGATCACCGAGGCGATGTCACGGTCGCTGAAAGTCCAGGGGCGCAGGACGGCCACCCGGCCCGTGACGGTGTGGGAACTCTGGGTCATGCTCCCCATCCTACGGACGGACAGCCGCCGCCGGGACCCCTGTTTCATGACGATGCCATGTCGGTGTTTCTGGGACCAGAAGCTACTGTCCGGTAACTTAGCTGTCGGCACGCACGGACGCTTCGGCTCCTTCCCGGAGCCCGTGTCCCCAGTGACGGTTCATTCAACGGCGAAAAAGGTCACCCATGACAACCACCCCGCACGCATCCACCGCAGCCGATCCCACCCCGGCCCGGGGGTCGGCTGCAACCGGCACCACGACCGCCGGCCATCTGATCGTTGAGACCCTGGTCGCCCACGGAGTGGAGCGGGCCTACCTCGTCCCCGGCGAAAGCTACCTCGATGTCCTGGACGGGTTGCACGACTCCCCCATCGACACGGTGGTCTGCCGCCACGAAGGCGGGGCCGCCTACATGGCCGAGGCCGACGGCAAGATGAACCCGCGGCCGGGCATCGCGATGGTCACCCGTGGCCCCGGGGCGGCCAATGCCCACGTGGGCCTGCATACCGCCTGGCAGGATTCCACCCCGATGGTCCTCTTCGTCGGGCTCATCCCCTTCGAGCACCGGGAAAAGGAGGCCTTCCAGGAATTCGATCCCAAGGCCTGGTTCGGTACCGGCGCCAAACGCGTTATGATCCTCGACCACGCGGAACGCGCCTCGGAGGTCGTCGCCGAGGCGATGTTCGCCGCCATGTCCGGGCGCCCGGGGCCGGTGGTCGTCGGCCTGCCCGAGGACATCATCACCCGTCCCGTCCCCGCGGAACTGCACCCGCGGATCCCGGTCGCCTCCGGAGGCATGACCGTCACCGATTGGAAGGCACTGAACGGGGCCCTGAACGAGTCCGAGAAACCATTATTCGTTTTCGGAGGCAACGACTGGACGGCCGAGGGCGCCCGGGAATTCACCACCTGGCTCGAAGAGCACGACCTTCCGGCTGCCGCGGAATGGCGCTGCGAAGGTACCGTCCCCTTCACGTCGCCCTCGTATGTGGGGCCCATCGGTTACGGACGCCCCAAACCCACCTACGACCTGCTCGAGGAGACCGACCTGCTCATCTTCGTGGGCACCGTCCCCGGCGACGTCATCACCGATGGCTTCGCGGTCCGGCAGAACTGGGAGAAGAAGAACTTCCTGGTGACCATCGATCCGTCCCTGCGCGGGCGTTCGGGCCCGGTATCGCATCAGATCGTGGCCAAACCCGATGTCTTCATTCGTGACCTGGTCCGCATGGAACTGCCCGTGAAGGATTCCTGGCGTGAATGGACCACCCGGATGCGCGCCGAACAAGAGAAGTTCGCCGCCTTACCCGAGAACGGCCCCGGGGACGGACCGGCCCGGATGTCCACCCTGATGGCCCAACTGGTTCCCACGCTGCCCCGTGACGCCATGGTCACCTTCGGCGCCGGGGAACACACCAACTGGGCACACCGCTACTTCCCCACCAACGGCTATGCCTCCATGATCAGCGCCCGCAACGGGTCGATGGGCTATTCCATCCCTTCGGCCGTCGCCGCCTCCCTCGCCCACCCCGGCCGTCGCGTGGTGAGCATCGCCGGGGACGGGGAGTTCCTCATGAACGGCCAGGAACTGGCCACCGCCTTCGGCGGATTCGGCATCCGCGTCCAGGACGACGACGAGATCCCCGCGGCGCTTCAGGCGGCACTGGCCGCGATCGACGACGAGGGACGCTTCGCCCTGATCCATCTCATCGTCGAGCAACGCGTCAAGGCATACTAGGAAGCCTCTCATCTGCGGCTCATCCGAAGGAGGAACACTAGGGGCATGAGACGGTTCGTGAATCTGACCGCCGCCATCGTGATTCTGCTGGCGATGGTGGTCGGCGCCTTTGCTGCTGCCCGGGCGCTGACCACCCCGCACGATCAGGATGTGGGCCCCGGCCTCGTCGTCGACAACGGAACGCTGCCGGCACTGCCGGGGAACCTGAACGCCCCCGGCTCCGGCGACAAGGCCTCCTATAGTCCGCCGATCAACGCGACCGAATGGCCCGTATCGTCGCCGGCTTCCTCCCCGCCCGCCGACTCCTCCTCCGCGGAGGCGAGTCCCTCCAGCGCACCGGCAGCCCCGGCGAAGACGCGCGTCCCGCCCCAGACCAAGGCCCCCGTCGCGCCGCTTCCCCCGTCCCCCGCGGACGACGATGACGACGATGATGACGATGATGACGATGATGACGATGACGATGACGACGAGGATGATGACGATGAGGAGGATTAGCCCGGCCCGTGGGGGCTGGTCGGTCAGATCCCGCGTCCTCATCGGGATGATCGCCATCGTGACCATCACCCTGGTGGTCGCCGGGGCAACGATCTATCTGCTGCAACGGTCGGCCCTGAACGACCGGATCGATGATTCCCTGCGCCGGACCGTCGGTGAGTTCCAGGTCCTCGCGGCCCAGGGCCTGGATACCGAAACCGGCAAGGCCTTCACCGAGGCGAACGACCTGCTCTACATCGCCATGCAACGGACGTTGCCGGCCCGCACCGAGGGCATGGTCAGCTTCAGCCAGGGGAACCTGCAATGGACGGCCCCCGAAACGGTCGACCTCCGGTTGGAGAACGACGAGGAATTCGTGGACTGGGCGGCGACCACCGGCCCACCGCACCGGATCGCCCTCAGCTCAGTCACGACCTCCACCACCACCTACCGGGCCGTGATCGTCCCGGTCCAGCTGGCCGCCGACCAGGAACCGGCCCGACTCGTGCTGGCCTACGACTACGGCGCCGAGGTCAGGGCCCTGGATCGCGGCTTCGAATTCTTCATCGCCGTCGGTGCCGGCGTCACGGTCCTGGCGGGCATCGCCAGCTGGCTGATGGTCGGACGGATGCTCCTACCGGTCAGGCTCCTGCGTGAGACCGCCGTGCAGATCTCGGAAAACGATCTCTCCCAACGCATCGATACCGTGGGGAACGACGAGTTCGCCGATCTGACCCTCACCATCAACGCCATGCTCGATCGGCTCGAAACCGCACTGACCTCCCAACGGCAACTACTCAACGACGTCGGGCACGAGTTGCGCACCCCGGTGACGATCATCCGGGGCCATCTGGAACTGATGGACGACCACGACCCCCAGGACGTCATGCAGTCCCGGGACATCGCGGTGGATGAACTCGACCGCATGTCACTGCTCATCGACGACCTGGTCACGCTGGCGAAATCGGATGGCCCCGATTTCGTGGTTCCCCGGCCCGTGGAACTGGGTCCCTGGCTCGATGAGCTCCTGGACAAGGCCCGCGGCCTCGGTGACCGGAACTGGCAGGTGGACCAGCGCGCCGACGTGTCCGTCGCCGTGGACCCCCGGCGCTTGACCCAGGCCGTGCTGCAGCTGGCAGCCAACGCCGTGAAGTTCAGTGGCACCGGGACGGCGATCGGCCTCGGCTCGGCCATCATCCGCGACGGCGGTCCCGTCGGCGGACCCGGGACCGACCGGCTGCGGCTGTGGGTTCGCGACCAGGGAACGGGGATCGAGCCCACCGACCAGCAGCGGATCTTCGAGAGGTTCGGCCGGGGCCGCAACAGCACCCGGAGCTTCGGCTCGGGGCTCGGCCTGAACATCGTTTCGGCCATTGCCGCCGCCCACGGGGGTATTGTCGAAGTGGACTCCGCCCCGGGGCGCGGTTCGATCTTCACCCTCACACTTCCCGTCCAAGAGGAGAACACCGGACATGAGCCGGATCCTGATCATCGAAGATGAGCAGCGCATTTCATCCTTCGTCGCCAAGGGCCTGAAGGCGGCGGGCTTGCAACCCAGCGTCGCCGATACCGGCGAAGCAGGTCTGCGGTTGGCCACCGACGGGGAATTCGAGGCCATCATCCTGGATCTTGGTCTGCCCGATCTCGACGGATACGAGGTCCTCAAACGCCTGCGGGCCTTCGGGTTGCAGACCCCGGTGATCATCCTCACCGCCCGCAGCAGCATCGACGACACGGTGACCGGCCTGCAAAGCGGAGCGGACGACTACATGGCCAAGCCCTTCCATTTCGAGGAATTGCTGGCCCGGCTGCGGTTGCGTTTGAAACCCGAAAACAGCACCTCGGATCCCGCCCTGCTGAGCAATGGCGACCTGGAGATGGATTGCCGGGGCCGCCGGGCCCTGCTCCAGGGCCGGGAAGTCGACCTGTCGGCCCGCGAGTTCGCCTTGGCCGAGACGTTCCTGCGCAACCCGGGCCAGGTCCTCAGCCGGGAACAGCTGCTCTCCCGGGTCTGGGGCTACGACTTCGATCCGGGATCGAACATCGTGGACGTCTACGTGAGGTATCTGCGCAATAAGCTCGGCGCCGAACGCTTCGAGACCGTCAGGGGGATGGGATACCGGATGGTGGATCTGGGATGAGCTGCCAGCGGCACTCGCCGCCGGCAGGTTCCCGGAGGCCTCAGTCGCGCGTCGACCAGTCCCGGTAGATGGTGTCTTCCTTCTCCACCAGGGTCAGCACGTCATAGGTCGCCACGATCTCATCGTCCTGGTTGTGGATGATGGCGTCCCAGGCGACCTCTCCATACTCGTCGGTGACCCGAGGGGTGATCCGCTTGGCGGTGAGCGTGACCCGGACCCGGTCCCCGGCCGGAACGGGGGTGATGAACCGCAGGTTCTCCAACCCGTAGTTGGCCAGCACCGGCCCCGGGGCCGGCTGGACGAAGAGCCCCGCCGCCCAGGACACCAGCAGATACCCGTGGGCGACGACCCCGGGGAAGAACGGGTTGGCCGCCGCCGCCTCCTGATCGGTATGGGCGTAGAAGGTATCGCCGGTCGTGTTCGCGAAGGCGGTGATCTCGTCCAGGGTGACTTCACGCAACGGGGAGGCGAAGGCGTCGCCGATCCGCAACTCGGCCAATGATTTGCGGAACGGGTGGATGGCTCCTTCCACGGCCCCGAATTCGGGGGCCCCGGCGATGACCCGGTCTGCTCCGGCATGCCAGACGCCGGTGACGGCGGTCAGCAGGTTCGGGGAGCCCTGGATGGCGGAGCGCTGCATGTGGTGCTTGATGGACCGGACGCCGCCGAGTTCCTCGCCGCCGCCGGCGCGGCCCGGCCCGCCATGGACCAGATGCGGGACCGGGGACCCGTGACCGGTGGAGGTGCGGGCGGTCTCGCGGTTGAGGATGTGGATCCGGCCATGGTGGCCGGCGATCCCGATGGTCAGGTCACGGGCAACGTCCCCGTCGTTGGTGCACACCGTGGCCACCAGCGAGCCGCTGCCGCGGGCGGCGAGCTCCACTGCCTCGTCCAGGTCCGTGTAGCCCAGCACGCTGGCCACCGGGCCGAAGGCCTCCAGCGAGTGGACTGCTTCCGCCTTCGCATCGGCCCAGGTCAACAGCAGAGGGGACATGAACGCGCCCTCGGCGACCTCGTGTTCCTCCCCCGAAGCGGTTCTGACCACGGGGGCATCCAACGTGCCGTAGGCGATCTCGCCGCCGGCAGCCAGCATGTCCTGGACCGCGCCGCGGACATCGCGCAGTTGGTCCAGCGACGCCAGGGCCCCCATGGTGACCCCCTCGGCCCGCGGATCCCCCACGACCACCCGCTGGGTCAGTCGGGCGCCGATGGCGGCCACGACGTCGTCTTCGAGTCCCGCCGGGACGATGGCGCGGCGGATGGCGGTGCACTTCTGGCCGGCCTTGACAGTCATCTCGGTGGTGACGGATTTGATGAAGGCCTCGAACTCGGGGGTGCCGGCCACTGCGTCGGGGCCGAGGATCGCGGCGTTGAGGGAGTCCGTTTCGGCGGTGAAGCGGATGCCGCCGGAGACGACGTTCGGATGGGATTTCAGGGCGTCCGCGGTCGAGGCCGAACCGGTGAAGGAGACCATGTCCCGGTAGTCGAGCACGTCCAGCAGGGTGCGGGCGGAGCCGGAGACCAGTTGCAGGGAGCCGGCGGGCAGGAGTCCGGATTCGACCAGCATCCGCACGACGGCCTCGGAGAGGTATCCGGTCGGGGTGGCGGGCTTGACGAGGGTGGGGACACCGGCGATGAAGGCGGGGGCAAACTTCTCCAACATGCCCCAGACCGGGAAGTTGAAGGCATTGATCTGTGCGGCGACCCCGGGGATGCGGGTGAAGATATGGCCCCCGAGGAACGAACCGTCACGGGATAGCGGCTCGGCGGGGCCGTCCTGGACGACGTTGGAGTTGGGCATCTCACGACGGCCCTTGGAGGACAGGATGAACAGGGCCCCGATTCCGCCGTCGATATCGACCATGTTGTCGACCTTGGTGGCGCCGGTCCGGTAGGAGACGTCGTAGAGTTCCTCGCGGCGTTCGTTGAGGTACTGGGCCATCTCCTTGACCCGCAGGGCCCGCTCGTGCAACGTCAGCTTCCCGAGCTCACGGTGCCCCACGGAGCGGCCGTGGTCCACGGCCTCGGCCAGATCGAGACCAGCAGCGCTCACCAGGGCCAGCTGTTGGCCGGTGTTCGCGTCCAGGACCGTCGTGGCCCCGTCAGTGCCCTCGGGAGTCCACCAGGAGTCCTGGATATAGCTGGGTACCAGCTCGGGGGTCTGCGTTGTCATCGTCGACAAGTCCTTCCTGAACGATCGGTCGGTATTTGAGGCCCAGCCTACATGACGGCCAGTGGGGCGCGGTCGATCCGAAGGTGATTGACTTTCCTCGATCACTGTTGTTGACTCAGGGTCCCGCCCATCACCGACTCCCGGGAGGCCGCCATGACGACCCTTGTTGCCCCACACGCCCCGACCTCCATCGACCACCTCCCCGGGAGCCACCACCTACATGACTTCGAATTCCGCTACTGATCCGGAAACCACCTTCCAAAAACTGACGCCCGCGACGTCCGGACACGGCACCGGCGAGGAACGCCCCGCGGGATGGAACATGCTCGACGATTCCCTGGCCGCCAATCAACGCTGGTCCACCTGGAACAACGTGGAACGACTGATGCGCGGCCCCACGCCCCGCCCGGGGTTCATCATCGAGGACGCCGGGGCCATCGACACCGAACTCGGGATCCTGAAAACCGGCAAGGAAGCAGACGTCTTCCTGCTCGAACGCGCCACCGACACCCGCCGGTCCCTACTGGCCGCCAAGAGGTACCGGCCCCCCGAACAGCGCGCCTTCCGCCGCTCCACCATCTATACCGAGGGGCGCACGGTACGGCGCAGCCGGGATGCGCGGGCACTGAAGAACGGTTCCTCCTATGGCCGCCAGGTCGAGGCGGCCCAGTGGGCCGCCGCCGAATGGAACTTCCTGGTCCGGGCCCACGAAGCCGGGATCCCGGTCCCCTACCCCGTGCAGGTGGATGGCACCGAGATCCTCATGGAATTCATCACCGACCCCGACCATCCCGACGCCGCAGCCCCCAGACTGCAGCAATTGCGGCCGACGCGGCCTGTGCTCCAGTCCTTTTTCGACCAGCTCGTCGAGGCCATGGGCGGGTTCGCCTCGCTGGGATACGCCCATGGAGACCTCTCCCCATACAACATCCTGGTCTCCGGAAACCGGTTGGTGATCATCGACCTGCCACAACTGGTCGATCTGGCCGCGAACCCGCTGGGCGCCGATCTGCTGGCCAGGGATTGCCGGAACGTCTGCTCCTGGTTCACCAGCCGGGGACTCGACCAGGATCCCGAGGAGTTGCTCGCCGACCTTTTGGCCGCCGCCTGGACCTGACGATGATTCAACTCAGCCCAGTCGGTTGATCAGCTCCGCCTCGTGATCCGCGCTCAGTCCCGAGCGCAGCTCCTCGGTGGGGTCGTGCGCGGCGATGATATCGGAGAACGTCTCGGCCAACGGACGGCGCACCAGCCCCCACTTCAGGGCCCTGCGATCCGACCGGCGGGCGAAGCCGGCGAATTCGGTCCCGGCGGGCAGGATCAGCGGGAGCGAGCGGGGGCCCGACCAGGGGGCGACGGCGTCGTCCGGCATCCGGTGCAACGGGTAGGGCACGACGGCGGCACTGTATCCCGCGGCACTCTGGGCGCTGGCGATCACGTCACCCAGCGGCATCTCGGCACCGACGACATTGACCGGTCCGTTGCGGGCCTCGAGCCCGGCGCGCAGGATGAAGGCCGCCAGATCGCGGACGTCGACGATCTGGACATAGCGGGCCTCGCCGTCGTCGTCGGGGACGAGGACCGGCTCCTGCCCGCGGGCGAACCGCAGGGGCCAGTAGGTGGACCGGCCGGTGGGGTCCCCGGGGCCACCGATCAGTCCCGGACGGACCAGCAGTGCCGCATTGCCACGGGAGGCAACGGTGAGCCATTCGCAACCGGCCTTGGCTTCGCCGAACTTCTCGTCGCTGTAACCCAGGCTGGAGTCCTGGGCCACCAGGAGCTTCGAGGCCTCGGCGGCCCCCGCCCGGGAGTGGACGGCGTAGGCGGAGCAAGAGGAGACGAAGACCCAGTGTCCGGCTTGCGGGGACAAGGCTTCCACCGCCGCCTTGGCGTGGGCGGGCCGGCAGGTCAGTTCCACCACGAGGTCCCAGGGTTCGGCCGCGGCCCCCGCGTAGGCGTCCTCGACCTCACGATCGACCCGGAATTCGCGGACCCCCTCGGGGAAGCCGTCCGAACTGCCACGGGCCAAGCACCCGACATCGTGCCCGTCCTCGACGGCCTGCAGCGCAAGGGTTCGGCCCAGCCACTGGGTACCACCGAGGACGAGGATTTTTGCCATGCCAACCAGCCAACTCCCCCGGCCCGGGTTCTGGCAAGTCGAATTCGAAAAATCGTTGGATCGGACGATATGTGTCCTCCCGCCGATCCCCGACCGGCAGCGGTCAGGCCCGGGAGCCCGCGAGCAGTTCCCGCACCGCATCGATCTCGGCGACCGTCAGCCCCTGCCCGAGCAGAAAGGCCTCGACGTCGATCCCGTCGACGAATTCGGCCAGTGACTGCTGGCGTCCGGCAATGACCGGGGCCAGCTCTTCCTCGCTCAAATGCCGTTCATAGGGGTGTTTGACCGGGCTGATCCGGTGCCATTCGTTGATTCCGCGCGCTCCGGCATCGTATTGGCCGGGAATCAGATCCTGCCTGCCGACCAGGGCCAGCGCCATGGAGATGATCATTCCCGTCCGGTCCCGGCCGGCGGAACAATGCACGACGACGGAGCCCCGGGCCGCCGCCAGGGCACGGAAGACGCCGGCCACCAGCCGGGGGAAGTGCTCCAGGTTCGCCGGGTAGTAGCGCGGATCGCTGAGGTACGGGGTGTCTGCCGAGGCGGCCGCGGCCATGAATTCCTCATGGGCCTGGTCCTCGGTGGGGCAATGCAGCACGGTGATCCCCGCCAGCGCCCCGGGCTCGACCGCGGGGTCGGTGGGCCGACGTCGACGCTCGTCGGCATTGCGCAGGTCGATGACCGTGCGGATGCCTTCGTCATGGGCCTGGGCCCACCCGCGTTCGGTGAGCCATTCGCTGCGGCCCATCCGGTAGAGCCGTCCTGCCACGCGCCGCGCGTTGACGGCGCCTTCCCAGTTCACCTCGTTCATGGGCCCATCCTGCCATGCGCCCCCATCGCCGGCAGGAGGGGCCCCACGGATCAGCTCCAGTCGTAGAAGCCCTGCCCGGTTTTGCGGCCCAGGTCCCCGCGTTCGACCTTCCGGCGCAGGATCGCCGGCGGGGCGAAGCGTTCACCGAGCTGCTCGGCCAGGTATTCGGCGATCCCCAGCCGCACGTCCAGCCCCACGAGGTCCGTGGTCTTCAACGGGCCGGTGGGGTGTTTATAGCCGAGCACCATGGCGTTGTCGATGTCCTCGGCGGAGGCAACGCCCTCCTCGAGCATGCGCATCGCCTCCACGGCGAGCATGACCCCCAGCCGGGAGGAGGCGAAGCCGGGGGCGTCGTTGACGACGACGGCGGTCTTGCCCAGACCGGCCACCCAGCCGCGGGCCTTCTCCACCAGGGCCGGCGCGGTCTGCTCGGCGATGACGACTTCGAGCAGGGTCGAGGCCGGGACCGGGTTGAAGAAGTGCAGCCCCAGGAAGCTCCCGGGACGGGCCAGATGACCGGCCAGGCCGCTCATGGACAGCGAGGAGGTGTTCGAGGCCAAGACGGCCTCGGAGCCCAGCTCGGCTTCTACCGCCTGCAGCGAGGAGACCTTCAGGTCCCAGATCTCCGGGACGGCTTCGACGACCAGTTCGCGGTCCCCGAAGTCGGCGTAGTCGGTGCTCACCGTCAGGTGGGCCAGATGGTCCTCGACGGCTCCCGCCAGGCCGCGGTCGATGGATTTGCCCACGGCCGTGGCGACCCGTTCCCGGGCGGCTTCGGCACTGGGTGCGTCGCGTTCGACGATGAGCACGTCGGCTCCCTTGATGAGGAAGCCATGGGCGATGCCGGCGCCCATGCGGCCCCCGCCCAGGACCCCGACCCGGGTGGGCAGGGACGTCGAGGCGTCGGCCTCGCTCGGGACGGCGGTGTTCTTTTCCGGGGTGCTGGGGGTCATCGTTACTTCTTCTTCCTGTCGAGGAATGCCTGCATGCGGTCGAATTTGGCTTCTGACTCAAAGAGCATCGACTGGGCCAGGGTGTCGATCACCGGGTGGGCTTCCCGCGGGGTGTGGAACACGGCCTTGGTGACCCTGACCGCCAATGGGTCCTGGGCGCCGATCCGGTCCGCCAGCGCCTCGGCGGCACCGCCCAGTTCGGCCGAGCCGACCAGTTCGCCGATCAAACCCACCTTCAGGCAGTCCTCTCCGGTGAGCACCTTCCCGGCGAGCAGGATCTGTTTGGCCATCGGCTCCCCGACGAGCTCCTTCAACCGCCAGGTGGCCCCGGCGGCTGCCATGATGCCCAGATTCGTTTCGGGGTTGCCCATCCGCAGGGCCTCGGTGCCGATCCTGAAGTCGGCGGCGTAGGCCAGCTCGGCACCCCCACCGAGCGCGTAACCGTCCAGGGCGGCAATGACGGGCATCGGCAACCGGGCGATCCGCTCGAAGAGCGAGGAGTTGATCCCGGCCAGGGCGTCTTCGCGGCGGCGTTGGCGCAATTGGGCGATATCGGCGCCGGAGGCGAAGATGCCCTTGGCCCCGGTCTCCGGATCCGAGGGGGTCCCCGAAAGGATGAGGATCTTCGGGGAGGCCTCCAGATGGCTGCAGACCGCATGGAGTTCATCGACCATCGTCTGGTCGATGGCGTTGCGGACCTCCGGGCGGTGCAGCCGGACGGTGATCCGGTCGGCTGCCTCGGTGACGATCAGCGTGGCGAAGCCCGCGGCGTCGAGCCCGGCTGCGCCGTCGTGCTGCTCCTGGGGACCCAGGTCTTGTGCACTCACCACTAGACCCCCTCGACGAGCAGGGCTGCTCCCTGGCCGACGCCCACGCACATGGTCGCCAGTCCCAATTTGTTCCCTGCGGAGGCTTCACGGTCCAGCCGGCCCAGCAAGGTCAGGGCGATGCGGGAGCCGGAGGAGCCCAAGGGGTGGCCCAGCGAGATGGCGCCGCCGTCGTTGTTGACGATGTCGGGGTCCAGGCCGAGTTCGCGCATGGAGGCCAGGGACTGGGAGGAGAAGGCCTCGTTGAGTTCCACGGCGGCGAGCTCGTCCACGGTATGCCCGGTGCGTTCGAGGACCTTCCTGGAGGAGGGGACCGGGCCCATCCCCATGATTTCCGGGGCCACCCCGGCCGAGGCCCCGTCGAGGATGCGGGCGCGCGGGGTCAACCCGTATTTCTCGATGGCCGCCTCGGAGGCGACGATGATCGCCGAGGCGCCGTCGTTGAGCGTCGAGGCGTTGCCTGCGGTGACGACCGAACCGCCCTTGACCACCGGGCGCAGTCCGGACAGGACCTCCATGGTGGTCCCGGCGCGCGGCCCCTCATCGGTATCGACGATGGTCCGGGCGCCCTTACGCCCGGTCACGGTGACCGGAACGATCTCCTCGGCGAAGCGGCCGGCGGCGATGGCTGCCAGGGCGCGTTCGTGGGAGCGTACGGCGAAGGCGTCGCAATCCTCCCGTGAGGTGCCGAAGACGCGGGCGACCTCTTCGGCGGTCTCGGGCATGGAGAAGGTGGTCTTCCCGTCGCGGGAGAGCTCCCCGGAGAGGAAGGCCGGGTTGGGGAACCGCCAGCCGATCGAGGTGTCGTAGGTGGCGCCGGGCTTCGCGAAGGCCTTGGAGGGCTTCTCCATCACCCACGGGGCGCGGGACATCGATTCGACCCCACCGGCGACGACGATGTCGGCGGCCCCCGCCTTGATCATGTGGCTGGCCATCGTGATGGCGGACATCCCCGAGGCGCACAGCCGGTTCACGGTGATCCCCGGGACCGAATCGGGGTACCCGGCCAGCAGCCAGGCCATGCGGGCGATGTTCCGGTTCTCCTCCCCGGCCCCGTTGGCGTTGCCGAAGATGACCTCGTCCACCAGCTCCGGATCGACTCCGGCCCGTTCGACGGCGGCCCGGACGGTCAACGCCGCCAGGTCATCGGGACGCACGGAGGCCAGGGCCCCGCCATAACGACCGACCGGAGTGCGGGCTCCGCCCACCAGGAATGCTTCGGACATGAAAACCCCTCTTCGGTTGGCCTCTGTTCAGGCATCTTTGCCGGCCGTGGAATGCGTCTCGGGACACAATTACCGACCAATCGTTCACTAAGAGATTCCCACCCCGCATCCCACCGGTCAACTCACCCCGGCCTGATGACGAAATTGACCGCTTTTATACCTGCCGGTAATATGGATGCCTTTGACAGACTCCGATGCTCGACACCGGATCGTGGACCGTCGCCGGCCCTCCGCCCTGGGCGCTCAGAACCGGCCCCTGTCGACGAAAGCTGAAGAATTTTGGGAGGCACCCATGCCACCGAACGACAGCACAGACTCCCCCTCGACGGAGGGCACCCCCGACGCCACCGCGCAGGCCCCCATCGACTACTCCGAGGACATCGGCCCGGATCTTGACACCGCCGAGGGACGCTCGATGATCCACAAGGCCACCGCGGCTTCAGCCATGGGCAACCTGACCGAATGGTTCGACTACGGCGTATATGCGGTGGCGGTGACCTACATCACCGCTCATTTCTTTCCCGGGGAGTACGGAACGATCCTGGCGTTGGCCACCTTCGCCGTCTCGTTCGTAGTGCGCCCCCTGGGTGGAATCATCTGGGGCCCGCTGGGCGACAAGCTCGGACGCAAAACCGTCCTGACCCTGACCATCCTCATGATGTCCGGGGCCACGTTCCTCATCGGCGTGCTCCCGACGTTCGACATGGTCGGGATCCTGGCTCCGATCCTGCTGATCCTGCTGCGCCTGGTGCAGGGTTTCTCCACCGGCGGCGAGTACGGCGGCGCGGCGACCTTCATGGCCGAATACGCCCCGGACAAGAAGCGCGGTTTCTTCGGCTCCTTCCTGGAGTTCGGCACACTGGGCGGCTTCGCCCTCGGTGCTGCCGTCATGTTGCTTTTCCAACTGGTGCTTCCCGAGGCGGCCATGGATTCCTGGGGCTGGCGGATCCCGTTCATGCTGGCCCTCCCGATGGGCCTGGTCGGTTTGTACCTGCGTAATAAGCTCGAAGACACCCCGGTGTTCCAAGAGCTCGAGGAGACCGGCGGGGTGGAGGAGGGCGGCAGCCTCAAGGCCGTGATCACCCAATACTGGCGCCCGATGTTGGTCATGTTCGGCATGGTCTCCTGCCTGAACATGGTGAACTACACCTTGATCACCTACATGCCCACCTATTTGGAAAGCCAGCTGGGAATGGATTCGAATCAGGCGCTGATCGTCATCATCCTCGGTGAGGTGGCCATGATGTGCGTCATCCCGTTCGTTGGCGGCCTCTCCGACAAGGTGGGTCGCAAGCCCATGTGGTATGCCTCCACCCTCGGTCTGATCATCTTCCCGGTACCGATGTTCTGGCTCATCGGCCAGAACTTCGGGCTGGCCATCATCGGCTTCGCGGTACTGGGTCTGTTGTACCTCCCGCAGCTGGCCACGATCACGGCCACCTTCCCGGCGATGTTCCCCTCCCAGGTCCGCTTTGCCGGCTTCGCCATCACCTACAACGTGGCCACTGCGTTGCTCGGTGGCACCGCGGCCATTGTCAACGAGGCGGTCATCGACAGCACCGGATTCGTGCTCTTCCCGGCCGTCTACATGATGATTGCGGCGGTCGTGGGTCTGATCGCCGTGCGTTACATGGTCGAAACCGCCGGCGCATCGCTGCGCGGCACGGAGACCCCGAATGCCAACGACACCGGGATCCTCGCCGAGGATCCCCGCTAGGCCCTGGAGGCAACTACGGCGGGGCCCGACCCCACCCGGTGGGTGCCGGCCC